>JBEIQS010000119.1:0-18396 GCA_040376425.1 Alphaproteobacteria bacterium | reverse complement strand
GTCCTCTTCTTTGTTTTTCTCATCGGTTTTGCTGCCTTTTTGCTGGGCGGCTCCTCCGACATCTTTGAACCCACCTACAACCTGCACACCTGGTATCGGGATGTGAAGGGCTTGAAGGTCGGAGCGATCGTTCGCGTCGCCGGTGTGGACGTGGGCGAGGTTTCCGTGGTGGAGTTCGAGAACGATCCCGAGCCCGCAAACCTGCCACCGGAGCAGGTGGGGCGCCACGCCATCTATGTCGAGCTGACCATCCAGAAGCGCTTCCAGGAGCGCATCCGCAGTGACTCCGCCGCCACTATCTCTACCGTGGGCCTGTTGGGGGACATGTACATCACCGTCTCCTCCGGCTCTCCCACGCAGGCTGCCCTGACCGACGGCCAGGAGATCACCAGCGTCGAAGCGCTGGACTTCATGACCTACGCCGACCAGGCCACGGCGATCGTGGAAAACGCCCGCAGCATCTCCAAGAAAGTGGACCTTATGCTGGGGGATGATGCCTCGGCGCAGTCGGCCCGACTGGCGGAGTCCCTGTCGCACATCGAAGCGCTGCTGGCGGAAGCCAAGAACGGAAAGGGTCTTCTGCACACGGTGATCTACGATGCCGCCGCGTCGGCCTCTCTCAAGCGCACCCTGGCCAACATCGAAAAAGTGACCGGCGACGCTGCCGCGATCACCACCGAAGTCCGGCAGGGCGACGGTATTGCCAATGCGTTGGTTTATGGTGACGACGGGGACGAGCTGTTGAACCAGCTCACCAGCCTCGCCGACACCCTGGAAGGGGTGGTCACCGACCTGAAAACCCAGGATTCTCTCGCGCACTCCCTGCTCTATGACCCGGAGAAGGCCCAGATGGTCGATGACCTGCAGCAGACGGTTGCGTCGCTACGGGCCATCGCCGGTGCCATCGATCAGGGCGAGGGCACCGCCGGTCTGCTGGTACGGGATCCCCAGGTCTACGAGGATCTTCGTACCCTCCTGGGTGGCGCCAAGCGCAATGCGTTGCTCCGCGCCTACGTGCGCGCAACGGTGGAGCGCGGAAACCGCGAACAGGGTTCGGCAGCATGGACGCCCCCTTCCGACGATCCGAACCGTGGTGGACGCTAGCGACGGGCGGGTCGCCATCTCCCCCTGGCGGAGCTGGCGCACCCTCCTCTCCCCCCGCTTCACCGGCGCCCGCAACCTCATCCTGCGCGGCGAACAGCGCAGCCTCTACGCGGGATTGGGCTTCGTAGGCGTCCTCTTCTGGGCCGGCCTCTTCGCGTTGTTGCTCTTTCTCTTCGGTCGCTTCTGGAACGAGGAGCTGGTGGGGCCGCTGTTGGCCCGCACCCTGATGCAGATGATGGTGGTCTTTCTGTTCGTGATGTTGAGTTTTTCCAACATCATCACCGCCCTCTCCACCTACTATCTGGCGGACGACCTGGAGCTGGTGCTGGGTCTTCCGGTATCGCGTCCGGTCTTCCACTATGCACGTCTGGCCGACACCGTTGGGCAGTCCAGTTGGATGATGACCCTCTTTGGAGGCCCGGTATTCCTGGCCTACGGTGTGGTTGCGGAGGCCGGCTACGCCTACTACCTGTCCGTGGCCACGATGATCCCGGGGATGATGATCATCGCCGCGAATGTGGGAATTACCGTCGCAACCATCTTGGTGAATGTTTTTCCGGCGAGGCGCACCCGGGAGCTGATGGTACTGCTGGCGCTGGTGATGATTTCGGTCCTCTTTGTGGTGATGCGCACCCTCCGCCCAGAACGGCTGTTAGAGGCCGATCAGTTTGAGAGTCTTGCAGGCTGGCTTGCCGACGTTCAGGTGCCTGCCCCCACCCTGTTCCCCGCGCGGTGGGTGGCCGATGTGCTTCTGGCCACCCTGCTGCACTCTCCGGTGCCCTGGATGCAGGTGGGGCTGCTTGTGACCGGGGTGTTGGCCACCTCGGGGATCGCCCGCTGGGCGACAGCCTGGGGTTTTGACAATGGCTGGGCCCGCGCCCAGGAGGCACGCGACGCCCGCTTCTACCGCTCCAACACCTTTGATCTGCTGACTGCGCCCCTGCCCGCGGCCTGGCGCGCCGTGGTTTCCAAGGAGCTGCGGGTTTTTGTGCGAGACCCCGCGCAGTGGTCGCAAATCTTTATGTTGATCGGCCTCTGTGCGGTCTACCTCATCAGCATCTCCTCGCTGCCGATGGACAACTTTTCCGGTAACATCCGCCGCTGGATTTCCGAGGGGATCGCCTTTGTGAACCTGGGCATGGGTGGCTTTGTGATGTCCGCGATCGCCGCCCGGTTCCAGTTCACTGCGGTCAGCCGGGAAGGGCGGGGCTGGTGGATTGTGCGCTCTGCACCTGTAGAACCGGCGCGCTGGCTGTGGGCCAAGTCCGTGCTGGGCCTGGGGCCGATGCTCCTTGTGGGCGAGGTGGTCGTCGTCGGCAGCGGAATCCTGTTGGGCGCCTCCACCTTCCTGATCGTCCTGGAGGCCATCACTACGATCCTCCTTGGTTTTGCGCTGTCGACCATGGCGCTTTGTATGGGCGCTATCTGGCCGGACTTCAAGGCGGATACGGCGGCGCGGGCGGCCGCGTCGCCCGCGGCCATGTTCTACATGGTGCTTTCTCTGGCATTCACCTGCCTGATTCTGGCGTTGGAGGTGGTGGGCGTCTACCTGTCCTGGCGTTGGGGTCAGGCCTGGTGGTGGGGCGCCCTGCCCATCGGCTTTGCCGGGGTGCTCTGCTTGATGGTCGGCATTCTGCCCATCAAACCCGCCGCGGCGAACCTGTGGTCGCGGGGCTTGTAGCGCTATTGGCCTGTGGTGGGCTGCATGTGGTGCAGCCCCCTCCCCCGCCCCTCACCACCGTCAGCACCCACGACGCGGCGCCGCCCCGTGCGCGAATGATGGTGATCGCCTCGCGGATGGCGCTGGAAGAGGGAGATCGCCTGCGCGCGCGGGCCGATCTGGAGGAGGCCATCCGCCACGATCCCGGCTCCGCCTGGTTGAAGCTCCGGCGGCTGGAGTTTTTGAGCCTGGAGGAGCTGGAGGCCGAGCTGCCCGCCTGGGCCGAGGCAGCGCCAGAGCTACGGCTCCGCGCCGCCTTGGTGCACGCCCGACGCCTGAGCGAGGCGGGCCAGACCGAGGCGGCCAACCGCGAGCTGGCCGCCGCCCTGGCCCTGGCCCGCCAAACCGGGGAGCTGGCGCCGGACTGCCACCGCACCTGCGCCGAGGCATGGATCGCAAAGTGGCTCCATCTCTATGCACCAAGGCCGAAAAAATGAATTTGTAATGTGGGTTACATTGCCAGAATGGCAGTAGGCGGCACCGGCAAGCGCCATCTTCGGCCTTCTGCGGCTCCTGTACGTATTTTATCCAAACCCTCTCATATTATGTCCCCCTTGTTGCTCATTTGTTCCCCTGCGATAGGGCGGGTGCATGAGCTTCCGCACCCCTTACGATCTGTGGGCCAAGCTGCTCCTCTCCGAGATCTGTGAGGGCAAAGGCAGCTATGGGGTGGAGACTGAGGTGGTGGTGAGCCCGCGGCGGGTGGACTTCTGGTATCAGCCGGATGGGGTCTCCACCCTGCCGGGCATCTTCGGCCCTCTTCTCGGTGCAGGGCCGACGGTGGTGGAGTTCTATCACCAGGCGCCGGCCGCAACTGCCTGGCTTCAGTGCATCCAGAAGCAGGTGGCGATGCAGAGCTGGCTGAAGACCGAACATCCATGGATGTACCTGATCTCTGCGGGCCGCCCGAACGGGCTTATCCACGAGGGGCGCTTGGCGCCCGTTCCACAATGGATGCGGGGCTTCTACGAGCTGGCACCGCTCTATCGGGCGCGCTTGGTCGTGGTGTCCGAGCTGCCCCGGGAACGGGACACTCTGCTCTTGCGCTTACTGGGATCGGGGCGTACCTTGAGAGAGGCGGAGCAGGAGCTGGCCGCCCTCCCCGCGCTGTGCTGGGAGCACCAGACCGCCGCCCGACTGATGCCCATCCTCGCCTTGCAGCTGAACCCGAAGGAGGAAATCCCGATGATGCAGCCCTACCAGCAGCTCTACGACAACTGGGTGCAGCGACAGCAGGCGATCGGGGAGGCCAAAGGGGAGGCCAGAGGGGAGGCCAGAGGGGCCACCCTCGGCGAGCTTCGTGGTATCCGGGAGAGCCTTATCCAGCTCTACCGCATCCGCTTCGCCTGCGAGGAGGCGGAGCTGCCCGCTGCACTACAGGCCATCGAAGGGGCCGAGCCGCTCCGCGCCCTGCTCCCCCTCTTTGCTCAGGGCACCCGGGAGGAGATTCGCGCCGCGCTCCAAGGCCGCTGAGCCCCTGCCTTCAGTTCTCGTCGCCGCCCACGGCGGCTGCCCCCAGGGCGTGCTGCGCCATCGTGTGCATGACAAGCTGCTTCTCCGCCTGCATACTCCAGTTGCGCAGGTCGCGGGCCTGCTCGGACAGGAGCATGTGGGCCCGTTGCTCCTGGGCCGGATCCTGGGCGCGCGGTGGCTGGAGCACCGAGAAGAAGTCCAGGAGGATACGGCTCTCCGCCATGATCTCCTCTGGCGGCAACATCTGCATGCCATTCCGGAAATTGTCGATCGCACCACTCAGGAAGCGGCGCTGCTCAGACCACTCCGACTCTCCCAGGCGCTGCGTAAGCCCCTTGTCCGAGGGCAAAACCCGTCGCATCAGCGCATTACTTTGCTGGCGCCGATCGTCGCTTTGGCGGCTTACACTCTTGCGCAAACGCAGGCGCACCACTTCCCACTGCACCTGCTGCTGCCGCCGCTTGGACTCTTCGATCCGGCGCTGCCGTAGGGCAGCCTCTACTCCAGCCAGCGCCTCGGCGGCCTCCTTCACAAAGGTGGTCACCGTCGCATAGGCCTGACGTTCCTCGTCCGTGGCATCCGGCCCCGGTGGCGGCGTTTGGCGCGCAGCCTCAATCTCGGCCCGCCGCTCCCGCAGCCAGGCTTCATCGATGTGCAGCGCTTCCTCTTCCCGACCCATCCCTGCCTCTTTCCTCCCCCTTCTACGGACCCGGGCCCCCAAGCATGAGGCCGAAGAAGGGATATTTTTTGCCGCCTCAAGGATCTCCACATCTGGCCGATAGGCCCCGCGGTCTGATCCTGGTGACGGGAAAATGACATCGCGGTGTCAGCATTCTATCCACGGCAGCGAAGAAGCGAAAGGGCGCGACACAAATCTACTTCTTCGCGCTCGGTCCTGTGGGACTCAGTCCTTCAGCATCCGGGTCGGCGGATCATCCAGGTCATCGAACTGCCCGCCACGCACCGCCCTCAGAAAGAGGAAGGCGAAGATGGCGCCCAGCACCAGAGCAATCGGAAGCAGAAAGAGTATCGCGTTCATCCTACACTCTCCTTCGCGACCTGCCGTTCAATTCGGGCCGCACCCCAGATCACCAGGCCGCTGGACAGCGGCATCAGCAGCGCCGCGACCAGGGGGTTCACCAGCCCGATTGCCGCCGCTGCGACTGCACTGACATTATACAACAGGGAGCGCCGCAGGTTTCCGCGTACCGCCGCACGCGAATACTCGGCCGCGCGGAGGCCCGCCAACAGGGGCGCAAGCGCCTCGGTCACCACCACCCCATCCGCAATCATCAGCGAAGAGGCGGCACCCTTTGCCATTGCGATCCCCACAGCAGCCGTCCGCAGTGCGGGACCATCATTCAGCCCATCCCCGACAAAAAGGGTCGGACGCCCGCGCAGCCAGTCCGCCTTCCCTTCCGGCCGCAGCTCGGCCACCACTTCGTCCACTCCGGCGTCCCGACCGATCTGCATCGCCACGTCGGTGTGGTCCCCCGAGAGCATCACCACCCGCAGCCCGCGCGCCCGCAGCGCCGCCACCGTACGTGCCGCATCCGGCCGCAGACGGTCCTTCAGGCGCAACCGGCGCGGAATCTCCCCGTCTGCATGCAGGCTCAGCTCGCCCCCACGTGCGCCCCTACCCAACACCCAGCGCTTCCCGCCGATGATGCCCGAGATCCCCTCCCCGGCGACTTCCTGCACCTTCTGAGCCTCGGCCAGCGGAATGCCCCGCCGCATCGCCTCGCCCACCAGGGCCCGGGCCACCGGGTGGATACTCTCCCGCTCCAAGGCTGCCGCGATGCGGAGATCCGCGTCGCTGGCCTCCTCCACCTCCAGCTCCCCGCCGGTCAGCGTTCCCGTCTTGTCCAGCGCCACCTCCTTCACTTCCGCAAGACGACGGAGAACGTCGCCCGAGCGAAGGAGCATGCCGCGCCGCGCCGCCGCCCCCAGGCCCGCAGCCGAAGCCAGCGGTGCGGCAAGGGCCAACGCACAGGGACATGCGACAACAAGCACGGCAATCGTTGCATGGAGTGCAGGTTCCAGGCCGTCCATCCGATACCAGCCGAAAAAAGTCAGCGTCGACACCACCAGGGTTGCGGCCGTGAACACGGGCGCCACCCGATCGGGAAGGGTGGGCTCCACAGGCCGATCACCAGCCTGTAACAAACCTTTTGCCATACGGCTCACCAACGACTCTGCCGCCACCGCATCCACCCGAAGCCGCAGGTTCCCCTCGATCAGCGCTGCGCCCGCCACCACGCGGTCCCCCGGAGCCACCCGCACCGGTGCGGACTCTCCGGTCACCAACGCCATCCGCAGGCTGCCCTCGCCTCTCACCACCACCCCATCTGCCCCCACCTCTTCCCCCGAGGCAACAACAATCTCATCTCCCACCGCCAGTTTTTCGGCAGCGATATTCTCCACACCATCGGCAGTTACCCGACGCACGACCGAGGGCAACACCGCCGCGAGAGAAGCGGCGGCGGCCGCGGCCCGCGTACGCCCCCGCTGCTCCAGCACGCGGCCCATCAGCAGCAGGGCCACCAGCATGGTCAACGAGTCCAGGTAGGAATCCTCCCCCATCCACGTCGCAACCACACCGTGCCCGTAGAGCACCGCAATGCCCAGACTGACCGGCAGATCCATGTGCAGCAGACGGTGTCGCAGCCCCTGAAGGGCCGCCGAGAAGAAGGGGCCCGCGGCCCAGAGCGCCACTGGTGTCGCCAACAAGAGCTGGATCCAGCGGAAGAGGGCGGCAAAGCGGGGATCCATGCCCTCCCACCACCCCAGATACACGCTGATCGCCAGCATCATCGTGTTCATCGCCGAAAAGGTGGCCACTCCGAGGCGCACCAGTAGCGCCCGATCCCAGGTGGGAGCCGCCTCCAAGGGCCGGGGGCGATAGCCCAGTGCCGAAATCCGGGCAGCGATTTTTTCCAGGTCGATCCGCTTGGGATCCCAACGTAGCGTCGCCCGGCCGGTGCCATAGGAAACCTGTGCCTCCTCCACTCCCTCTGTAGCCTGCAATACCTTTTCGGTCACCCAGACACAGGAAGCGCAGGTCATCCCGTCGATTTGCAGGCGCAGGCTGCAGTGACCATCGGGAAGCTGCTCAGGCAGCACCGAAGACCAGCCCTGCACCGGCGCCCCGGGCCGAGGAGGCAGGGCCTCCCGCTCTGCATAGTAGCGCTCCAGGCCGGCGCCGGAGATGATCGCAGCCGCCGTCTCACAGCCGTGGCAGCAGTAGCGCCCCAGCGATGTTTCCATTGCCGCGCCGCAGTGTGCGCAGGCCAAGGATCCGGTGGCTGCTTCCTCGTCCATCAGCGTGCTTCCGTTTTGTAAGAGGGGACGATCTCATCCGCGTTGCTGATCGCAAACCAGAAGCGGGCCCCGTTGATCACGAACATCAGGACAAAGCCGACGATGAGACCCACGCCCCACCAGTTCCGGCCGATTTTTTCTGGAGGCTTTTCCATCACAGGGCCTGCTCACTTTTGAAGGTGGTATCGAGTTCTACTTCATCGTTGGCGCCAATCACTTTCACCTCGATCGGCAGGGTGCGGGGCACCTTGCTGTCCGGGGGAAGGCGCACAATCAGCGGTACGGTCACGGTCTGCTCGGGGGCGATCTCCACCTCGATGCTACGGACATCTGCGCCTTCTGGGAGTCCCTCGACTTCAATGCGGAACTTTTCCGCGCCGGTCGAATCGACATGGTTGTTGGTCACCCGCACCATGTAGGTGTTGCGGATCCAACCATCGTTGTCAACGGTGAACAGCGACCCCGGCGCACGGTTTACGTTTGCGTAGATCAGGTGGTGGCTGGAGAGGGCGACGCCGAAGCCCGCCAGCACCGCACAGAGGATGGCCGCATACACGACGGTGCGCGGACGAATCCACTTGACTTTTCGGCCCTCACTCTCCGCAATGGTGGTATAGCTGACCAGGGAAGGCTGGCCGATCTTGCCCATCACACCCTCGCAGGCATCCACGCAGCGGGCACAGTTCACACATTCAAGCTGAAAACCATTGCGGATGTCGATCCCGGCCGGACACACATTCGTACACTTTTTGCAGTCGATACAGGCGCCGGTGGGCTGCTCGCCCTTCCGGCGGCTGGTGCCGCGCGGCTCGCCCCGCTGCACATCGTAGGCGATCACCAGGGTCTGATCGTCGGTCAGTGCCCCTTGAAAGCGGGCATAGGGGCAGAGGTAGTTGCAGAATTGCTCCCGGAACCACCCGAAATCCGCCAGCATGATCGCCGAAAAGAAGCTCATGCTGCCATAGGCGGCGGTGCTGGCCGCGCCGGTCCACAGCTCCAGTGCGGGCACAAAGTAGCTGACAAAGCTACCCGCAGTCCCAACAGCAACCACTACAAAAGCCGCCCACTTCGCCACCTTTCTCCAGACCCAATCCGGGGTCCAGCGCCCGCGTACGTCGCGCATCATGCGCGCCCCGCGGTCGCCCTCGATCAGCGACTCAATCGGGCGGATCAGCTCTTCCAAAAAGACCGTCTGCGGGCAGGCGTAGCCGCACCACAGCCGCCCGAAGAGCGCGGTAAAGAAAAATAGGGAGAAGGCGCCAAAAAGCAGAGAGAGTACCACCAGGACCGTGTCGGTGGCGGTGAACATGGAGCCGAAGAGGTACAGCCGGCGGCTGTCGATGTCCAACAAGAACGCAGGATGGCCATGGACTTTCACCCACGGCAGCGCGAAAAAGAGCACCAGTTGAAGATAGCCAAGGATCCGGTGGACCCGCTGAAAGCGTCCAGTGACCTTGGCGGGGTAGACCCACTGCCGTACTGCACCCAAAAGGCCGATAGGAACATCGGGATTGGGAATGCGGGGTGCCTGCTGCGTTGCCATGTGCTTCCGTGGAGAGCCATCGCCCGAAGGCGAGGGTCACAGTCTAAGCAAAGACCGTGCCAACCCACGCACGGTAGGTCGGTAGCCCTACCGACCCGAAAAGGGGCTTCTTTCTCCCCACTTTGCCTGGATCTGTGCAGAATCACACAGGGGCCCCGGGGGGATTCGCACGGCACAAAAAAACCTCCCGAGCGGGAGGTTTTTTGGTGTCTGACTTCAGCGAGAAGGCCTACTGCCCGCCCCCTGCGCTGTGAATGAAGGCGGTCACGGCGGCCACCTTCTCGGGGCCCAGGACCGGACCCCAGGTCGGCATGCCCTTGTCGAGCACCCCTTCCGTGATGGTCTTGGCGATCTCTTCCGGTTTACCGCCGTGGATCCAGGTGGCATCGGTCAGATCAGGACCAATTCCGCCCTTCAGCTCGGGGCCGTGGCAGCCCACACAGGTGCTGGTGTACACCTCTTTGCCCTTGGCCAGCGCCTCGGGGCTCATTACGATGGCCACGCTGCCGGGCTCGGGCTGCTTGTACTGCGCTTTGGCTGCGGCCACCTCGGCATCATACTCGCCCGCCTGGGTCCAGCCGGTGACGAAGTGCATGTAGGGTACATACACCGCCGAGAAAATCACGCAGACGATGAACAGGCCCAGCCACCAGGTGGGGAGTGCGTTGTCGTACTCCTCAATGCCGTCACACTCATCTGCATGACCGAGAATGCGATCTTTTTCGGCGCTCATTTATTCCTCCAGTGCCCGGCGGCTCACAGCATCCAGCTCCGCCCCGCGACCCGGAGACCAGAGCCATGCCATCCACCCGACGAAGATGCTCATAAAAAGGACGGTGGTAAGACCAAGAAGCCAGCCCTGCGTGGCCAGTCCCGCAGCCTGATGAAGGACGATGTTCATTGGACCCCCTGAGCTTTGAGGGTGGCACGACCGTCCACCCCAAGGCGCTGCAGGTAGGCAATGAGCGCGATGATCTCTTTGTCGGGTTCTGCCTGGATCTTGGCGGTTGCAAGGCGTTGGACGATGCCATCGGCCTGCGCCTTGACCGAAGCGTCAGCGCCAGAGATCTCAGCATCGGTGTACGGCACACCCACGGTTTGAAGTGCACCCAGCGAAGCCTGGATATCGCTCACCGAGTAGCTCTGCTCATAGAGCCAGCGGTAGGTGGGCATGATCGAGCCGGGCGAGGTGCTGCGCGGGTCGCGCATGTGCTCGTAGTGCCAGGCATCCGGGTATTTCTGCCCAAGGCGCTGAATATCGGGCCCGATACGCCGGGATCCCAACTGGAAGGGATGGTCGTAGGCGTACTCCCCAGCGCGGGACCAGGGGCCATAGCGCAGGGTCTCCGAGCGGAAGGGCCGGATCATCTGGGAGTGGCAGACGTAGCAGCCCTCCCGGATGTAGATGTCGCGTCCGGCCACCTCCAGGGGGGTGTAGGGGGTGACCCCGGCGAGCTGCTCGGGACCGGTTTCCAGTGAAAACATGGGGGCGATCTCGGCAATCCCACCGATCAGCATGGTGACCGTGGTGAGTACCGCCAGAAGCGCGCTCTTGTTCTCGATGGTGCGGCGATGCCAACTTTCAGGTACGTTCGTGGACATGGTTCACTTCGCCAGCGACGGCGCCAGATCAGGAGCAGCCCGACCCGTTGCAGTCTTGAAGAGGTTGAAGGCCATCAGCAGCAGACCACCGAGGTACATCAGGCCGGCGCCGAAGCGGATCCAGTAGAAGGGCATGAGCCGCAGCACGGTGTCCAGGAAGTTGGGGTAGAGAAGCTGGCCATTTTCGTCCAGCGCCTTCCACATCGACCACTGGGTGATGCCGGCCGTCCACATCGCCACGAGGTAGAGCACGATGCCAACCGTCGCGAGCCAGAAGTGTGTGGTTGCCAGGGAGTCGCTGTACAAGGGGCGCTTCCACAGGCGGGGCACCATGTAGTACAGCATCGCGAAGCTCACCATTCCCACCCAGCCCAGCGCGCCGCCGTGGACGTGACCGATGGTCCAGTCGGTGTAGTGCGAGACCGCATTCACCGAACGGATGGACATCATCGGGCCTTCAAAGGTGCTCATGCCGTAGAAGGAGATGCCTACCACGAAGAACTTCAGGATAGCGTCGGTCTGAAGCCGATCCCAGGCGCCCCGAAGGGTAAGCAGACCGTTGAGCATGCCGCCCCAGGAGGGCGCAATCAGCATGATCGAGAAGACCATGCCCAGCGTCTGCGCCCAGTCTGGTAGTGCAGAATACAGAAGGTGGTGAGGACCGGCCCAGATGTAGAGGAAGACCAGGGCCCAGAAGTGGATGATGGACAGGCGGTAGGAGAATACCGGCCGATTCGCTGCCTTCGGCAGGAAGTAGTACATCAGGCCCAGCATCGGCGTGGTGAGGAGGAAGCCCACCGCATTGTGGGCATACCACCACTGCACCAGCGCATCGGTCAGGCCCGCATAGATGGGGTAGGACCGGAACAAAGTCGCGGGTACCGCGAGGTTGTTGACGATGTGCAGCACCGCGATGGTGATCACCATCGACATGTAGAACCAGATGGCGACGTAGAGGTGCTCCACCTTTCGGATGGCGATGGTGCCGAAGAAGTTGATGGCGAAGCCCACCCAGACCACGGCGATGGCGAGGTCAATGGGCCAGGACAGCTCGGCGTACTCCTTGCCCTGGGTGATGCCCATGGGCAGGCTCACCGCCGCCGCCACAATGATCGCCTGCCAACCCCAGAAGTGGAAGTTGGACAGCGCGTCGTTGAACATCCGCACCTTCAGCAGCCGCTGCATCGAGTAGTAGATGCCCGCGAAGAGGATGTTCCCCGTAAAGGCGAAGATCACCGCGTTGGTGTGGAGTGGACGCAGGCGTCCGAAGGTGGTGTACTGGATACCCAGGTTGGCAGGCCAATAGGCAAGCTGGAGGGCGATGATCACCCCCACCAACATGCCCACGGCCCCAAACAGCACTGCTGCGATGACGAATTTCTTTACGACTTCGTCATCGTAGTTCGCCGCAGGGACGGGAACGGTTTCTGATTGCACGGGACGACCTCCGGAGGGGTTGGAGGTCGTGCATGCAAGATTCGTGCCGCAACGCGACGGGGACGGGAACCGCCCGCAGGGTGCTGCACAAAAGCGGCTACCCGACGACGGAAGCTATGACCCGATCCGGAGACGTCCAGCGGGAAGTGGAACCACCCCTGTGCCGATCCCCGGGGGAATCAAGCCCGCCGCTCCTCACAGAATGGCGTCCACCTTCGCCGCACAGATAAAGTCGTTCTCGGAAATCCCTTTCACCGAGTGTGTGTTCCAAAACACCTCCACCGTGCCGAAGCCCACATGCAGCTCCGGGTGGTGATCCTCGACCTCGGCCAGGGCGGCCACCGCGTTCACAAAGCGAATCGTTGCGGCATAGGTGGGAAAGCGGAAGCTGCGGCGAAGGAAGCCGTCCCGTACACTCCAAAGTGGCACATGGGAGAGGTAGAAGGCCAACTCCTCCTCCCCCAACTGCCGGACTTTTTCACGACAAACCTGCTCGACGAGCTTCACCTAGTGAACCCCCTTCTTGGGACGGAGCGGCGCGCCTTCCGTCACATGAAGGTTCCAGGTGGCAGGTTCAAAGCCGTTGTCCACCTCGGTCATGGTGATGCAGCCGGGCACGGGACAGACGATCTGGCAGAGGTTGCAGCCCACACACTCGGAGAGGTCGATGGTGGGAACGCCACCCTCGGCGTTGATGTGGATGCACTGGTGCGCCCCGTCGTGACAGGCCACCACACAGCGGTTGCACTTGATACAGAGATCCGGGTCGATCTTCGCCACGGTTTCGTAGTTCAGGTCCAGCTCGCCCCACTCAGAGAAGCTGGGGATGGCCTTCCCCACCATCTGATCCACCGTTTCAAAGCCATGGCGGCTCATGTAGTCGGTGAGCCCTTCGATCATGTCCTCCACAATGCGGTAGCCGTGCAGCATGACCGCAGTGCAGACCTGGACGTTGCTGGCGCCCATCAACAGAAACTCGACTGCATCCCGCCAGTTGCCGATGCCGCCAATCCCGGAGATCGGCAAACCAAACTCACGGGAGCGTGCCAGCTCACCCACCATGAACATGGCGATAGGCTTGACCGCCGCCCCACAGTAGCCGCCGTTGGTGGACAGGCTGCCCACGCGCGGCTCCATCACAAAACGATCAATATCCAGGCCGATCACACTCTTGATCGTGTTGATCAAGCTCACGCCGTCGGCGCCGCCCGCTTTGGCAGCGAGGCCATGGGGGATGATATTGCTGACGTTGGGGGTGAGTTTTACCAGGACCGGTATGGTAGAATACTCTTTTGCCCAGGAGGTGATGCGCTCGTTGATCCGGGGTTCCTGGCCCACGGCCGAGCCCATACCCCGCTCACACATGCCGTGGGGACAGCCGAAATTCAGCTCCAGCCCGTCGGCGCCCGCATCAATGGAGCGGGCGATGATCTCCTTCCACTCCTCCTTGGTCTCCACCATCAGCGACGCCACCACAGCGTGCTTGGGGAAGCGCTTTTTAACTTCGTAGATCTCCCGGAAATTGATGTCCAGGGAGCGGTCGGTGATCAGCTCGATGTTGTTGAAGCCCACCGGCTCGCCGCCCGCGCCGGGCCCCCGAAGTGCCCCAAAACGGGAGGAGACATTCTGGATCGGCGTGCCCAGGGTCTTCCAGACCGCGCCGCCCCAGCCCGCCTCAAAGGCGCGCATGACCTGCAGACCGGAGTTGGCCGGTGGCGCGGAGGCCAACCAGAAGGGATTGGGGGAGGTGATCCCGCCACAGTTCGAAAAAAGATCCGGCATCTTAGACCCCCATCGCGCGATGAATGGAGAGGGCGGCCGCCTTGCCCTCTGCCACAGCATTGACCACTTCCATCCCACCATTTGTACAATCGCCACCCGCGTACCAACGCGGGCGGCTCAAGGCGCCGTGCACATCGGCAATCAGGCGGCCCGAGGCGTCGGCCTGAATGCCCAGGGGGCGTAGCTGCTCGCCCAGGCGCGCCTGACCGATGGCCAGAAGCACCAACTGTGCTGGAACTTCCTGCTCACCTTCCGCCGTCTTGATGCGGACTGCGCTCACCCGACCCTCGCCGACAAAGCCTGCCGGAGTCGCGCCGAACACGCCGCGAACCCCCAGCTTCTTCGCCGCTTCCCACTCATGCTTGTAGCCGCTCATGCCCTCGGGGGTGCCCCGGTAGACCATGGTGACCTCGGGCACATTCAGGCCCGCCAGCTCCCGCAGGCAGTCCATCGCGGTATTGCCGCCCCCCAGCACCACCGCCGAGCGCACGCCCTCCAAAGAGATGGTTCCCAGCTTCATCTTCTCGATCCAGGCGACCGCGCCATCCACCCCGTCCAGGTCGGCACCCGGCAGGCGCCGATCCGGCCCCAGGCCCATGCCGACGAACACTGCGTCATGGCGACGCTCCAGCTCTTCCCAGGCGATGTCCTTACCCACCTCTACGCCACCTTGAACGTCGATCCCGCCGATGCGACAGACCCACTCGATCTCCTGTAGGGCCTCGTCACCGCGCAGTTTGTAAGGCGCAATACCAGTCACGTCCAGACCACCGGGAACCTGGCTTTTTTCGTAGAGAGTACAGGCGTGACCCAGGCGCCGCAGCTCGTGGGCACAGGCCAGCGACGCCGGGCCGGCGCCCACCAGGCCCACCGACTTTCCGGTCGGCGCGCCGGCCGTGAAGTAGCTCCAGCCTTCGCGCACCGCGATCTCGGTAGAGTAGCGCTGCAACCTTCCGATTTGGATGGGGGGGATGCCCGCGTCGTTGTACACGCAGTCGCCCACACACAGCTCTTCCACGGGGCATGCCCGGGCGCAGGAATAGCCGAGGATGTTCGCATCAAAGATGGTGCGCGCCGAACCCTTCACATTCCCCGTTGCAATCTTTCGAATGAAGCTGGGGATATCGATGTGCGTGGGGCAGGCCTGCACACAGGGTGGGTTGTGGCAGTACAGGCAGCGGCTGGCTTCCGCTACTGCTTGAGCTTGGTTATAGGCGGGCTTTCCGTCTGGGAAGGCCAACTCGCTGCGCTCGGAAGGCAGCGTCCATGAAGGGGAGGATCTCATCCCCGATTTGTACCACAGCCCACGGGCTCCAGGAAAGCGAATCGTTGCGCATTCCGACGATCGTGCTTCGATTTTTGAAGGCCCTCTGGTCAATCCCGATCCCCTATTGTAAGCTCGGAAATCGACCCGAGGAACCATGAACGACCCCAAGGCGGCCGCCGAAGCGCTGGCCCAACTTCCACCCGACCTTGCGAATAGTCCGCTTCTGAACGCGGATCTGGCCCCCGTGCCCACATCGCAGCGGAACTGGACCACCTGGAATTTTGCAGCGCTGTGGATCTCCATGGCCCACTGCATCCCCACCTACATGCTGGCGGGCGGCCTCATCTCCTCCGGAATGAGCTGGAAGGAGGCTCTCTTTACTATCGCCCTCGGCAACATCATCGTGTTGGCGCCGATCCTGCTCAATGCCCACCCCGGCACCAAGTACGGGATCCCTTTTCCGGTACTCGCGCGCTCCTCCTTCGGGACCAGCGGCGCGAACATTCCCGCCGTGCTCCGCGCCATTGTGGCCTGCGGCTGGTTCGGAATCCAGACCTTCATCTGTGGCGAGGCGGTCAAGACCTTCGTGGTGGCGCTGTGGCCGGGTTTTGCGACGCTCGGCGGTGACTTTTCGATGCTGGGCCTGTCGCTGCCCAGCGCCATCACTTTTCTGGGCTTCTGGGCACTGAATATCTGGATCATCTATCGTGGCATGAACGCGGTGCGGGTCTTCGAGAACTGGGCCGCGCCCATTGTGCTGGTGATGGCGGTCGTGCTGCTGGGCTGGGCGGTGAGTGAGGCGGGCGGCCTGGGGCCTATGCTCGAAAAACCGTCCAAATACGCCACTTTCGGCGACTTCTGGCCGGCTTTTGTCCCGGCGCTCACGGGCATGATCGGCTTCTGGGCTACCCTTTCGCTGAACATCCCCGACTTCACCCGCTACGGCAAGGGCCAGCGCGAGCAGATGCTGGGGCAGACCCTGGGGCTGCCCACCACCATGCTGGCTTTTTCGGCAATGGGTGTCATGATCACCTCAGCCTCGCAGGCCATCTTCACCGCCCCTGAGCTGCAGAGCAAGCTGTGGGATCCCGTCTTTCTCCTTGCGGAAATGACCTCGCCCATCGCTCCGGTGGGGATGGATGCGCCGCTTATCGCCTCTGGCATGCTGCGGGGTATCATCGCCATCGTCGCGCTGTTGGGCGTGGGGATCGCCACCATCTCGGTCAACATCGCTGCCAATGTGGTGAGCCCGGCAAACGACTTCGCCAACCTCGCTCCGCGGCACATCTCCTTCCAGACCGGCGGGCTGATCACCGGCATCCTGGGCATCGTGATGATGCCCTGGAAATTGCTGGCTTCCGCAGGGGACTATATCTTCACCTGGCTGGTCGGCTACTCCGCCCTGTTGGGCCCCATCGCGGGTATCATGGTGGTGGACTACTGGCTGATCCGGAAGCAGGAGCTCGATGTCCCCGATCTGTACCGGCCGGATGGAAAGTACAAGGGAACCAACATGGTGGCGGTCGTAGCGTTGGTTCTTGGGATTATTCCTAACCTTCCAGGGTTTCTGAAGGTGGCGGGCGCCATCAACTCGGTGCCCGCTATCTTCGAAACAATCTATACATATGCCTGGTTCATCGGGTTTTTCGTATCGGGTGGACTGTACTACCTGGGAACGCTGATGAGCGGCAAAAAAGACTGAACCTCTCGAAAACGACAAGGTCATTGGACAGGTGCGCAGCAGCCGGATAGGCGCTGCACCCTGCTAGGAGTCCGCGTGCTGCTGAGCCTGCTGCTCTGCGCCCAGGCGCAAGAGATCCCCTTTGAACGCTATGAGCTGCCCAATGGCCTGCAGGTCATTCTGCACGAAGATCACTCCCTGCCCCAGGTGGTGGTGGACATCTGGTACCAGGTGGGCAGCAAGGACGAGGCGAAGGGCCGCTCGGGCTTCGCGCACCTCTTCGAACACCTGATGTTCATGGGCACCAACCGGCTTCCCGGCAGCGGTTTTGACAGCACCATGGAAGCCTACGGCGGCTGGAACAACGCCTGGACGATGGAAGACGCCACCAACTACTACGACGTGGGGCCGGCCAACCTGCTCCCCCTGTTCTTGTGGTTGGAAGCGGATCGGATGCAGGATCTGGCCGTTGCCATGACCCAGGAAAAAGTGGACCTGCAGCGCGAGGTGGTCCGCAACGAGCGTCGTCAAAGCTACGAAGATGAGCCCTACGGTGCTGCGTGGCTTGAGGTGCCGCGGCTGCTCTACCCGGAAGCGCACCCCTATGCGCACACTGTCATCGGCAGCCACGAAGACCTGCAAGCCGCCTCTCTTCAGGATGTGAAAGACTTTTTCACGGCCTGGTATGTCCCGAACAACGCCTCGCTGGTGGTCGCGGGGGACTTCAACCCGGCGGAAGTGAAGCCCCTGATCGAGCGGAGCTTCGGGCACCTGCCCATGCGCCCGCTACCCGAGCGCCTGCCCGCCGTCACTCCCGAAAAACCGCAGGTGGCAGCGGTGGAAGTTCGGGATGAGGTGGAGTATCCCCAGCTCAACCTGTTCTGGATCACGGCCGCCTCCTACCAGCCCGGCGACGCCGATCTTCGTCTGCTGGCATCCCTGTTGGGAGATGGGGAAAGCAGCAGGTTGTATAAGAAGTTGGTGCTCGGCGGCATGGCACAGGATGTGCAGGTCTACCAGATGCCCAACCTGCACTCCAGCGCCTTCCTGATCTCGGTGACCCTGGCAGAGGGGGCGGACCTGCGGAAGGTGGAGGCTGCCGTGCAGTCCGAGCTGGATACGCTGCGGGCCACCCCGCCGACCGAGGCCGAGATGCAGCGGCTGAAAAACCAGTTTGAATATAACTTCCTGACGGAGTTGGAGTCGCTGCAAGCCCGCGCCGTGCGCCTGAACGAATACGACGCCTACACCGGCTCCCCCGACTACCTTGCCCAAGACCTCGCCCGCTTTCGCGCTGTGAGCGCCGCGTCGCTGTCTGAGGCGGCAAAAACCTGGCTGGCGGCGGATAAAGCGGCGAAGATCGTCGTGCTGCCGAAGGCCAATGAGGAGGCTTCCCAATGAGCTGGCTTGTACTCTGCGCCCTGGTTCTGGCCAAGGGCCCCAAGGTCCCCGTCGCCCCTCCTCCT
>JBEIQS010000166.1:0-12975 GCA_040376425.1 Alphaproteobacteria bacterium | reverse complement strand
TCGTCAGGCGAAGTTGAAGGAGGAGGAGGAGGAGGAGCGTCGTCAGGCGAAGTTGAAGGCGGAGGAGGAAGAGCGTCGTCAGGCGAACCTGACGGCCGATGCAGAGCTTCGAAAGAAAGAGGAAGATGTACGCCTGGCTGCTGCCAAGGAGGCCCAGCGACGGTCTGAGGAGGCTGCGCAGCGGCGAGAGGCAGAGGAGCGCCGCCGAAACGAAGAGCTGAGCACCCAACGCCGCCTGGAGGAGGGCCGCGTGCGCTTCGCCGAGGAGCTGGCCCGACGTGAAGCCGCCGGCAAGGGATCCGCCAATGACGCGCGCACCCGCCTGATTCAGGATCCGGTGCGTGCGTTGAACAAGGCCGCCGCTGCAGAGGAGGCCGAGTCTCTCCGGGCCTCTCGGGAGCCGGCGGCGGGCGGCGGCAAGTGGTCGGAGCTGCGCGCTTCCGCCGATCCCATCGTGCTGCCTCCCCCCATGAAGGTGGACGTAGAAGATTTGGACGACGACGCGGTTCTTCCCAATGGCCGCTCGGTGGCGGAAGCGGGCACCTGGGAAGGCGCCCCCGGCATCTCCGGCTCCCATGATCGGGATGGCGAGAAGGGGCCAGGCAAGTGGACGGCCGCCGGTCGCTCGGTGGAGGAGCTGCAAGCCGCACTCCCCGCGGGTGAAAGTCGGCCGTTGACGCTGGAACAGAAGGGTGGCGGGTCCTTGTGGATGGCCCTCGGTGTGATCCTCTTGAGTGGTGCCCTCGGTCTAGCAGGTTGGATGTTGTTCGGAGCGTGACTCACTGCAGAGTCACGCTGTACGAATAAGCTCCTCCGCCTGTTTTTCGGCCTGGGTCATTTGGAGCTCTCGCGCCTGCTCCAGAGATTTTTGTGCGGCTGCGCGCGCCTGCGCCCGCATGCCTTTGGCCGCAAGCATCCGCGCGTTGAGTCGTTCCAGCGTCGGACCTGCTGCGGGCTGTGTAAAGCGGAGTAGACGCAGTTGTCGTTGCAGGCGGGGTGCCAGCACCTGTCGGCGGGCTTCGGGCAGCGCCGCGCAGCCCTCTACCGCCAGGTCAAAACCTCCGTGGAAGAAGGCCAACTTCAGGGACTCGGACAGGTCCAAAAGCTGCTCCAGCCAGTCGCGCTCAGGCTGCTGGTAGGCCAGCAGACCCAACACCTTCCCCTCCTCCAGCCGGTCCCCGCAGCGTCGGGTCAGTGCCAACACCGCTTCCAGGTTGTCTGGGGATTTTCCTTCCCGCAGTGCCACCTCTCCCAAGCCGGCCTGCGCCCATGCCAGTGCCTGTACGTCGCCGCAGCGGCGCGCCAGCGCTTCCAGATCCTCGTAGACCTCCCGCGCAAGCTCCAAGGCACCCGTGGCGACCCACACCGACCCAAGGTGGTGGTAGCACTCCTCCTGCCGGCGCAGCGCCCCCAGCTCCCGATAGATCTGGGCCGCTGCGGAGAAGCCCTGCGCTGCCTCCTTCCACATTCCCCTTCCATTGAGGTACAACGCCCTCAACAGCTCTACCCACGCCCCCGCAGCCGGCGCATCCAGCCGCAGGGCCAGTCGCTGTGCATCCTCCAGGTAGGCCCGCGCGACCCGATGGAGCGTCATTGCCCCACCCAGACTGCCGCCAACCGTCGCCAGTGTGCGGACGCGCACCTCCGACGGAGGCTGGGTATCTGAAAGGTTCAAGGCACGGAAGCTGCACCAGAGGGACTGAAGTGCCGAGGCGGTGAAAAAGTGCAGCTCGGAGAGGCGATCCAGCGCCATTGCCGCCTCCAACACCTCCGCCTTCGGACGAATCGCCGGAGCCCAGAGCCGATGTACAAACTGCACCGCCACCTCGCGCAGGAGCCGGGCCACCACCCCCTGCGGCCCAGCGGCCTCTCCCAACAGCTCCAGCGCCTGGTTCAAATATTGTTGGGAGCGCGCGAGATCTCCCAGAGAGAACCACGCTTCTCCAATCTGGCGCGCCCAATGGGCCCGACGGCTTGCGGGCTGATCTGGCGCAAGCTCCAGCGCGCGCGAAAAGTGATCGGCGGCTTCCCGAGGGGCCGAGAGCAACATCGCCTGGTTCCCGGCGCGCTCCAGTCCGTCGATGGCCCGCGCCGGATTTCCCGCCTGGATGTAGTGCCAGGCCAGCAGCACATCATTGGGTTCCTCCTGCCTTTCCAGCCAAGCTGCTGCAGCCGCATGCAGGCCGCGGCGCTGGGTCTGAAGCAGCCCCTCGTAGGCCACGTCGCGGGTCAGTGGGTGCGCGAAGCGATAGCCCGCCACATCGGGCAAAAGAATCTCGCGGGCACAGAGCTTGGCCAAGCGTGCCGGCAGCGTCGGGATGTCCGAGGCGATGGGATGGATCGCACTCAGCAGGGGGAGGGGAAAGGCCGGACCGGCCACCGACGCAATCTTCAGCAGCAGGAGATCGGAGGGATCCAGGCGATCCAGCCGGGTCAGGATCGCAGCCTTCAATGTATCCGGGATTACAAGTCCCTGCATGGAATGCAGCGTGGCACGTCCCTGGTGCACCGACAACAGGCCGGAATCGCGAAAAGCACCCACCAATTGCTCGGAGAAGAAGGGGTTGCCCTGAGCCTTCTGGTGGATGGCGTCCAGGAGATCCTCGGACACGCTGCTGCAATTCAGGCGCAGGCAAAGCAGGGCCTGTGTGCCGACGCGATCCAGCGGCCCCAGCAGCAGGCGTGGCGCGTCGCTCAGCAAGGCCTCGGCCTTGGGGGGCAGGGCACGGCCATCGGGGCGGCGTGCCGTCAACACCCGCAGGTGCCTCACAGAATGAACCACATGGAGCAGAAGTCCCCAGGAAGCGGAGTCCACCTCATGGGCATCCTCGACAATCAGGAGCAGGCGGTGGTGGGCTTCCAGAAGGTGAAGGACGCGCTCGCGGATACGGGCTGAGCGCAGCTCCAGGTCCCCACTATCCTCTTTCAATTGTAAAAAAATCTCTGGATCCTGATCCGGAACCAACTGCAGAAGCATCCGACGCCACGGAAAGTAGGGCGTATCGTGCTCGATGGCGTCGGCCCCGGCACTCAGCACCTGCAGCCCCATCGCCTCCGCCTCCTCCAAGGCCTGCGAGAGCACCCGCCCTTTCCCGACGCCGCGCTCTCCTTCCACCACCAGGACTCTGCCCGAAGGATCGGGCGAAGGAGCTTCTTTCAGCCAGTGCCGAAGCTGTTCGCACTCCTGACTACGGCCAATCAGCGGCGGCAGGTCCGCAATGGACACCGAGCGCTGCGGGTTCGGGCGCCAGACCGCGATGGCCTCCCCAAAGCCCTTGGCCGACACCTCCGGGCGCGGATCGAAGGTCAAACGCTTCCGACAGGCGTTGACTGTTGCCGAGTCACAAAGCAATTCATGGTTTTTTTGACTGGCCTGCATCAGGCGAGCAGCCAGGTTTACCGTTGAACCAATGATGGTGTATTCACGACGCTTGTCGTTACCGACCGGCCCGCAGAAGGCGTTGCCGGTGGTGATTCCGCCACACACGCCGGGCAGAAAGCCGCTCAGCACCGCGATCAGCTCGGTGCATGCCCGCACGGCGCGCACGGGATTGTCCGGGTGCGCCCAGGGCGGCAGTCCCCAAGCCATCAGGATTGCCGTCCCTTTTTCATCACAGAGGAACTTGTCGATCGTGCCCTCGTAGCGCGCCACCACCTGCTGGCAGGCGCGCAGCACCCGATCCGGCAAGGCGGGATCATCGGGATCCATAGGAAGGCTCAAAAATGCCACGGTCACCGGGCGCAGCTCTGCCAGCCAATCGGCCTGACCGGCCGCCAGGCGCTCCTGGACCACCTTGGGCAGGTAGGAGCGGAAAAAATCTTCGGTTGTCGGAAGTGTGGCAGTGGTTGGATCGGGTGGATCCGCGCGGTGGAGGCGACGAAAAGGGGATGGACTCAGCCCGTCCACGCGGAAGTAGTTCCCCTCGATGGTGGCGCCCTCCAGCTCGCTCCGCAGCAGCAGGGCCGCGGAGGGGGCCAGGACCAGGTTGCCAGGACGGGCCAGGCTCTCCGCCCCGTGGGCATCCCCAAGTACCGGCCCCGCCGCAACAAAAGCCCGCTGGCTGTCCCCGATGTGCAGGCAGCGCAACGCACCCAGGGCCACACCGCAGCGCAGCTCCATCCCATCCTGGCGCCGCGTCGCCGCCTCTTGGATGGCCAGCCCGGCCTCCACGGCCAAACGCAGGCGATCCCGCTCATCCCCTCCGTATAGCCAGCCTGCGACGAGCGCATCTCCTGCGAAGCGGAGCACATCTCCGCCGCGGCTCAACACCGCATCGATCACCTCACCAAAGCGATCATTGAGGAGAGAGGCGACTTCCTCCACGCCGGCCTCACCCTCCCGCTCCAGGCGGTCAGTCAGGCGGGTGAAGCCAGTGATGTCCACAGCCAACAGTGCCGTCTCAAAGCAGGCACGCGAAGGCATGGGCCCTTTCCCTCTCCGTGCGATACGCGGAAGCCATGCTTCAGAGGCGGTCATCCACGTAGATCCACGCTATTCTTCGACAGGACCGAAGCGGTGCTCACATTCCAGGATGCGAAAAGTGTCACATTCAGCCTTCTCGACACAGGAAAGCTGCCCCTCAATGTCGGCGCCCTGTTCTTCGTTGTAGGTGCAGCCGTCCACGCAGCTCTGGAGGGAGGGATAGGCGTCGTAATTGCAATCCACGACGAGATCTCTGCAAAGATCCTCACAGATTACTGCTTCTTTGCAGCTCAACAACATCAGCCATGCCCACATCGGCAAAACCTCCGCGCGCTATATATCGCATCTCCCTTTTCGTGCAGCGAAAAGCAGGGATAGAATACCGCCATGATTGGAATTCCCATCGGGCTGGTGTCCGCGAGTGCCGCAGAGTGGTGGATCCACAAGCACATCTTGCATGGTCAGGGCAAACGTCGGAAGTCCTTTTGGAGCTTTCACTGGTACGAGCACCACAGTGCCTCCCTCAAGAACGATATGTTCGACCCTGACTATCGTCGCTTTCCGCTGGGATGGCATGCCCAAGGCAAAGAGATCCTCGGACTTTGTGCGCTGGCCGTCCCCGTCGCCGCTCTCATGCCGGTGGCGCCCTTTCTGTCGGCCACATGGCTGTACTGCGGCGCCAATTATTACCGGGTTCATCGCAAAGCACATCTGGATCCGGAGTGGGCCAAGGAGCATCTACCCTGGCATTACGACCACCACATGGGGCCGGACCAGGACGCGAATTGGGGTGTCACCCGGCCGCTGTGGGACAAGGTGATGGGCACACGGAAGCCCTACCTGGGCACCGCGGAGGAACAGCGGGATCGACGCGCCCGGGAGGCCAGGAAGGCAGGCTGAGCGGGCGGAAAGGGGCGCCGCAAGGAAGGAAAATATTTTTCGGGGGACTCCCCTTGACGCGTAAAGACGTGTTAGGTTCGTCTTCCCTCCGTCTGGGATCCCCCCGGACACCATCCTCAGGAATCCCCCGTGTCCCACGCCTACTCCTTCGATCCGCTTGATTTTGATGATGTACCTCGTGGCAGCGCAGAGGCGGATGGCTCAGCCCCGCAGCGCATCGCATCCACGCTGCGTGCCGCCGGAATTGACGCTCCTTCCTCGCTGTACAACGAGGCGCTGGCGTTGGCCCGTGACGGGCACCTGGGCCAGGCGGTCAGCCGCCTGCAGATGTTGCTGTGCCTGGACCCGGACGATGCGGACGCACTTTTGTTGCTTGCCCGCGTGCATGCCGCACAGGGCCGCGCGGCGGACGCTCTGGCCCGTCTGGATGCGGCCGTCGCGGCCGGCGCGGTGGCTCCCGGTGGCTTCCGGGACCTGCTGGAGGAGGAGATTCGGGCCGAACGGAACCGGGAAGAGGAGCATCGCGCCCGGGTTTCTGCCCGCGAGCAGGGCGAGATTCGCGGACTGCGGCAGGAAACCCGGCAGCTCCGCTCGGACAACGTGCGGCTGGAAGGCGAGATTCAGGACATCCTGACCCGTGAGCGGAACTGGAAGATCTCCACGGTAGCCGTGGCATTGTTCTCTACGGGCGTCGTGTTGGCGCTGATGATTCTGCAGCCCGTTGCAGCTCCCGCTGAGGTGGTGCAGCCCGAGGTTGCGGTGGCTGAGGCGCCCATCTCTCCCGATGCCTTCAGTGCCGAAGCGCCCGCCGCCAAGGTGAAATCCGCGCCGACCGCAGTGGTCGAGGTACCCCCTGCTGCCCCCGCGGTCCCCGCTGCGGTCGTGCCCGCCGCGCCCGTGGTGGCCGCGCCTGCCGCGCCCGTGGCAGCACCTGTGGTTGCTCCCGCCGCCAAGGCCCCGGTGGCAGAAGTCGTAAAACCGGCGGCGAAAGCCGGACGTGTGCATAAAGTTGTATCGGGCGATACACTTGGGCGCCTCGCGCTGAAGTACTACGGCGACGCCTCCAAGTGGGAGCGGATCCAGGCCGCCAACCAAGACGTGTTGAAGAAAGGCATCGCGCTGGATGTAGGGATGAAGCTCCAGATTCCGCAGTGATTGGAGTCCGTGCGCATTTGGGTGCCGATGTTTTCGGGATTTTGAGGGCCGCTCTTTTATGGGATGCTGCCCTGAGGTAGAATAACGGTCTACCGGTGCACCCATGACCGCTCGCAGCCACCAGCCCCTTCAGGGCCGCCCCACTCCTACCACCGAACAGGGCCCGCAGAGCGGTCCCGGCTTGGCGGCCACCGGACCCTCCGCCAAGGCCATGCGGGCGCAGCGTCCCGGAGCGGGCAATTCCGTGGCCGCCGAGCTGCTCAAGCAGCAGGGCGGTGGCTTGGAGGAGGAAGAGGGCGGAATCACCACAGAGGAGCCCAAGGGAGAAGAGCAGCAAGGGGCTCCCGACGATGGTGGAAATGGAGCGGCCGGTGGCGGCGGCACGCCGGGAGGCCCCCCTTCGGACGAAGGCAGCCCGGATGGAGAAGGACAGGAGGGGCAGGCCCAAGGGGAGGAGGGCCCCAGCGAAGCCGAGCTGGCTCAGGGCGAAAAGAACCAGGAAGGAGGCGATGTAGACGCGCCCGCACCCAAGGTGGACCCGGCCGCTGCCGAGGAGACCGAAGGGCAAGCCAAAGAAACGGCCGAGGCGGACGCGCTGGAGGAAGCCTCGGAAGAAGGCAAGGAAGAGCCGGAGGCTGAGCAGGGCGACGAAAGCCCGGTGGATGCCGGTGAAGAGGTGGAAGGAGAGGCAGAAGGGGAGGAGGTGGAGGTGGAGCCCGCTCCGGCGAAGGTGGCTCCCGAGCCCGACAGTGTGCCGGATGCCGCCGCTGAAGCGGATTTCCAAGCCTCGGGCGTGGCATTTTCCGTGCCTGCGCTTACCGCGGTGGGCATCGACCCCAAGAAAGCCGATCCCGCCCTGGTCGCCGAGGCGACCCAGATCCTGCAGGAGAACAAGTCTCAGGACGACGCCCTGATCAACGGATTCCTGGAGGCCCGGGCCGCCGAAGTTGCGTCGATCCCGGAGACCTCTGCGTCGCTCACCGCGCGCATTCAAGCGGCCACCGAAGCGGCCGTTGCGCAGGTACAGGCCGAAGCCGCTGCCCAGCAGGAGGCCGCCTCCGCCGCCATCGCGGGGGTGCGGGCTCAGATCGCCGCCGAAGCCGCCGCTCAGCGCGCCTCGATCCAGTCCGGGTTGGACAGCAGCCTGGCCTCGATCGACAGCGCCACCGAGGGTGGGCGCGCCTCGATCTCTGCCAGCCAGCAGGCGTTGTTGGGGCAGATTGCGACAGCGGAAGCGGCTCAACGAGCCGTGGTGGACAACCTCTACGCGCAGGCGGACGCCGCCTACCGCGCTGCCGGCACCGAAGTGGGCGCCGAGGCCGTCGCCCAGGGGGAGTCCCGCTACCACGGCTACACCGACGGGGTGCCCAACAAGTCCGACGGCATCATGGACGGGCCGCTCACCTACAACCGGGCCCAGGCCCGTGGAAAGGCAGCCCGCGAGGTGGCGGCCAAGTACAAGGAAGGCATCGTTGCCGAGGCCAACAAGCAGGCCGACGCGGCGGGCGCCAACAAAGCGCGGGATATGGAGGTGGTGGGCACCACCGCCAAGGCCGCCCGTGATCAGGCACAGGCCCTGTTCGACGGACTGATGGCCCAGCTCGACGCTTCCGCCGCCTCGTCGCGCGACATGGCCACCCAGACCGCAACCGGGCTTCAGGCCGGGGTGGACCAGACCGAGTCCGCTGCACTGGCCGGGCTGGAGCGGCACGCCACGGCATTGTCCAGTGGTATCCAGCAGAATGCTGACCAGCGTATCTCCGGAATCCGCGCCAGTGGACAGCAGGCGCTGGCCGGCCTGCAGGAAGGACTCGCGGCGGCCGCCGCCTCGATGTCCGAGGCGCTTGCGGCGATGGAAGCCCAGGTTCAGGGTGCAGATGCCCCTGATCCCGAGGCACTGCAGGAAGCCCTCGCCAAGGCGGAAGAGGACTTCTCCGGACAGCTCCAGGCGCTGCGCGATCAGATCGACCAGAGCGCCGAAGAGGCCATTGCCGGCTTGAACCAGCAGGCAGCCGACGCGGCTACCGCACTGCAGCAGCAGGCGGCAGCCGGGATCAGCGCGGCGCAGCAGATGGGCAGCCAGGCCAGCGGCGGCTTTGCCCAGATCGGACAGCAGGCCCAGCAGGGATTTGCGCAGGTGGTGCAGGGGCACCAGCAGGGCGTACAGCAAGCGGTCGAGGGAGCAAACACCGGCTTCAGTCAGGTGGAAGCTGGACTTGCCGAAAGCTACACCCAGCTTGGCACCATGCTGCAGCAGGGCGCCGCGCAGAACACCACGGCCCTGGCCGCCGGTCTGCGCGGTGCGCTCACCGAGATGCACGCCAAGATCAGCTCAGAAGCTGAAAAAGCGGCATCGCAGGTGCAGCCGCGGTGGAAGAGTGTGCTGAAGTGGGTGCTGATCATCGCCGTCGTCATCATCGTGGCGGTGGTGCTTGGCCCGATGGTGATCGGCGCCGTCACCGGTATCGCTGCGGCGGCCGGTGCTTCTGCAGCCGCCGCCGGGGTGATCGGAACGGTGGTGGGTGGCGCCATCGTGGGTGCGATCTCCGGTGGAGCAACCACGATCATCACCAATGCCTGCGACGGAAATCCCTGGAACCAGGGATTGGGCAAGGCGATGTTGCTCGGCGCGCTGGGTGGCGCCATCGGTGGCGGCGTCGGCTCGCTGGTCTCCAAGATGACCCCGCTGGCGCAGTTTGCGATCCAGGTGGGAACGGACGTGGCCTTCGACACCACGGTGCAGTTGCTCTCCGGCACCTTCACCTGGGAAGGATTCCTCCAAACGGTTGTTTCCTCGGCCCTTACCAACGGCGCAGGCAACATCCCTGCCATCAAGAACATTCAGACCCGCATCCAGACCGGCACCGCCACCCGTGTGCAAGGCGCGCTGGGAGGCACCCCCTCTACCGGTGGCGGCGCCGGGGCCGGCACCGGGAACGCAGTGGATACCGCAGCCCCGAAGGTGGATACATCGGGCCCTGCTGCCAAGACTGATACATCGGGTCCGGTTGCTGATACATCGGGCCCTGCTGCGAAGACCGATACATCGGGTCCGGTTGCTGATACATCCGGCCCTGCTGCCAAGACTGATACATCAGGTCCGGTTGCTGATACATCCGGCCCTGCTGCCAAGACTGATACATCGGGCCCTGCTGCGAAGACGGATACATCGGGTCCTGCTGCGAAGACTGATACATCGGGTCCTGCGGCCAAGACGGATACATCGGGTCCTGCTGCGAAGACTGATACATCGGGTCCTGCGGCGAAGACCGATACATCAGGTCCTGCTGCGAAGACCGATACATCGGGCCCCGCGGCCAAGACTGATACATCGGGTCCTGCTGCGAAGACTGATACATCGGGTCCTGCGGCCAAGACCGATGGTCCGGAGACCAAGGTGGATGGTCCCGCCACCAAGACGGACGGCCCCGAGGTCAAGCCCGCGCTGGAGCTCACCGAGCCCACTGTGAAGCCCAGCACCGAAACTGCCGCCCCCAAGACCGGCGCCGAGCAGGCCAAAGCCAAGGGCTTCCCGGACGCTCCCGAGGGCTACACCTGGGTAAAGACGGAGGAGGGCACCCCCTACCTTCGCCGCATGCCCGGCCGCAATGACCTGCCTCAATTCCGCTTTGACCCCGCAAAGGGAGCCTTTGTCGATGCCAACACCGGCCTGACGCTCAAGACCCCTGCCGAGGTTGAGGCCATGGCGCGGGTCAAGGCCACCCCCAAGGGTGACCGTCCTGACCCCAGCTCCTACCTGTCGCGGGAGCACATCGACGCCCACCTGAAGCCCTTTGAGGAGGGCTCGGCCTACATCGTCCCCAAAGAGTCACTGGACGCCCGCGGCCGTGACCTCTTGGGTCGTCCCGACGGCCAGTTCGTCATGACCAAAGCCGAGATGGACGCGATGATCGCCCGCACCGGCGGCGACACGGCCAAGATCGAGACTGAGCTGGGAATTCCCCCCGGAAGTTGGCAGGGCAAGAACCTGGTCCGTATCGACATCCAGGACGCAAAGGCGTTGAACCTGCGCATGCCCTCTGGCAACGAAGCCGGCGCGAACGACCTGTGGCTGCCCGGCGGGCGGCTGCCCACCGGCCAGGCCGAGGCCGTTGTCAACCAGATTCCCAAGGGCGCCTATACTGAAACCCCCATTCGAGGCAATCCGTGAAGAAAGTTCTGGCTGAAGTACCTTGGGAATATGGACTATATGACTGCGATGGTAAGTTGTTTCTCGAAGTAAGCTGCGGCAGCGTGGCCATCTTTGAGGTGGTGATCGAGCTGAATGCCGAGGAGCGCGCCGCCTGGGAAGCCAAGGGGGTTGCCGGCATCATGCCGCTGGTGGAGAAGGTGCGGAACGCACCCGATCGCTACACCCCGCGTAGAACCAAGCTTCCTGACTGAAATTGCTGATTCAAAGGGGAACCCATGCCGACCGACGACACCACACCGGAAGGACCGGACGAGCAGCTCAAAGTGGTCACCGAGGTGGTGGATCGCTTCTTGGCTGCCGCCGAGCAGAAACAGCCTGGCGTCAGCGGACAAGCGAGGAACATCCTGGGTCAACTCCGGGGCGGTCCGGTCACCATGCCCACCGCCGAGCAGGTACAGACCGCCGTGGCCGAGCTACGGGAGCAGGTGCGTGCCGCCCAGGCCGAAGTGTTGGAGGGGCCGGATCCCCTTGGTTCTGGGCTATCCACCCACGGACTTCCCGAGGTGATCGACGAATTTGCCCAGAAGCTGGCCGCCGAGGACGGAGAAGGTCTGGACGCGCTGATAGCCAAGATGGAAAAGCGTTTTGAGGGCCTGACCGGCGCCAAAGAGCGCGCCGCAGAAAGGGACGCCGCCCTGACCCTATCGGTGCAGGATTCGATCGCCCGGTCGCTGGCAGCGGCGGGGTTTAAGGGAGTTTGAAGGCGGCCAGATATGGCCCCGCCCGCTCCTTCAGCAGCTTTTCCTGGCGCTTCTCCATCACCAGGATCAGATCTGCCCAGACCACTGCTTCCGCCGTGAGCTGCTCCTCCGCATCCGGACTCAGCCCCGCCGAAGCCACTTCCAGGCCCGGCCGATTCGAAAAGTGCTGTTCCGCCGTGGGACTTCGGAGGCGATTGCGACTGCAAACAAAGAGCACCCGCATCAGTCCAGCCCCACCTTGCCCGGCACCCAATAAGCCTTGATCCGTGGCGAAGGGCCTCCATGTTCACGAAGCACCTCGCGTGCCCGCTGCACCAGAGAGCCGCTGCCGGTCAGCCCCACCGACACCTGCGGAGTGGCTCGCCAGGATTCCAGGATTGCGGCAGACAAAGCCGCAGCATCCCCGCGCCGGAGCACCCGTGCATGCATCAGCCCCAGCGCCGTAGCCGCCTCGCGCGCCGTCTGCTCCTCCTCCACTTCCAAAATCGACGCCACCAACCCCGGACGATGCCGAGAATAAGCCGCCGCCACAGCAATCGAAGTCTCATCTCCCACCAGAAGCACTGGCCCTGAAGGGATGTTCAGGGATCGCTGGGGCCCCGCAAAGGAGAAGGAGTCACCCGCCTTCACCGAAGCCGCCCACACCCCCGCCGGACTGCCCGCGTTGTGCCGAAAGACCAGGATTTCCGTCTCTCCCTCTGCCGACCAGCCCACAGGCGTGTAGGTCCGCACATCCAGACTGGGCAGGAGGATCTGGATCTTGTCCCCCGGTTGATAGGCCCCTTCCTTCCTCACATTGGTAGCCAGGCGAAGCCGGCGATACAGAGTCCCGACATCCTCTACCGAAAGCACCGTGGCCTTGGCCAGAAAGGACGTACCAAAGAGGTTGAGAATCTGGCCTTTAAGGGAGGACATCGGGGGATCCTACTGGGTTTGATACATCTGATACATCTGATACATCTGATGCATCTGATACTAACCCGGTTCCCGGTAGTTTTGTCAGGAGTTTGAGTCGGAACGGGCGAGAGCTTGGCCAAAGGACGTCGGCTCGGAGCTGCTGCCGGTGGTCGCCTGCGAAAGAGTGGGGTGGTGTTTCAAAATCCTACTGGTTGCAATAGCCCTCATCCGGCTTCGCCACCTTCTCCCGCGGGGCGGGAGAAGGCCCCGGTTTTGGAGGGTGTGGTTGTTGGTCGGAGATGAAAGAATCGAACGGAGCTTTGAGATTCTGCTGGTTGCAAGCGCCCTCATCCGGCTTCGCCACCTTCTCCCGCGGGGCGGGAGAAGGCCCCGGTTTTGGAGGGTGTGGTCATTGGCCACATCCGATCCCTCATGTAAGTCGAAGCCTCAACACCTCTCCCTACCGCAACAGTTTTAGCGTATGCCCCCCTCGGGCCTTTCCCCACCCAGAATCAACAAACAACCACTCAGCCGACGAACCACGACCCAAAAACCAACACCACCGTGGTCTTTCCCCGGATTCCCCGGGGAGAGTCCAGAGAGGGGCTCTGAAACGACCCACCCCAACCCGTCCATCCCCCCCAACGCGGTTCCGTCGTTTCACAGCCCCTCCTCTGGCCGGGGTT
>JBEIQS010000440.1:0-2298 GCA_040376425.1 Alphaproteobacteria bacterium | reverse complement strand
GCCAGACCGGTCCCACGCCGCCGCCCAAGCCTGCTGGCCTTTCCCCGCCAGGACCGAGGCCGGGTCGATGGCGATGCTGCCGCCAGGCCCTTGGGTCGGCTGATCGGGATGAAGGGCAGCTTCGATTTCAGAGAGGGCCACGCCAGGGATCTCGATCACGGCGGGGAGAGTCGCCGAGCCGTCGATCGCTACGGTCAGGGGCCCTCCGCCGTACCAGACGTTTCCATCGGGGATACAACCGAGCAGCAATAACATGAGACACTCCATCGGAATTCAAAATATAAGCACGTCACTCTTGGGCGCCAGACTCCAAGCGAGCGGCCGCTCGCGCCCTTCCACCCACGGTCCGGGCGAGGTCCTCGGCGGCTCCTCCCTGTACTTTCTCCGGAAACCCCTATCGCCGGGACCACCGGTTTTTGAGGTACTACAGGTCGTGCGCCGGCCCGGCAGCGCGTCGTCGTCGTATGCTCGCTTGACCCGCCCCCCCGGGAGGGGTAGGCTGGGGCCCTTGCAGAGCAACAGGGGCGCTTATGAACATCACCACCTACAACGTCAACTCCGTCCGCAAGCGCCTGGAGCGTGTACTGGAGTGGATGGACGAGCGCCAGCCCGATGTCCTCTGCCTCCAGGAGATCAAGTGTGTCGACGAGGAGTTTCCCCGAAAGCCCTTTCTGGATCGTGGCTATCAGGTTGAAACCTTTGGACAAAAGACCTACAACGGCGTGGCTCTGCTCTCCCGCCTGCCCCTGATCGACGTCCAGCGTGACCTCCCCTGGGCCGGGGACAGCCAGTCCCGGGGCATTGCAGCGCAGGTGGGTGGCCTGTGGGTGGTCAACCTCTATGTGCCCAACGGCGGCGAGCTGACATCTGAAAAATATCCTTACAAGCTGGAATGGCTGACGAAATTGGAGACATGGCTGCGCCCGCTGGCCGGGCAGCCGCTCCTGGTCTGTGGCGACTTCAACATCGCCCCCGCCGACGCAGACTGCTACGATGCCGAAAAATGGAGGGGACAAGTACTCTGTACCGATGCCGAACGCAGCCGCTTCCAGGCATTGCTCGGCCTGGGCCTCTCCGATGGCTTCCGGCGCTTACGCCCCTCCCAGCGGCAATTCACCTGGTGGGACTACCGTGGCAACCAGTTCGGCAGCAACCAGGGCCTCCGCATCGACCACCACCTCATCTCCGAGGCCCTGTGGCCGCGGGTGCTCGACATCTCGGTGGACGAAGAGGCCCGCGGCCGCACCGAAGCCTCCGACCACGCCGCCGTCACCGTACACCTCCAGGACCCTGTGGCCGGAGACCACCGGCTCCCCTCCCCTCCCGCCGCACGTCAGGTCGGTCTCTTCGGCTGATGTGCTGATACATGGTGGAGAGTATCACCAAATGTGGTTGAAATCCGCCACTATTCTGATACACGCTCCCATGTATCACCCCGGCTACCGCAGCTTCTCCCGCAGCGCCCCCACGAGCATCTGTGTCGCGCTGTCCAGAATCACCTCGATGTCTCTACACATCCCCTGCTGATACTCCTCCCAGATATCGCAGAGATTGTCGTAGATGTTCTGCTCTGGCCTCAGCAAGCGCAGGCGCTCCCGCAGCCGCTGCTCGTTCACCTGCGCACTCTCGCGTAGCTGCCCGCCGCGCGTGCGCAGCTCGCGATCCAGCTCCCCCGGGTTGCCGGTCATCGCCACCAGCGGAGCCAGCCAGGTCACCGTCTTGTCCCAGCCTTCGTCCACGCGTCCACTCAACCCTTCCAGTATGCCGGTAAACTCCTGTTCTAAGGCTGGTAATCCCCCGGCGCGGGCAGCCACCAGCGCCCGCTGCATCTGGCCACCACAGCGGCGATGCAGCTCCTGATAGGGGTCCAGCGTCGGCACCAGCCCGTCAGAATAGCGGTCCATCAGGGTTTTTTCGTTCGGTTGCCCGATCAGCACCCGGCCCAGATCGGCTGCGCCCACCTCCCACGTGCCCACCGCCGCACTCCCCAGCTTTTTCAACGCTGCGTCCACCTGATCGGGAAGATCGTCCCAGTCTTTCTCCATCTGCTCCGTCCAAGTAGGAGCCCGCTGCGGCGCTGGAGGGTGCAGGCGGCGGTCGATGCGTTGGCGGAGACGGTTCAGCAGTCCCAAAGAAACCTCTTTTGCCCCAGGTAGCCTGCGACCGGACGCCGCGGGAGCGTTAATCGGAAAGGCGCGAAGCAGCTCACGGAGGGGGATGATGGCGGACACAGCGATCGGGAAGGTGGGAGTGTTGATTGTTTCTGGCTTTCTCGGGAGTGGAAAGACCACCTTGGTC
>JBEIQS010000212.1:0-9928 GCA_040376425.1 Alphaproteobacteria bacterium | reverse complement strand
TCTAACTCAAGCTGCTACACCGGTGCTTACGACGTGAGCGGCAACCTGGAGTGGGTCTACACCGCCACGGCCGTGGGCTGCCGTTCGCACGCACCCGCGTTGGCCGATCTGGAAGGGGATGGCGACGTGGAGGTGATGATGGGCCGGCTGATCCTGAACGGGAACGGCACTTTGCAGGCCAACGGCACCGGCGGGCAGGGCTACTACTCCACCTACAGCAACTCTGGATTTATGTCTTTTGCTGCCGATATGGATCAGGATGGCGACCAGGAGGTGGTCGCGGGCTCCTCCATCTACAACTACGACGGCAGCAGCTTCTGTGCCACGGGCACCACCGACGGCTACCCCGCGGTCGCCAACCTGGACAGCGACGCGTCGGGGGAATTTGTTGTCGTCGCGGGCGGTACCATTCGGGTCTTTGATACAAATTGCACACAATTGTACAGCTACGCGGTCTACGGCGGTGGCTACGGTGGCCCCCCCACCATCGCCGACTACGATGGCGACGGCACTCCCGAGATCGGACTGCCCGGCAACACCTACTACACGGTCTATGAGATCAACGGAACCCGCCTGTGGAGTGCGGCGATCACCGACGCATCGTCCCACTCGACCGGTTCTTCGGTCTTTGACTTTGAAGGCGATGGATCGGCCGAGGTTGTCTACGCAGACGAGACCCGCCTGTGGGTCTTTGACGGCGCCACCGGCAGTGTGTTGGTCCAGAACTCCCAGCATGGCTCGGGCACGGTCAACGAGTACCCCACCATTGCCGACATTGACGGCGATGGCAATGCCGAGATTGTGGTGCCCAACGACAACACCTACACTGGCCTGACGGTGTTGGGGGATGCCGACGACGAGTGGGTGAATGCGCGGATGTTGTGGAACCAGCACGCCTATTCGGTGAACAACATCAACGACGACCTGACGATTCCCAGCAATCCCGGCACCAACTGGAGCGACTCCAACAGCTTCCGCCAGGGCTTGCAGGGCACCATGTCGCCCTTGGACGCGCCGAATCTCTCTGTGGATGCCTGGGGCTCCTGCCAGTCGGCCTGTGGGCAGGACGTGGACATCCTGGCACAGGTGCTCAACGACGGTCTGGTGCGGGTGGGGGCGGCGACCACCCTGGTTCTCTATGGCGAAGACGCGAGTGGCGCGCGCACCGAGCTGGACCGCACGACCCTGGGCACCACCCTGGGGGCCGGCGCCCGCTCGGCCACCAGCACCTTCACCCTCACCGCCGCCGAAGTCTTAAGTTATGCCGCCCTGATCGTGGTGGCCGACGCCGACGGGGACGCCAACGAGTGTGACGAAGCCGACAACGAGATGGAGGTGGATGTTTCGTTGGTGTGTAACTGAAGGGGAAAGGGGTGGAGATAGGCGCAGGATCGTCCCGATCGTGCAAGGCGCGTGCGGCCCGAGCGCCGCAAGCGCCTTTTCTGGGGCATGGGCCGTTATTTGAGCTTTTCGGGCGTCTGAAACGCTCTCAAACTCCAGCAGGCGTCGGAATCGAAATATGAATGTATCACGAAATTCTTGATGGTATTTGGATTTTGGTGATACATTACCCTTGATACTATCGACCTCCTTTCCCCGCAGAGACCGGTGAGCCTCTCCGAACCGGGTTATCGCGGCGCCATGTCCACCCACGACTCCTCCCCTGCTGCCGGTAGGGCCCGCCTCCGGGTGGCGTTGGAGCTGCATGATGCGGGGACGGAGATGAAGCGTCTGCAATTGCGGCGGGAGAATCCGGGGGCAGAAGATGCCGAAATCCAGCGTCTTTCGGCAGCCTGGATGTCACATCGCCCGGGAGCGGAATTTGGGGATGGGGAGGGCAGGCCGGTGCCCTGGCCGTGTCGATGATGCCCTACTCCCTCCCCTCCAAAAGCTCCCCCTTCCCATCAATCGAAACCGTAGATTGAATGCGGATCCGCTGGCCCCAAGGCATCTCCAGCTCCGGGCCGCTGGTGCGGCTGTCCAACTGTAGGCCCACGACATAGGGCCCGCCCAAGCTGGGGTTGGGGGTCAAGAGCGCCAGATCGGCGGCGGGAACGTGGAACTGGGTGCTCATGGCGCCGTCGGCGGGGTCCAGCTTGCAGACCAGGGCCTCGAACTCCTGGATGCCGTCCAGCTCGGAATTCCGCACGGTCAGCCAGGTCAGGTGCTCCAGCTCCACATCGATTTTTCCGATATCTCCCTGAAATTCCCAGGCCAGCGGGTAGTCCTCGTCCTGGTACAACACGTTGGAGACGCGCTCCGTGGCCGAGCCCAAGCCCACCAGCTCCATCCGGGGACCGATGCCCAGGGCATCGTCGATGCGAAAGGGCGGCACTTTGTCGCTGCCTTCGTCCACAACCAGGTCAAAGGACTCGCTGAAGGGAAAGCTCTCCAGCCCACAATCGGGCATGCTGTAGTTGACGAACTCGCCCTCGTCGTCGTAGGTGGGGAGCAGCTCGATGTCGCGGTTTTTGCCCTCCAGCCGCACACTCCCGCCCACTTCCAGTCGGCTTTCCAGCTCCCAATTGTCCTCCGGCGGGTCCTGGGCGGCCAGGGCGGCCTCCATCTCGTCCGGGTCGCGCAAGGTGGCTGCACAGTCCTGGTCGGCATCGGGCAGGGCCAGGGGGTCCCAAAGCTGCCCTGGCCCCTCCCACATGCCGTCGCTCTGGTGCTCCTGCAGAAAGGCGAGCTGCACCTCGCAGCGGCCCATGCCGTCGCCCCAGCCATTCCGCTGGATCACCGCATCAAAGGAGATGTACAGCCCCGGCGTGATCGCGTCCCCTTTGAACAACTCCGAGCAGCCCAACAGCAACAACCACATCGGGATCTCCGCTGCCGATACTACCACAAAATGAAGAAACGGTGAAGATGCGCAGAACGGGAATAGTCTTTGTAGCATCTATGTTACTGCGATACATCAGCTTCTTGTATCGCACCTCACGCGACTGCAATTGCCCCGAGATTTCTGACCTGTGGTAGCCTCCTTCCGGGGAGAGTACCGGTGAAGCCGAACGCATCCACATTTTGTGCTGCCAGCATTCTGTTACTATTGGGGGGCTGTGCCGGACGCCCCGCACGCGACTGGGGCAGCTTTGATATTCTGAGAGATCCGGTTCTTCCACCATAACTCCGCATCCAGGGCAAGGAAATCTCCCCAGAGGACTACGCGGAGCTTCGACGCCTTGGGGAGGGGTGGTTCCGCACGGGCGCCTATGGGAACGAGCGCTCTATCTCGGATATTATGGGCATTTTTCAGGCGATCGTGGACTTTCCCTGTGCCGATGGATCGCCGCCGGGCTGTCGCCAGGAGCGCCCCATCCTCCCCTTTGTCCTGGCCGCGGTGGATGCCCTGGACCGGGTGGAAGGAAACCTTTTTCAAGGCAACGGCGGCCCCACGGGCAGCGGCTACACCAGCGATCTGGTGATCCGTTTTCCACGGGGAACCACCCTTTCCGGGGTTCCGGTGCCAGAGGAGCTGCACTCGGGCCTGGACATCGAGGCGGGCGAAGTGCTGCCCATCGGTATCGACCTGGTGCAGGTTTCCAAGGAAGAAGGACTTCAAAAGCCTTATCTACCCGAGCTGACCGGCTGGGGCTATGAGGGCGCCCCAGAGGGCAAAGTGCGCTTCCGGTTGGCCTGTGCCGTCTGCCACTCCTCTCTGGATGTAGACGCCGATGGAAGGGCGGATATGCCAAGCACCAAGCTGGACAATCCCATGCCCGATAGCCCCTATCAACCGCAGCACGGCTGGGGCGTGGGCAACCAGGACATCGCCTTTGGCTGGCTGTTCTCCATGTCCGCCAATCCCCTCCCGGGCTCTCTGGTGCTGGCCGGGGCCTTGGGCCAGCCGGGATCAGAGCCCTCGATTGCCTATCTGAACTGGCTGATGGCCACCTACAAGAGCAATCCCAAGCTGGCGACTCAAGAGGTGATCGCGGGCATGCTGGCGCAGCCGCGTGGCTACGCAGATGTGACCACCGACGGCATCTACAACCCCACCCAGCTCCCTACCCTCTACACCCGCTATGCCTGGCCCTCCAACTCTGAGGATGGCCAATCCAACGGCCGTGACCGCCACAACGCCGTCTGGACCGGTACCTTGGACTTCACCGGGCTGATCGACCTCTGTAGCGATCGCAGCGGGGCGAACAAGCTGCCCTGGGAGCCCCGCTCGGTCTTCAACAGACTCTCCTGCGCCGACTTTGCCGACCTGATGACCCGCTATTCTCCCGCGGTGATCCACGATCCTTCGCGTAAGCAGGCCCTTGTCGACGACATCTTGGGCATCTCCGATGGCCTGTCAGGCATGGCGACGCTGGACCTGCGCATCGCTATCGAGCCGAAGGAGCGCGAAAAGCTGAAGGTCTACGCCGATCGCTACGGGCTCACCCTGGAGGACCTGCAAAACGAGGCAGTGTCGCTGGCGCTGGATGGGTTCGAGCCGCCGCCCAACAACACACCGCTGCTGACCGCCAATGTCGACCGTGTGCCCAAGGGCTACGAAGTCTTCCAAGAAGAGGGTTGCGTCTCCTGCCATCGGGGCCATTTGGCACCGACAACATTATCTATCCCCTCTCCGCCGACCCACGCGTGGAATTCGGCGGACCGCGCGCGCCCAGCACCGCGGGCTGGCGCACACTTGGGCGTGGCGATGGTCCACCGATCAACACCGAGCCCCAGCGGGCGATCAACGGGCGTCCGCTTCACCGCCTGGTGTCCCCGCCCTACGATCCGGCCACGGGCGCGGCCACCCGGCAGGGCGGCGTGTTGCAGGGCTTGATGTCGGTGCAGCGCGTGGGCTACAAGACCACCGCCCTGCGCTACCTGTGGGGATCGGCGCCCTACCTGCATGATGGCGGCGTGGGCGTTGCCTTGCGGCCCGGTACGGAGGAAGGAACCGACCTGCGCGCGCTGCTGCGTCGGGCGGGCTCCGAGCAGGTGATCTACGGCATGGGCGAGATCCTGAGCCTGGGGGAGCGCTCGCCGACCCTCAGCCCCAAGACCAATGCCGCTCTGAGCTTGCAGGCCCTGGTGCTGCGCACCGAGCGCGAGCGGGTGATCGCCGCCAATGAGCTGGAGAACTACGAAGTTCCGGCAGGATCCACCATGGACGTGGTACGCGGGGGGCCGCCGATCGAGCGGGTGTCGATGCGCTCTATCGGCATCGCGGGCTATGGCCACGACTTCTACATTTCGGATGTTCCCGGCGGGGAACGGGTGACATCGCTCGTCGCCTATCTGCTTTCGTTGGACGACTGCCCCCGCCGGCTCCCCGGCTATGGCGAGCCCTGCACCAATTCCTACCTTGGAGGCCGCTGATGTCCGCCCTCTTCCTCCTTCTTGTCGAAAGCACCCTGGCCGGGGCCGCACCGAAGCTGCCCGCCAATGGCTGGATCACCGCCCATTTTGATGGCGCAACCCTAGGCCCCAAGGGAGAGCTGGGCGTCGCGATTCCCTTTTCCCGCGTCACTGCCCTGGCGGTGGAGGGCTTTGCCGGCCGCCTGGACGCCGGCCTGAACCTGGGGCCCACGTTTGAGATCGGGTCCCTCTACCTTTCGCCGATGGTGAGCTTTCAAAGCAGCTATACCGGGGACAAGGGCTTTGGCGGGCAGCTCCTGGTGGCCTGGGAGGCGCCTCCGCTTCCCCTCTACCTGGAGTCCCGCGCCCGCAGCCTCTATCTGCTGGATGAAGGCGGCCTTTTGTTGTCCGACCGCACGCTGCTGATGGTCAGCCTGCCTTGGTTTGCGGTGGGTGCCGAGCACGACGGCGAGATCCGTCCGGTAGGTGGACACAATCGCTGGGGGCCCCGCTTTAACTTCGGTATCGGGAAACACCTGGTGCTTGGCGTGTACGGCGGCATCGAGGCAAAGCCCGAAGCGCGCGACGCCGCCAAGGCGCAGATGTTGCAGACCTCCATCGGACTGGGACCGGCCTGGCTCTCGGCGCAGGCTACGGCGACGGTGCGGTGGTAGGACCGCCTTCGCCCGGCATGGCCATCGGGCTTCATCCCGGGCCCACCGGCAGGCCACCAGAGCGCAGGCTCCACCACTGGGCCAGAATCATCCACGGTACACTTATCATCCAGGGCCAGGCTCCAATACTGGCCTTCGGGTAGCGCATGGCGGAGGGCATTGCCACTGCGGCCACCAGGACCGCGGCCGCCTCCACCCAACCAGCAGCCGCCGCTACATGGTCGGCCAGGGTGACAGCGGTGATGACCAGGCAGGCCGCGGCCGAGGTGGGCAGACCGAGAAAAGCCGGCCCCCATCGTCCCACTTGCAGCTCGTTGCCGTCAAAGCGGGCCAGGCGCCACACGGCGGCAAGGGCGTAGCCCAGGCCGAGTAGCGCCGTGGTCGCACTGGGGTGCCGGGCGACCACCAGTACCGCGGGCAAGACGCCAAAAGCCAGTAGATCAGCCAGACTATCCAACTGTGCGCCCATGGCCGAGCTGAGCCCCAGCCGCCGCGCGACCGCACCGTCCACCCGATCCAGGATCAACGAGGCCCCGATACAGGTGAGCGCCACCGCCGTCGCCACCGGCCCCTCCACAATCAGGAGCGTAAACAGGCCGATCATGGCCGAGGCGGCCGACAGCAGCGTGAGCAGGTTTGCCGGGTTCATGACAGGGCCGTGGTGGCAAAAAGGTAGAACCAAGGCGCTACAAATAGGATGCTGTCGCAGCGATCCAGCAAGCCACCCTGGCCGGGGATCAGGTTGCCCGAGTCTTTGACCCCGGCGTCGCGCTTCCAACCCGACGCGATCACATCTCCAAACAGCCCCAGAGCGACGATGCCGGCCCCCAACACCGCCCCCATGACGACGGAAAGCCCCATGATGGGCGGCGCGATCAGGGCCCCGGCCACCGCACAGGCAGCCGCTCCGAACAAAAAGCCTTCCCAGGTCTTTTTAGGAGATACCCGTGGAACCAGCAGGGTACGCCCCAGGAGCTTGCCCCCGATCCACTGCAGCGCATCGGCCAGCATAACCAACACAAAAAAGGCGAAGGCCGCTCCCTGCCCGCCATAGGGCCCCCCGGGATCACCGGTCACCAGGCGGGCTCCAAAGGAGAACATGCCCACCGTCGCCAGAAGAATCCATTGGGCACCGCCCACGTTTCGGATAAAGGCGTTGGTTGCATCTGTAAACAGTTGCGCACCCGGCACCAGCAACATGGGCAATGCCAAGGCGAGTACCGTCGCAAGCGCACCATCCACCAGCATCGTCAGGTGCACCAGGATGGCGATGCCGACCCCCGCGGCCGCGATCCACCGATGGAGCCGGGGCGGCAGTCCGACCAGGGCCAGGGCCTCCAAAAAGACGCCGGTACTGACCGCCCCCAGCACCGCAACCGAGGGCAGCGGCCCGAAGAACACCCCCAAGGTGCCCACCAGACTGACCGGCCACCAACCCAGGATCGGGTTGATCATGTTCGGCGAGCGGCGCACCGAGGGAATGGCCAAGGCGATGGCCGTACTGATGGCAATAAACGCGTAGACAGCGCCAAGGGCGATCCACAGCGGAACTGGGGCGAGGGAAAGGAGGGGCGGCATCGGGACGCGCTTCTATCGGCGCCGGGCCGTCCTGTCACCATTCCGGCTCGCTGGTCACAAAGCTTGACCTCCTTTGGACATGGCCTGTGACCACGCAAACCGTTGTAGTCCAAAACCCAAGATTCGCAGGGAAAGCGGCCGCGCCACGGTGACGGGAGAGGAGGAGTAGGATGAACGCGCAACTTCTCCGGTGGCACATGCTTTTCCTGCTTGCAGGCCTACTTTCTCCCGCCCATGCGGCCTCCGTCCTGATCATCTGGGACGACAGCGCCACCAACGCGAACACCGTCTCGCTGAAGAACTACCTGCAGGCCCAGGGGCACAGCGTGACCCTCTCTGCCACGAGCGAGACCGGCTACACCGGCGCCAACCCCGCCCCCACCGCCTTCGGCGCGGTGATCCATCTGAACGGTACATCCTACAGCACGATGATGCCGACGGCTGGACAGACCACGCTGGTCAGCTATGTGCAGAATGGCGGCGGCTTTATCAGCTCTGAGTGGAGCGCCTATGAGCAATTGCAGTATGGCACCAGCGCCCTACGCGAGCTGGTGCTCACCGACCGCGTCAGTGGCGACACCATCGCCACCAACATCACCGTCACCAACACCACGCACCCGGTGATGGCCGGCCTGGGCAACAGCTTCGCCCTGCCCGTTGCCGGGATCAATATCGGGACCGCTCACACCTTCAGCTCCTACGCCGTGGGCGTGCTGGCCACCGATGGCAACGGAACTCCCGCCGTCGCCGTGCGGCAATACGTGAGCGGTAGAATTGTCAACTTTCATACGGCGGGTAACTACAGCTCCTCCTCCATCCTCTCCGACGCCAACATGCAGCGTCTCTACGGCAACGCGGTGGCCTGGGTCTCCGGGACCGCCTGTACCGATAGCGACGGAGATGGCTACGCCGCCACCTCCTGCGGCGGCACCGACTGCAACGACGGCAACGCCGCGATCTCTCCCGGAGATCCCGAGCTGTGTAACGGCGTAGACGACGACTGCGACAGCAGCATCGACGAATCCTCCGCCACCAACGCGACGACCTGGTATCAGGACAGCGACTCGGATCGCTACGGCAACGCGACCTCCAGCACGGTCGCCTGCAGTGCCCCCTCTGGCTACGTCAGCAATTCCACCGATTGTAACGACAGTAGCGCCACGATCAACCCGGGTGCATCTGAGTACTGCAACAGCGTGGACGACGACTGCGACGGCAGCACCGATGAATCATCCGCTCTTGACGCGTCAACCTGGTATCAAGATAGTGATGCCGATACCTATGGAAATCCAAGCATTGCATCAGTGGCATGCACCGCGCCCTCCGGCTACGTCGCCCGGGCCCTGGACTGCAACGACAGCAACGCGGCCATCTCTCCGGCCGCGTCCGAGCGCTGCAACGGACTGGACGACGACTGCGATGTCGCCGTGGATGAATCATCTGCTATTGACGCGTCAACATGGTATCAAGATAGTGATTCTGATACCTATGGAAACTCAACCAGCTCCCAACGCGCCTGCACTGCTCCCTCGGGCTATGTAGCCGTCGGCCAGGACTGCAACGACAGCAACGCCGCCATCAACCCCGGCGAGTTGGAGTACTGCAACGGCTACGACGACAACTGCGATGGAAGCACCGATGATAGCACCGCAGTAGACCAGACCTACTGGTACAGCGATGCCGACGCGGACTCCTACGGCAGCAGCGTGGGCGTGGTCGTCGCATGCAACAACCCTTCCGGGTATGTTTCGAACAGCGCGGACTGTAATGACAGTAATGCTCAGGTCAATCCCGGTCGTACCGAGCGCTGTAACGGTACCGACGATGACTGCGACGGCCTGACCGACGATCCCTCGGCCAGCGATGCCACCACCTGGTATGTGGACAGCGACGGCGATGGCTACGGCAATGCCTCTGCCGGCACTGTTTCCTGCAACGCCCCCTCCGGCCATGTCGCCGACGGCGACGACTGCGACGACGGCGACGCGGCGATCTCCCCGGCGGCCACCGAGCTCTGCAACGGGGGTGACGACGACTGCGATGGCGCCACCGATGAAAACTCTGCTGTGGACGCGGTCACCTGGTACATCGACCGCGACGGGGACGGCTATGGCGACGCCTCTGGCGGCGCCGCCGCCTGCACCCTGCCCTCCGGCTATGCTGCCGATGCTACCGACTGTAATGATCGCGATGGAAGCATCTCTCCGGCCGCGACCGAGCTCTGCAACGGTGCGGACGACAACTGCGATGGCCAGACCGACGAGGCCTCCGCCGCGGATGCCGGCACCTGGTACCTGGATGGGGAGGGCTATGGCTACGGGTACAGCAGCACTGCCAACCATCGCTGCATTGTAAGCGGCCAGATTGCGCAGGGCGGT
>JBEIQS010000137.1:0-15817 GCA_040376425.1 Alphaproteobacteria bacterium | reverse complement strand
GTGCCGGATAGAGCACCACCCCAGTAGAAGTAGACCTTCCCGGACGCGGCCCCTGCGTCGTCATTGCCCGGTGCGCCGATGATCAGATCGTCGTAGCCATCGTTGTTGATGTCTCCGCCGATCGCCACATCGTAGCCGAAGAGATCGGCGGCGGCCCCTCCCCGGAAGAAGGCATCGGCCACCGTCGCGCTCACCGTTCCCGACGGCGGGTTCAGGTAGAGATACACTTTCCCGGCACCCGAAGCGGCCCCGTCGTTGTCCGGCGCGCCCACCAGAAAATCGTCGAAGCCATCGGCATCCACATCGCCATTGCCGGCCACGGTCCAGCCAAAGTGGTCCAGCGTCGCCTCGCCACGCAGGATGCCGTCCGCAGCCTGGTTGGAGGCGGAGATGGGCGGAGAGTAGTAGTAGACCCGCCCCGCATCCACGGTGGGCACGTCGTGATAGGGGGCCCCGATCACAAACTCACTGTAGCCATCACTGTCCGCCTCTCCCACAATCGCCACGTCATAGCCAAACAAATCACCCGAGGCGAAGCCGGACAGACTGGTGAAGGTGCTGAAGCTCGCCGAGTAGCCAAGTGTTGCACCGGTGACGATGTACACCGTGCCGCCGTTGCTGCCGACGCTGGTGTCGTCGTAGGGCGCGGCGACCAGATAGTCGGCGAAGCCATCACTGTTGATGTAGCCCGGACCGGCCAAAGCCGTCCCCGCCGCGTCCCCAGAGGCGCCCCCGCTGTAGGTACCATCCAGTGCAGCGGTGCGCTCCGTTTCCGCAAATGGACCCAACAATAACGTCGCATTGCCATAGGAATTGCCGGTGCTGTCCCCGCTCATCAGATCCCCATAGCCATCGTCATTGAAGTCCCCGCCGGCCAGCGAAGTTCCCAGGTCATAGGCGGCGGCCCCCGATCCATTGGTCCCTGTGAGGGTCGTGTCTCCCGCCGCAGGCACACCCACGCGGCTCAGACCGCCGGAGAGCAGATAGGTCCGTGCCCCATAGGAAGAGGCGTAGGCCAATGTGGGGCAGGGAACCATCAGATCATCAATGCCATCGCTGTCCATGTCCCCGGCCGGTCCCACATGCGTGCCGACGGTGGCATAGTTGCTGCTATCCACCACCACCGCGGCTGAGGTCTCGGCATCGTAGCTGCCTGCGGTCGCGACGTCGTAGTAGACAAAGAGCTGGGCATTCGCCCCGATCGCAAAGTCCTCCTGCCCGTCCCCGTTCAAATCTCCGGCGTTGGAGAGGCTGCGCCCCAAGCCCGCCGCCGTGGTGGAGCTGATGATGATATCCGAGCTGGAAACCACCACAGTCCCCGACGTGGGGGAGCCAAACTCGATGTAGGCCGCCTTCAGGTAGCTGTCGCCGATGGCCAGCTCGTCGTAGCCATCGTTGTTGAGGTCCGGCAGGATGTCCACCGAGCGGCCCAGATCCCCGGTGGCGGCCGCTGCGCTGCGAATGGCATCCGAGCCGGTGCCGGTGGTCACCGCCCCTGAGAGGCCGGCGGCGCCATAGTGCACCCAGACCACCCCTCCAGAAGGCGCGTTGTAGGCACCAAACACCATGTCCGCCAGGCCGTCCCCGTTCAGGTCTCCTTCGGCGGCAATTGCATCGCCAAAGCTGTCGCTCAGGTTCGGAGAGGTGAAGGACACGGTCCCGGCCAGCGCCTTGTTGGCACTGATCGGCCCATCCTCCACATGCAGGCGCCCGTAGCTGTTGACCGTCTGCCCGATGATCATATCCGAGGTTCCATCGCCAAAAACATCGCCCGCCGCTGCAACCACAAAGCCCGCAGCGCTGGTGGTGCTCCCGGACCCGGAGATCGCCACATAGGCACGGGTGCTTACCGTGCCCGAGCTGGTCCACGCAGCCCCGGAGATAATGTAGGCGCCCCCGCGACTGCCCACACCATCCCCACCGATCAATACCTCCGCCACACTATCGCCGTTCTGGTCGTCCAGCATGGCCACCGGCCCGATGTAGTCGGAGGCGGCCCCGTTGGTGCTCACGTAGGAGGAGACGGTGCGCAGGATAGGTCCCTGGTAGAGATAGACCAGGCCGCCGCCGGAGGCGTTCCCGTTCGTGTCGCCCAGGAGCAGGTCCGGCACCCCATCCCCGGTGACATCCTTGCCGGAGGCAAAAAACTCGCCCAGCTCGTGGTTGATGGCGCCCGCCGTGGTGCGCTGAACGAACCAATCGATTGTGTAGTTACCCGAAAGTGTCCACTCCTGACCCAGCTCGTCCACTGTGCCGTCGCAGTCGTTGTCGATGCCGTCGCTCACCTCCTCGGCACCCGGGTAGACCGCCAGCAGCGCATCGTCACAGTCGTCGTTGGCCGACGCGGAATAGCTGCCTGTGGCCGAGCAAAGACAGGCGTAGCTCACGCCACCGTAGCCATCGCCGTCGGCATCCACATAAAAATTCAGGCAGCCGACGGCACCCTGCTCATCGCCGGTGCCATCGCAGTCCTCGTCCGTATCGGCCGAGTCACAGATTTCCGCAGCTCCGGGGGAAATGCCCGCGTTTCCGTCGTTGCAGTCGGTAGAGGAGGACGCGTAGTTGCTGCCCCCTTCACAGCGCTGCGTCGCCACGCCGGTGCCATAGCCATCGCTGTCCGCGTCGGTGTACCAGGCGCTCTGTGTTGACAGGTCAAGACTTGGATCGGCATCTTCCACCAGACCATCGCAGTCTTCGTCGGTGTTCAGGGCGTCACAGATCTCTGTGGCCGCCGGAGAAATGGCGGCGTTGCCATCGTTACAGTCGCCGCTGGTGGCGACGGTACCGCTGGGTTGGGTGCAGGAGGTCTGGGCACTGCCGCCATAGCCGTCCGCGTCGGCATCCGTATACCAGCTCAGCGCATCCGTCGCGTTGTCATCGACACTCCCATCACAATCATCATCCTCTCCATTGCAATATTCGGTCGCACCTGGATAGCTCGTGGCCGCTGTGTCGTCACAATCGGTGCCATCCGCCACATAGCCGGCCGGAGCGGTACAGGCGGAGGAGGCATAGGCGGCATCCCCAAAGCCATCCTGGTCGGCGTCGGCATACCAGGTCTGTACGTCCACCGCATCTGCCTCGTCTACACTTCCATCACAGTCATCATCCTCGCCATCGCAATACTCCAAGGCACCCGGATAGACACCCGCGTCACCGTCGTCACAGTCCGTGGCCGATGTCACATAGCCGGCGGGCTGGGTACAGTGGAGATCGGTCCGGGCGGCCGTCCCGTAGCCGTCGGCATCCGCGTCGGCATACCAGGTGTGCACGTCCACTGCGTCGTCCTCATCCACGGTGCCGTCGCAGTCGTCGTCCTGCCCGTCACAATACTCAGAAGCACCGGGATAGACGCCCGGATCGGCATCGTTGCAGTCGTCACCCGTGGCAACAAAGCCGGATAGCGCGGCGCAGGCCCGAAGGATGGCGAGGCTGCTGCCGTAGCCATCCGCGTCGGCGTCGGCATACCAGGTCAGGGCATCCACCGCATCGTCGTCGATGCTACCGTTACAATCATCATCTTCGCCGTCACAGTACTCATCCGCGTTCGGATGTACATCGGCCGCACTGTCCTCGCAGTCGGTCCCATCCGCCACAAAGCCGGTGGGCTGGTTGCAGGCGATCAGGGTGGCGGAAAGGCCCCCGTAGCCATCGCCATCTCCGTCGGCATACCAGGTCTGTACGTCTACCGCATCCACCTCGTCCACATTCCCATCGCAGTCATCATCCTCCCCATCACAATACTCTGCCGCGCCCGGATGGACCCCGGCATCAGCGTCGTCACAGTCCGTCGCATCCGCCACATAGGCGGCGGGGGCCGAACAGGCGCGTTGGCTCAGGCCCGCCGTCCCGTAGCCATCCGCGTCGGCATCGGCATACCAGGTCTGCACGTCTACCGCATCCGCCTCGTCCACCGTCCCATCGCAGTCATTGTCGGCGCCATCACAATACTCGGGCGCGCCCGGGTAGTTCAGGGCTTCCGCGTCGTCACAATCGTCTGCAAGCTCCACGTGGCCCACCGGCGCCAAGCAGGCATAGACCGCCGTCCCCGTGCCATGATCATCTCCATCTACATCGACATACCAGGAGAGCGCGTCGGCAGCGGCATCATCCACGGTACCATTGCAGTCATCATCCTGGCCGTTGCAGACTTCGACCCCATCCGGAGAGATGGTCGCATCCCCATCGTCGCACTCCTCACAGGCGGCGTAGCCGTCGGCATCCTGGTCGGCATAGCCCGAAGAACCATCACAATTGTAGTCATTCGGATCGGTGCAGGAGCTCTCGGGTGCATTGGGATGATAGGCCGCATCCCCGTCGTCACAGTCGGTGTTTGTCGCCGCGTAGCCCTGCGGCAACGTGCAGTCGACCACCGAGGAAGAAGCGCCTCCGTAGCCGTCCGCATCGGCGTCCAGGTACCAGGTGGTGGCATCCACGGCAGCATCATCGATCTGCCCGTCACAGTCCTCGTCCACCCCATCGCAGTGCTCGGTGGCCGCCGGGTTCACCGTCGTTAGGCCATCATCACAGTCCGTGGCATCGGCAACATGGCCTGAGGGTGTAGTGCAGCTTACAGAAGTTTGGGAGGCATTCCCAAAGCCGTCCCCATCCCGATCCTGGTACCAAGACAGGGCGTCGATCGCGGCATTATCTACGGTGCCGTCGCAGTCCTCGTCCACCCCATCACAGTGCTCAGGCGCCCCCGGGTAGATCGTCGCAAGGCTGTCATCACAGTCCGTCGCATCTCCAACGTAGCCGGAGGGCACAGCACAGGCCGAAACGACATCAGCAATATCACCAAAACTGTCCCCATCGCCGTCCGCGTACCAAAAACTCTCCCCGACCGATCCGGACTCGTCCACCTGACCATCGCAGTTGTTGTCGATGCCATCACAGACCTCGGCGGCGGAAGGGTTCACGGCCACATCCCCATCGTCGCAGTCCGTCGCATCGGAAAGATGCCCGGGGGGCTGGGTGCAGGAGGCCACTACCTGGCTTCCATCCCCGAAGTTGTCCTGGTCCAGGTCGGGGTGCCAGGCGGCGGCATCGACCGCATCCTCATCCACCAACCCATCACAGTCCTCGTCGTGACCATCACAGTGTTCGGGCGCGCCGGTGTACACCGTCGCATCGTCGTCATTGCAGTCATCGCCGCCGAAGGGTTGGCCCGTGTGGCCATCGCCATCGGTATCCCCGGCGCGAATCTCGAAGGAAACCACCGAATTGCCGACGGCGCCCAGAGAGTCGGTGACCTGCACCGAGATCTGTTGATAGCCTGCAGGTAGCTCCCCAATATAGAAGACGGCTTTCCCAGAGGAGTCCGCAAAGGCAGGGGCCTCCGCCACCCCCGCAGCCAGACCCGACCAGGAGAGCCCGACGGCGGCGAGGTCCTCCTCGTCTGCATCGGTGACCTGAAGCTCCACCCGAAGCGGCTGCTCCATCGCCACAAGCTGATTCTCCACGGGATTCAGAAACTCGCCCGTAGGAGGCTGGTTTTTCACCACAGAGATGTCAACGCTGTCCTCGCCGGTCGCCGATTGGCTGTCCACCGCCACCAGGGTGACGGTGTGCTCGCCCGACGGCAGACCGCCCTCCAGCACCATCGCCACCCCATCCGCGGTCCGGGTCTCGGTGCCCACCAGGGTGGATCCGTCTTCCAGGGACCACACCAACCGGAGGTCCTCCAGGGCGGTCTGATCATCGTGGAGGCCGGCCACAAATTGAATGGCCGCTCCCGATGCAAAGGTGGCCCCCTTTGTGGGCTGCGTGAAGGAAACCTCCGGGTCCGAGTTGTACACCTTCAAGCCGGCATCGTTGTTGCATGCCGCAAAAAGAAGGAAGACGTTTCTCACGATGACCTTGCGGGGAGATGGCCATTATGAAACACCACAAGCCCCGGGTCAACCCAGCCCGGGTGTTTCATTTGGAGGGGCTCCTGGTGGGGTCCGGCCGCCACGGACCGGCGCCGACGACGAGATCGTTGCGAAGCGGTGTGGTTTGGGCGCCCCGGATCGGTAGAACGGCCGTTGACTTGCCCAGAGGCGGTCGCTACACTACCAAGATGAGACGATTCAACTGCGCGCTCCCAAGCGGGAGTCCCACCTTCAACATCTATTTTTTCGCGCCATGCGCTGCCGGCGGCGGCCGCTTGCCGACGCCTACGCTTCGCCGGGTGGCCCGGGCGACCACTTCGGGGGCCCCTCGCTTTCTGCACCTGCCAGAGGGGGCCCCCTGAGCTGCGACGCGACCTGGCTCGACCGCCTCCCCACCCCCACCGCGGAGGTCAGGCCCGTCGTGACCACCGGGGCGGCAGATGGTCGTGTGGGGGCACGGGTCACCCTGTGGAGCCCGAACACGCCGACCCAATGGTCGGCCGTCCTGCATCGCCCGGAGATCGCCGATGAGTGGCTCCCGCCCGTGCTCGGTGTGGGCCGGGCGGAGCTGCTTGCACCGGGCGTGGTATACCAGACGGTCGACGTGTCCTTGTTCGGCGGCCTGGTCCACTTTCGCCGCCAGACCGTCGTCTCGGTGACCTGGCTCGCGGATGGCGCGTCGGTGCGGACCTGTTGGGTGACCGCAGACCCGGCGCCCTGGAAGAACACGGTTGCCACCTGGGACAACGGCGTGCCCTGGCAGCCCGCCGGGCAGGCCATGGGCGGCTGGACTGTCGAGCCGCAACGCGGCGGCGCCCGGGTGTCCTACCAGGTGTGGGCCGAGGACCAGACGGTGGTGCCCGGCGTGCAGGAGTGGGCGATGTCCCGCACCCTTCCCGAGATGATCCGGGCCTATGCCGCGCGGGTGGAGTCGATGAGCGCACAATCCCGCGAGGCGACCCCCTGACTCCTCCTTCTACCCCGCGTACCCGAAGGTTCTTCCACGAGGATCGCGAGCCGTCGCTACTGTTTGTGGTGGACGGTGCGATCTTTTCGGGCCGGATCTCAGACCTCCACGACGACGGCTTCTCCATCGTGACGCAGGACGACTTTTCACAGGTCGAAACACGTCGCATCGAGACCATGTTCCTGGGCCGTCTGGAGGAGCAGCGCTTTATCGAGGATCTACGTATCGCACGCGTCCGCCACGCCGACCTGTCGGGGAGCTGGACGCTGACCGTGTACATCGGCGACAAGGCCCGCCTGCAGGCCTTTCACCACCTGCTCCAAGCCACCCACCGCGAGACCTCGCACGCCATCGATCCCGACGTCGATCGCACCCGCCTCCCCCGGATCGAGCCCAGCCGCCACTACACCCCGGAGGCGGTCCATACCCGGCTGGAGTGGATCCGAAAGACGACGGGTAGCCCCTGCGTCAACATCGACAAACACGCCTTCCGCATCGAGTCCCTGGCAGGAAACGTGGAGAACTTCGTGGGTGCCGTGCAGGTGCCCATCGGGATCGCGGGCCCGCTCCAGGTGAATGGCTTGTACGCCAAGGGGCATGTGGCTATCCCCATCGCCACCACCGAAGGTGCGCTGGTGGCCTCGCTGAACCGGGGGGCGCGGGCGCTCAACGCGAGCGGCGGCGTCACCGTCCATGTGCGGCGCCAGCGGATGGTGCGTGCGCCGGTCTTCTTCTGCCGCGACCTCCATGCGGCGGTGAACCTGGAGAGGTGGCTGCTGGAGCATGTGGGGGAGATCCGGCAGCGCGCCATGAGCGTGTCCTCCATCGCGAAGCTGGTCGATCTCCGGACCTTCATCTTCGGGCACACCTGCCACGTCCAGTTCATCTACGAGACCGGGGATGCCTCCGGCCAGAACATGACCACCTCCTGCACCGCCTTCGCCTGCGAGTGGATCCGGGAGCAGATCAAGGACGACCCCTACATCGGCGTGGACTCCTTCATGATCGAAGGCAACATGTCGGGCGACAAGAAGCTGAGCTTCCAGAACATCCTGGCCGGGCGCGGGGTGGGCGTGGTCGCCGAGGCCTTCGTTCCCGAGAAGGTGTTGGGCGACATACTCCACGTCGACTCCGTCGGCGTTGCGCGGAAGTTCCAGGCCTCGGAGGCCGGCGCCATGATGATCGGCATGGTGGGCCACAACGCGAATTGCGCCAACGTGATCGCCGGGATCTTCACCGCCACCGGCCAGGACATCGCGTCGGTACACGAGTCCGCATTGGGGATCCTCAAGCTTTTTCCCGAACCGGGGGGCCTCCAGCTCTCGATGTTTCTGCCGTCCTTGGTCATCGGCACCGTCGGGGGCGGCACCCGGCTGCCGACCCAGCAGGACTGCCTGCGCATCCTGGGCTGCGCCGGCCAGGGCCAGCTCTACAAATTTGCCGAGATCATCGCCGCCTCCTGCCTTGCTCTTGACCTGTCAACCCTTTGCGCCATCGCCAGCAACGAGTTTGTCGCCGCACACGAAAAGCTGGGGCGCAACCGGCCGACCCATCGGCTGACCCGCAGCGAGCTGGATCGGGCCTTCCTGGGCTCGGTCGCCACGAGGCTGGACCCGGACACCGAGCTTCGATCGGCCGTCGAGCTGCCGCTGGAGAGCAACGCCGGTATCGTAAACGAGGTGGTGAGCCGGCGCGGCTCGGGCGTGTTCGGGTTGTTCCGCTTCGACGTGGAGCTTGCACGAAAGAACGGGGTCGAGCATACCCGGGTGGTGCTGAAGCTCAAGTCCCCCCACGAGGAGGTCGGGAAGCTGGCCACGGGGATCGTCCGCCTGACGGGCGACGACCTGCTGCCCGGGCTGTTCTCCCAGAACATCCCCGTCTTTGGCTTTGGCGACTGCGATCAGCGCGAGCTGGAGTTCTACCGCTGCGCACCGGAGGAGATCCGGGCCTTTCTCCCCGAGGTATGGGGCACACGGGCCGAGCCGGCGCGCGAGCTGTACGCGGTCCTGCTGGAGGACCTCAGCGGCTGCTCCCACCTCGATACCGCCGATCATCCCGAGCAGTGGACCGACGGGAACATCCAGACCGTCCTGCGGGACCTGGCGCGGCTTGCAGCCCTGACCATGGGCGAGGAGGGCCTGTCCCTTTGCCCCGAGCTTATCCTGCCCAAGAAACCGGCAGAATTTGGGCGGGCCGCCGCGCTGTTCTCGGCACTGCTGGAGTACCAGCAGCGGCGGACGCCGTCGGTCTTCTCCGGCCCGTGGATGACCGCCGTCGCGGCCTTCGTAGCCGATATCGAGGCGCGCATGACCTTGCTGGGGCAGGCGCGGCCGGCGCTGTCCCACAACGACTTCAACCCGCGCAACCTCGCGCTGCGCCGCAGCCCCGAGGGCGATCGCCTTGTGGTCTACGACTGGGAGCTGGCCTGCATTCAGTCGCCGGTCCACGATGCGATGGAGTTCCTGATCTATGCGCTACCCCCGCAGAAGGACGCCACCGTGCTGCTGGGCTGGCTGGAGCACTTCCGGGCGGCGCTCACTGCGCTGGGCCGGCCACCCCTGGCGCCGGGTGCCACCGAGGCGGAGTGGAGGTCGCTGCTCCACAACACCGCCGCGGAGATGGTGGTGAACCGGCTAAACCTGTATTGGCTACTACATAACGTGCGGCACTTCCGCTTCCTGGAGCGGATCACGCGAAACCTGCGGCAGCTTGTGGAGGCCACCGCCCATGGGTGAAGAAGCGCTTTTGGTGCTCTGCTGCCTGGAGCCGCTTTCGCCTGCTGAGGTGGAGCGCTTCCGGTCGCTGGCGCGGGATCCATCGCTGGACTGGCCCCTGGTCCAGACGCTGGCCCGGCTCAACAAGGTCGAGCCACGCCTCACCAAGACACTGCGGCTGCACGGGGTGTGGAGTGGGGTCCCACCCGCGATCGCCGCCGAGCTGGACCAGGCGACCGAAGCCGTGGCCGTGGCGAATCGGCGGCGCCTCGCACGGGCGGTGGAGCTATTTTCCGCCTTCGCCGCGCAGGGGGTCGAGGTCTGCGTGCTCAAGGGCATGTTGTTTGCGGAGACGCTCTACCGCGACCCCTTGTACAAGCGGATGAACGACATCGACATGCTGGTCCACACGGAAGACCTGCCGAAGATCCTCGCGATCTACAAGCATCTTGGGTACTTCCCGATCGCGGAACGGGTCGCAAACCGCCCCGATCTGAACCGGAAGCTGTCCCACCACCTCCCCCCCTTCGTCAGCCCGGGTCTGGACTGCCTGCTGGGCACGCAGTGGGGGCTGAAGTCGCCGCGAGCCGGGCTTCGCATCGACTATTCCGCCATCTGGAGCCGCATCGAGCCCCAGGACTTCCATGGCGTGCCCGTCCACAAGCTGGCCGGCCGCGACAACCTGTTCCATGTCTGTGTTCACCTGGGCGCCTTCAAGTCCGGCCTGCGCGATCTGATGGACATTGCCAACCTGATCCGCCAGGAGTCGTCGCGCATCGACTGGCCGGCCTTCCTGGCCGACGTACGGACGGCCGGTGCGCAATCCCTCGTCGTCCACGCCCTGACCCTGGTGCAGCGGATCGACCCGCAGCCCCAGACCGAGGCAGTGCTGGCGGCGTTGACCCCGGAAGCCCGCGGCTTCTACCTCACCGCCGCACAAAAAAAGAGTGCGTCCCTGTCGGTACTGGTGCGCACCTGCAGTGGGCACCTGTCGGAGGTGGAGCGCGCGGTGAGCGCCTTCAATGTCGTCCGGTATTTTCCCGAAAAGTTGCGGCTGTTCGGGGACTTCTGGAAGTCTGTGCTACTGGCACCACCCGCCGAATGTCAGCGCATCGTCTTCTCGCCCGACCCCACGCCGGCCGGGGCGCTCTGGGCGAGGTTCGTCGCCCCCGGCCAGATCCTCCGCGCCATCGGTGCGGAGGTGGGCGGGGGACTGGTGGCGTTGCTCCTGCTCAAGAGCGTTGTGGATCTGACTGTGGCGGCGCTCCGGTGGCCCTTCACCGCACGATCGGAGAACGACATGGCGGCCTATGCGCGCTCGCTGGGCCTCACGTTGGCCGACTTGCAACGTATCAGCGAGTCCATTTATTGACAGGATCCAACAAAGGGGGGACGGCGATGGACGGGTCCGAGACAATTATCGTAGTCAGTGGCGCCGACGGGAGCGGAAAATCGACGCTCGTAGCGGCCCTGGCAAAGACCTGGCCGGCCGCGCGGGTGGTCACCATCTGGGACCTGGGCGAAGATCCCGCCGCGAAACCAATCTTCGCCAGCCGGGAACAGCTCCAGCGCTTCCTGGGCTGCCTGTTGCCCGAGAGCCGCTCCCTCTTTTTGATGAGCTGCCTGAAGGCGGCGATGGACCGCGCCGCGCCCGGGCCGCTGCTGATCGACGCCTATTGGTACAAGTACCTGGCGAACGAGCTGGCGCTTGGGGCCGAGCCGGATCGAATCCTGCCGCTGGCGCGCCTGTTTGCCGCTCCCACCCTGACCCTCCACATCGACCTCGATCCGGCCGTCGCGGCCCAGCGCAAAGAAGGCCGGTACTCCCCCTACGAGTGTGGGCTCCGCAGCCCGACCTTGGAGAATTTCATGGAATTCCAGACCCGTACCCGCCCGATTGTGCAGCGCCTGATGGAGGGCCATAGCCCCACCGTCGTCACGCTGGACGGCACGGCCGCGCCGGGAGCGCTTGCAGCGCAGGCACTCGCCCACCTGCGCGCGGTGGCCGCATGAAGCGCGTCACCCTAATGGGCATCGACGGCAGCGGAAAAACCACGCTGATGCGGGCGGCACAGCGGGCGATCGGGGACCGGTCCTCCTTCCTGTTCTCCCCCGACTTCCATGAGATCCCCGGCTTCGCACGTGGCCAGGAGTCACACGCGCTGACCCAATTCTCCCGGCTGGCCGACAGCTACGCCGATCCCGGGCTGAAGCTCGCCTCGCTGTACCTGCGCATGTGCCTGTTCGGCGAGGCGGAGGCCTTTTTGACGGCCACCGAGGCCCGCAGCTCCATGTGTATGGAGCGGCATCCGCTGCTGGACTCGCTCACCTACCTGCCGGTCTACATCGCGGCGGTGGAGCGGAGTAATGCCCGGCTGGAGGAGTCGGGAACCACCAAGGACTTCGCGACACGGACCCGGGAGGGAATGGCACGCCTGGAGCAGGAGCACCCGGAGATCGCCGCGCATGTGCGCACCGCGATCGAACGCCGGAACACCCACTTGGGCCGCGCAGACCACAGCATCGACCAGATCGCCACCTACTGTATGGGTTTTGGGAGCTACTCCCCCGCAGACTTCGTGCGCGCCCTGTCGCGGGACTACCAGACCACCCTGCCGCAGGTCATGTTGTACCTGGACATTCCTCCCGAGGAGGCCTTTGCGCGCATCGGCGCACGCGGCAAGGCGCTGGAGGCCCACGAGAGCCTGGAGAACCTGCGACGCCTCGATCGGCTCGCCCGATCCGCGTTCAAGGCCTTCGCGTCCCTGGGCGTGGCCGTTCACCTGCTGAAGGTGTGTGAGCAATCGGAAGCCGCCACGGTCGCCGAGGTGGCTGGGCACCTTGAGGCGACGACGGCGTGAGCAACATCGTCGCAGTCGATGTCGGCTCGTCCTTCCTGAAGTGTGCCCTGTACGATCGCGACTTGCGGCTGCTCGCCTATGTCTCCCAACCGATCGCCTTGCACGTGGACGGCGCCCGGGTGGAGAACGACCCGGAGGACTGGTGGCGGGCGATGGGGGTGTGTATCCCGCAGCTCCTGCGGGACGCGGGGCTTGCCGCAGGCGACGTGACCGCGCTTAGCTTTTGCGCGCAGATGCAGAGTGTTGTGCTGGTGGACCGGGATCTGCGCGCGGTCCGGCGCTCCATCGGCTACCTCGACAGCCGGGCGACCGGACTTTTTGCGGAGGAGATGCAGCGGGGATGGCCGCGGGTGGAGGGGGTCAACGCACGGCGGGCCCTGACCTCGCTCTGGCACACCAACATCGCCCCCGGGAGTCCAAAGGACGCGCTGTGGAAGATCCGCTGGCTGCAGCGGCACGAACCCGAGACCTTCGCCCGTGCCCACCGATGGCTGGACGTGAAAGACTACCTGCTGGGGCGATGTTCCGGCCGCGCCGCAGCGACCATCGACACGGCCCACCTCACCTGCCTCTACGACTTCAACGGCAAGGCCAGCACCTTTCATCCTGCCCTCTGTCGCCTCTATGGGGTGAACCCTGCACTGCTGCCCGAAGTGGTCGGCGGAGACAGCGTTCTTGGGCCCCTGCTGCCGGGCGCCGCACGCGAGCTGGGCTTGGAGGCGGGGACGGCGGTGGTGGCCGGCGGGGGGGACATCAGCTGTGTGGCGCTGGGCACCGGTGCGGTGGCCGACGGGGACACCCACATCTACCTGGGCACCTCCGCCTGGGTGGCCCAGTCGACCCGAAAGCGGAAGCTCGACATCTCCCATTTTATGGCCACGGTCCGCACCTGCCGACCCAACGATCACCTCTTCCTTGGCGAGCTGGAGACGGCCGGACTCTGCCTGTCCTGGGCGGCAAGGCTGCTGGCACTTCCGGAAGCCAACCTCGACAACTTTGTGGGCGTGGAAGCCGAGGCGGCGGCCAGCCCGGTCGGGGCGAAGGGGCTGCTGTTCGCACCCTGGCTCCACGGCAGCCGCAGTCCCAACGAGGATCCCTTCGCTCGGGGCATGTTCGTGGGGTTGGGCCTGCCCCATCGGCGCGGGGACCTGCTCCGGGCCGTGTACGAAGGGGTCGCCTTGCACCTGGGCTGGATCCTCGCCGCGCTGGAGCACCATCTGCCGGTCTCCGGCGCGCTGCGTTTTGTAGGGGGAGGCGCCAATTCTCCGCTCTGGGGCCAGTGCCTGGCGGACGTCACCGGGCGAAGCATCGAGACCGTCGACAGCCCCCAGCTCTGTGGAGCGCGGGGGGCGGCGCTGCTTGCCATTGCCGCCACCCAGCGGGGCGCCGACCTTCAACAGCTCGGCCGAAAGGTGACCATCGCGCAATCCTACAGGCCAAACCCAGAAAACCACGCCATCTACCGCCTGCGTCTCCAGCAGATGAAGGAGCTGTACCGGGTCAACCGGCCCTTGTTTCGGTGGATGGGGCTGGGTGCCGGCCGACGGACGGACGCGGGCTGAGAGCCTGCTGCGCCAGCTCTTCAAAAGCAGGAAGAAGCACGGCTTCCCAGGCCTCCTCAAACACCCGCTGCTGCGTCGCGGCATCGATCAGGCCGAAGTCGGGCGGCACCGGACCGGGCTCCCCCCGCCAACCCTTGGCCCGCTCCGCGGCCAGAACCTGGCGAAGGTGGGGGAGAAGGCCTGGATCTTCCTGTACCAGCCACGTCAGAATATCCCAGGCCAGATGCGCATGGCTGGACTCGTCCTTCACGATCCGCTCCAGCGTCACCCGCGTCTGGCGGTCGTGGGCGTTGGCGAGGCGGGCCGCCGCGTCCAGCACGGAGAGGCTCTCGCCGATGGCGCCCTCCCGCAGCACCGCCTCGGCAAATTCCAGGCGAGAGGCCGACAAGGACAGGGAATTGCCAAGCTTCAGGCCACCCACGGTGATCCGCTCTCCCAAAAGACGCTCGGCCAGGGCCAGGGTCAGCTCGGCATGATCCACCTCCTGCTCGCCCGCACGCTGGGTCGCCGAAAGCAGGTGCAAAGGCGCCCCCCACTTCATCAATTCCAGACTACAACGTGCAAAGGAAGCAATGGAGGCATGCTCCAGCAAGGCGACCTGCGCCCAGTAGCGGCCACTCAGCAGGCAGCGGGCCTTTCCCTGCGAAGAACGAGAACTTTCGGCGACCTGAACGCTACCGTCTACCAGGAAGGGTCGCCCGCAGCATGCGCCGGTGTTCTCAAAAAGGGCCTCATAGACACAGACATCGACGGGATTTTCGGTCTCCGCCGTGGCGTCCTGGAAATAGGTACTCCCTGCGCCGTTCGACACCGCCTCCTGGTTGGCCATCACATTGTCCAGACGACAGACGGGGCCCGCAAAGTTGTACACGGGGCAGCAGTCGGGCGTTTCCAGGCTGGAGAGGGAGGCGGGATCGGGGCAGGGAGTGCCCACCGGCACGGTCACAAAGCCCAAGACCAGCTCATAGCCTTCGGGGATGGGCCCGTTCTCGCAGACCGTCTTCTCGACGGACGACTCGTCGGTGTCCGGCTTCTCGGCGGGGGGGCAGCCGGCGAGGCCCAGAAGTGCGATCATGCGGAGACGACGGACATGGCCGGCAAGCAGCTCGGGGAAAGACATCGGGCTCCGGGGAAGATCAGGCGCCTGCATGCGCCCTTTCGAGCATGGTACCACGCATCCCGTTGTCCTGAGAAGGAGAATTCCGCCTCAGCCCGTGCTCGCCACCACCTTTTCCAGGCGCGCCAACACCTGCTCATTTGCCGCCGCGACAAATTCGCGGATCGCGGCAAAATGTTCCTCGGAATTAAAGCGCTGCCGCCAGCTCAGCAGGGTGCCTCCCGGGGCCTCGTCGCAGCGGATGCAGAGCTCGAACCAATGCGCCGGGTCCGGGTGCTCGATCACCATCTTTTCGGGGCGATGAATCTCCAGAAAGCGGTACACATTCGGATAGTCGGTGCCATCGGGCCCATGCAGGACCACCCGCCAGATGCCCCCCGGCTGCGGGTCACATTCCAGGGAGGTACTGGTGAATCCATCCGGGCCCCACCACTGCACGCGGGCCTGAACATCGGCCAGAGCATCAAAAACGCGGCTACGGGGGGAGGGAATCAGGCGCTGGTGGACAAGCTCGAGCATGGGGTCCCGGGGGGAGGGTATTTCCAATTGGAAATAGCTATCCCGATAGAGGCGGCCGGCCCCCTTCGAGATGCGGGTCGAAAGACCGCTGGTCGTATACACAGATTATCCCCCCCCCTGCTCCCTCAAGAGGGGTGGTTGGGCTCCGACACCGCCCGCACATGGGCTGACCGGCGGGGGAGAGGACCACAGTACACGGCATCC
>JBEIQS010000061.1:0-27878 GCA_040376425.1 Alphaproteobacteria bacterium | reverse complement strand
GTGTCCAGACCATCCCTGCGTGGCACGATCCACCACCTGCTGCAGGGTCGCCCCGCTGATGCGCACCAGCCGCAAGCCGGTGGGGTAGGCAAACAGGGTCTCAATGTCCTTGCGCAGCACGGGCCCGGGTGGAATATCCCGGTTCAACCGGAGCGAGCCGGAGTTGAGAAAGGCCACATCCGCCTTGGGGCAGCTTGCGCGTGCCACATCCGCGATCCAGTTGCCAAAGTTGGTCTCATAGCTGCGAATCTGCAGCTCTTCGGCCACGAGCTCTACACCCGCCTGACCCACTGCGTCCGCCAGACAGCCGGGCGCTTTCTCAATTTTTCCGCAGACCGCCGCGTCGTCCTTCGCCAGCCAGGCGTCAACCACCGTCTGCACATCCGGATCGGGGGTCATCGCCTGGTTGAGCTGGATCAACTCCGCGTCCCGACGGTAGCCGGTGGCCTCCCGACTCAGGGTGATCCGCCAAGCCGAGCGCGCATCAGCATCCGCCTTGTACACCGCACGCCGGCCTACATCCGTCGTCATGTGTACATGTTCGTGCCCACCGACAATGAAGTCGGGACCGGAATCTCCGAGTGTTTTCAGCATGGCCTGGTCATCGGCAAAATTCTGGTGGGTCGGACCGATGACCACCTCGGCACCGGCTTTCCGCAGCGCCTCGGTCTGGGCGCGTGCCATGCTCAACGGCTCACGGAAGTCATCGATGTAGGCGGCCTTTTTCGAGCTGATCGTCAAGCCGAACACCCCGAGCTTGATGCCCTGGCAGTCCACCAGGCGGCTGCCCACGAGGTTCGGAGCCTCCACCACCTGCTTCCCCTCGGCATTTTTGCCCCAGACGATGGAGCTGTCGAGCCAGGTGAACTGCGACGCTTCGATACGCGCATCCAGCTTGGGACCATCCGCCTCTTTGGATGCGTCAAACTCGTGGTTGCCAAACACCACGATCAAGCGCTCGTCCATGGCCTGCGGGTCACCGTCCAGGCGGTTCAAGCTGTCGATCATCTGATCGCCGCCGAAGGTGCGAGAAGGTAAGGATGGCGCCAGCATATCGCCCGCGTGCAGCACAACGACGGGGCCCACCTCTTGTTCGATCTGCTTCCGCAAGGTGCGGAGACGGGCAATTCCCCCCGTTTGATCCGGAAGACCCTCTATCTGGTAGGTGTCATTCACCGTCAACAGGGTGCAGGTCGCCGGCTTCATGGGAGCCGGGGCGGACGGTGCGGGCGTGGGAGCAGAGGGAGAGGAACAGGCAAGGAGGAGCAGCAGCATGGAGGCAGGTTAACCCATCGTGGGGACCAAGATGCTGCTGAACATCGATCTGGGAGAGCTGGAGGAGGAACCCGAGGAGCTGTTTGCGCTGGCCTCCATTGCGGCGATCTGCTGCGGAGCCCATGCAGGGGGACCGGAGCTGATTCGGCGCAGCCTTCGCCGCTGCCGGGCGGCGGGAACGCGGGTGGCCGCACATCCCTCCTACCCCGACCGCGCAAATTTCGGACGGCTGCGGCTGGAACTTTCGCCGGCCGACCTGGAACGCAGCCTGCGGGAACAGCTCCTTCTCCTAAGGGAGCTGGCGCAGGAGGAGGGGCTGCGGGTGGACGGCCTGAAGCCACATGGGGCGCTGTACCATGTGGCCGCCAAAGAGCCGGAAGTGGCCCAGCTCCTCCTGAATGTCGCCACCGAAGTGCTGGGGAAGGTGTGGGTGATCGGGCCACCGGGCGGGGCGATGGCGACCCCCGGCACAGAGTACCGGGTGGAGGGCTTTGCAGACCGCGGCTATGCGAAGGATGGAAGCCTGCTTCCACGCGGGACGCCCGGGGCTCTCCTGTCCCCCGGGCAGGTGCTCCCGGCCCTTCGCGACCTGATAGCCTCGGGGCGCTTTGACTGCATCTGTATCCACGGGGACGGACAGAATGCTCTTGACGTGGCAAGACTGGTACGCGGGGAGTTAGAAAGACTCTCCTAAAGATCGACTACCACTGGCGGATTTACGGGGCGATAGCCGAGGTCGCAGGTCGCAGCGTTTACGTAATATGTTCCGTCGATGTGCGCCTGCCCGTAGGCCTCGTGGATGTGTCCGAACACATGCAGGCGTGGCCGAACCCGTCGCAGGGCTTCTCGAAGCTCCTCACATCCCACCTCCCCACCCCGGTGCACCCGATCCAGGATTCCCTTCGGCGGGCCGTGTGTCATCAGAACATCAACTCCCGCCGGGATTTTCTCCCAGACCTTTCGAAGGGGCTCCCCCCGGTCCAGGTTGAAGGCCCAATCAAAGAAGCGGGGTTGCCAGGGACTTCCCCAGATCCGCAAGCCCTCGATCACCACCTCTTCGTCTTGCAGGTAGCGGGCGTTCTTGAGCAGGCTGTGGGGCGCCGCGACTTTTTCGAAGAGAAAATCGTGATTTCCAGCAATCACCACCTTGTGGCGGTGCGGCAGGCGACCCAGCCAGTCATCGAAGGCTTCGATCTGCGACCGGGTCCCGTGACCCGAAAAATCGCCACAATGAAGCAATAGATCTGCCTCAGGGACTTGGAGTTCGGCGTGGCGCCGGTGGGTGTCGGAGAGCAGGACGATGCGCATCCGCCTCTCTACCCTGCGCGGAGCTCAGCAGCCCGCGTCGTCATAGCCGGCTGCACGCCGCAGGAGGTAGGGCGTGCCGGAGGACAACCAGAGACTCGCGACCCCCAACCGGGAAAAAATAAGGTCAGTCCTTCCGTCCTGATCCAGGTCGCCGGCCCAAACCAGCGAGACGTCTCCCCCCAACTCCAGGCGCTGCCGGCGCTCCCCATCCGAGACCAGGATCCGCTCCCCCTCGCGGAGTAGCTGGAGCTCCCCCACCTTGATGCTGGCATTCATCGGATTGGCGGTAGAGAGGGTGCGCACCGGGCCGGCCACAAAGGGCTCTCCGCGCAGCAGCACCACCACATCCTCCGGGACGGCCAACCGTTGCCCCTGGTCGGTGGCCTGAAGGCTGACCGAAATCGCCTCCAGCTTGTTGCCCCGCAGCGCCAGCCAGCCCGGTCCTTCCACACCCTGCACGGCCTCCGCCGGGTAGCTGCCCGGCAGAAGCAGCTCGGCTGCAAACCCCATCGCGACCAGACTCAGCATGACCACTCCACCAACGCCGACTTTCCAATGCAAAAACCGTGCCGGGCAAAAATGGGCCTTTGCGCGTCAATGCCTCTGCCTCAAATATGCAATTCATAGATTGTATTCTATTGCATCATGAATAACAATCTTAAAACGCCGATAAGTCCGAAAAAATATTGACTCGTCACCAGAATGCGCTCGATTCCCCAACAGCGTGCACAGGCTGGAAAAGCGGGATAGCACCTGCCGACGGAGTTCATATGCTGAAAATCCTGGTTCTTCTCACGCTAGCGTGCATCCCCAAGAAAAAATATGACGCCCTGGAGGAAGAGCTGCGCGCCACGCAAGAGCAGCTCTCTCAGCGCACCACCGAGCGCGATGCGCAGGCCGCCCGTGCCCTCTCTGTCGAAGAGGCCCTTGCGGCGGAACAAAAGCAGGTTTCGGAGCTGACGGCCCGGATCAAGGCGCTGGAAGCCGAGCTGGCGGCCGCCCAAGGAAACCTGGACACAGCCAACAAGGAAAAGGCGTCACTTTTGAAAGATCGTAGCTCGCTACAAGCGTCCGTCGCCGACATGCAGGCCGCGCTGAAGGAGCTTGCCGAACGCCGGGCCGCCGCAGAGGAGCGGGTGGCTCAGTTCAAGGACCTGCTCAGCCGCTTCAAAAAGCTGATTGATGCTGGACAGCTACGCGTGAAGATTGTCGACGGCCGCATGGTGGTGGTGTTGGCCACCGACATCCTCTTTGCGTCGGGCAAGGCGGATCTTTCGGAAAGCGGCCGTATTGCCCTTCTGGAAGTGGCAAAGATTCTGGCGACAATCCCCGATCGCCACTACCAGGTGGAAGGGCACACCGACAATGTGCCTATTCAGACCGAGCGTTTTCCCTCGAACTGGGAGCTCGCCTCGGCGCGGGCCCTGACCGTGGTGCGCACCCTGGAGGAGGGTGGGGTCAGCTCTGCGCGTCTCTCCGGCGCCAGCTACGGCGAGTACCGCCCGGTGGCCGACAACAAGACCTTGGACGGACGGGTCTCCAACCGCCGCATCGAGATCGTAGTGGTTCCCGACCTCTCCGAATTGCCCGGCTTTGAAGAGCTGAAGCAGGCTTCCGGCGAATGACGGCGGCGCAGCAGCGGTAGCAGGAGCAGCGCCCCGTACACTGCGCTACTCCCGCCACTCGTACAGGCACAGGACTCGGGCGGAGGAGGATCTTCCTCCTCCTTTTCCTCAGTGTGCACCGACCACGACCAGGACCAGGTCTCGCCGGGGATCATCGGCACCGCAGCCTGCGCGGCTACCAGCCAGACCGCGCGCTCCTCGCCGTCCAGCTCCACCGTGATGTTCCCCTCTTCGATCGCCATGAAGTGGGAGCCGTCTGCATCCTCCACCACCAGGCGGGGCTGCCAATCGGCCGCGCTCCCGCCGCTGCCCACCGCCGCAAGCTCCAGCTCCACCACCAGCAAGCCCGCGGGCGGGTTGGCGTAGGAAACAAGGTTGTAGCTCAACCCTTCGGGCAGGGTCTCCGCAGGTGCCGACACCATCCCGACCGTGCCACCCACCGGCACATAGCCGACGGTGGGCCGCCGGTCCCAGGTGCCTTGATCCTGCTGTACCCGGTCGGCATAGGCGTCGCCCAAGGCATAGTCCCACACCGCATTGGCCGCCGCAAAATCCCCGAAGCTGCCGGCAAGAGACCACCCGCGCAGCGCCAATTGCGTGGCCAAACCATCGAAGACGCCGCCGGAAGTCTGCGTCCAAACATCGGCGACAAGCTGTGGATCCACGCCATGTTCGGTCAGGTAGCGCGGGTACAGGAAGGCGCCGTAGGCGTGCAGCTCCTCCAGGGTTCCATCTCCGGGGCGGTCGTAGAGGTCCAAGGCGCGGTGGGGAAGCAGTGCGAGCCCAGAAGCGAAGCGCACATGGTTCATATTTCCAGGATGTACCTCCTGTTCTACCCAGACTGCGGTCGCCTCCCAGAACCAGTCCTCCAGCCCCGGGTTTGCACTGTACTGCAGCACGTGGAGGAGCTCATGGGCTGTGACCGCAGCCGCCTGCTCCGCATCGTCCAGGATGTAGCGGTGGAAGACCAGCATCGGTCGGCCTTCTTCGTCCAAGTTGAAGTACCCCAAGGCGCCATAGCTGGGTGGACCGCCACTATCGCCGATATAGACGTTCAGCTTGTACTGGTCACTGCCGACGGGATCCGGAAAACCCAGCGCGCGCTCGGCCGTGAGGGCGGTCTGCAGGAGCGCGGCCAGGGCGGCCACCGCCTCGGCAGAGACCGCCACCTCGTCTCCCCAGCGCACCACAAAATCTTCGGTTTCGTACTGGTGCGGCAATGCAAAAGCATCGCTCCCCACGTCGGCCGGTGGAGCCACCAACATGGCCGAATTCGCACGTGACGCGTCAAGAGACTGTGCGAACCAGGGAGGGGAATCCAGCAGAAGGAGCGTCAAACACACGCAGCCCTCTCAGGGGAGAAAGCTCAGCTCCGACACGCACATGTCGTTGAACTCGGTGCCCTTGATCACCGAGGTGAAGGTGACCTTCACCTTGCTGGTGGTGCGGGGTGCGCTGAGCTTGACGGCCTGTTCAAAAGGAAGATCGCTGAACTTGATCGTCTCCGTCGTGCCGTCGGAGAAGGTCAGCGTGGCGGTGGCGGCGCGGTTGGACTTCTTGAACAGCTCCGAGGAGTAGGTGACGCCATTGCGGATCTTGAGCTGAGAAATGGTGGTGGAAGCCGCAAAATCGAACTCCATCCACTCGTTGGTGCCGTCGCCGGTCTTGTTGCCTTCGCACCACATCGAGTCCTGGATGTAGTCGGCGCCGTTGCGGGCCTCATAGCTGGCATCTCCGTCGGGAGGCAGCGTGCTGCTGCCGCGCACCGCCGTCACGGTGGCGCGGTCGTCCGGGCCGGCATCCTTGAACATCACCTCGGACATGGCGGTGTCGGGGAAGGCATCGCCGTTGTAGACCGACTTGACCTTGATCTTGACCGAGCTGGTCTTTTTGGCAGCGGCGAAGGGGATCTCCTGCGGAATGAACTCGTCCTTCAGGGTCACTTCCTGGGTGCTCCCGTCCGAGAACTCCAAAACCACGACCTTGGGCCGGGAATAGTGCTTCCAATAGGCATTGTTGTACCAGCAGCCTGCCCACAGGATGATCGAGGAGATGCTCTTGTCGCCACCGAAGTCGGCTTTGACGAAAGAGCCCAACCCGCTGCCATCTTCCCCCTCAATCCACGGGGTCGCCTGCTTGAAATCTCCAAGGTTCTTTTCGGCAGAAACGATGCCATCGGCCTCGGGCGCCACCGAAGATGCGGACCAGGTGACCCCTTTAACAACGGCCGCCTCAGCGGTGGGAAGCATCAGGGTCGTCAGCAGCAGGCTAAGAGACATACAAAAACCCTCCACACTCAGAACGTCGTATCGATCGAAAACTTGGCCCCCTCAAAACCGGGGAGATAGCGGCACTGCCCGCCCGCGCAATGGATACCGGCGCGGTAGGCGCCATAGAATGCTTTGATGGTGGTCGCCGACTTCGGCTTCCACTGCAGCTCCACCGCTCCGTACAGATCATCGTCCAGGTTGCCCGTGCTGTTAACCAACGGGTTGCTGGAGTATTCCCCGTAAAAGATCACTGCGAGCGGCCGGCCCACATGGATGGCCAGCGCATTCGCACTATCGAAAAAGTTCTGCTGCTGCGGATAGTTATCGCCCCAGGCGTAGCCCATCGCCGACACGGAGAGCGACAGGCTGAGCGGGCCCACCACCGGTACGGTGACTTCGCCATCGGCATGGCCCATGCGGTCAGACCCCTGCGACACCCCGTCGATCGGATCCCGTAGATCCGCCCGAAAGCCCGCACGAAGCTGTGCGTCGAAGCCGCCATTCACTAGGATGAAGCCCGCGATGGGGTGGATCACCGTTTCGGGACTGCGGTTGAAGTGCAGCCCGGCCAGGTCACTGTCCCGGAAGACCGCGGCACTCACAAATGGCGCGAGGTTCCCCGCAGGCAGTGGCACGCCGAAGTCGGCACGCAGTTTTGCTCCGATCAGGTCGTTGGAGTTCACGGTGGCCGAGGAGTCCTCGGTGATGACCCGCTCGTACTCCAAGGTCGGACCGGCCGCAATCTCGTAGCCGTAGCCACCGGTGGGAGTATTGATGTACTCCGTATTCTTGCTGTACTTGGCTTCCAACAGCAACGAGGCGGCACCGATGTAGGCCGAACCACTCGCATAGACCGCCGCCCCGCCGCTGACCGGAATGGCGGGGTCGTTGTAGGCGTAGCCGTCCGATTCCAGGTACAGCTCGTAGGCGGCGCCGGTCAGACCCACGGAACCGCCACCCACCAGTGCCCCCACCGGCTGGTTCCAAGCCGCGAAGGCCTCTCCCGGGGTGGGATTGTACTGTACCAACACCAGATGGGACGCGACCGTAGCGGGCCCCAGACCATAGCGCTGTGCGCGGATGGCGTGGATGGCATGCCCATCGTCCACCGCAAGGTTCTCGTTGGGATTCTCCAACGTCACCTGCTGCGGGTTGGTGAAGGCGGTGAGCGCGGTGAGCTCCCAGTTGCTGCTGCTGTAGCCCGCCCGGAGGCCGCGCAGCGAAGTATCCACATCTACATCGGTGTTTTTCACCAGGTTCAGCGCCATGCCGCGACCGAAGGATGACCAGGTATCCCCCAGGGTGAAGCTGAAGGCCTGTCCCCGATACTCCAGGCTGGCCTTCTCCAAAACGATCAGGGCATCGGGGAATATGTTCGCAACGCCATCCTCGTAGAGGTCGCGCTCGCGCTGCAGCTCTCCATCCAGGATGTAGCGGTTGGAGAACAGCGCCACCGCGTCGCCCTGCAAGGCCAGGTTCCACCGAGATCCGGTCGCGTTGACGCTGAAGCGATTCACCAGCTCCTGGTAGTCCAGCACATGGGTGGGGTCGCCGTCGCAGTAGCCCGGCGAAAACCACGAGGACGGGCAACTTTCAAAGCGGATCCCCTCTACACCCGGAAGTGTGCGTGGAACGCCCCAAAAACGCAGGCGGGCCGACTCGCTGCCATGAACGCCGCCCCCCGAAAGAGGCCCCGACGGTGTGACAACTTCGGCCGCCATCACCAGTGGAAGAAAAAGCGCGATCAAGGGGCCGCTACCGCCAGAAGCGCCACCAGCTTCTCCTTCAGCTTCACCTCGTCGCCGGGTGTGTAGCCGGCGTGGACCTCGGCCACCTTTCCGTCCCGGCCCACCACCACGGTGTAGGGCAGGGTCTTCTGCGGGTTGTAGAGAGCGACCACCTTGGTATCGGTGTCCAGCAGGATGGGGTAGGTCAACTTTTTGGCGGCGACGATGGGCCGAACGCCCGATACCGTCTTCGCATCATCGGCTGAAATTCCCAGGATTACCAAGCCCTTAGGCCCCAACTCCTGATACATCGCCTGAAGGTGGGGCATTTCCACCTGACAGGGCCCGCACCAGGTAGCCCAGAAGGACAACACCACCACCTTCCCCTTGAACTCCTCCAGCGTGTGCACCGTGCCCGTGAGATCCCGCAGGCTGAACGGGGCCGCCGGCGCACCGGAATCCACCGCAAGGGCAGGTTGAACCATACAGAGGGCGGAAACGAGGGCGAGCGAAGAGAGCAGCCGGCGCATTGGACCTCGGAGTGGCGCAGGAATTTACCCTGTCGTGGGCTGTTGCGCCGCCAAAAGCTCTACGTCGGCGACCCGCAAAGCCTTCGCCAACTTCCGTCACAGCATGTCCCACTTTTTGGGGGGGTTCCGCTCGCCGCCGAATCGCGTTAGCGACGCCGATGCCCACCATCAGCACCCTCTCCATGCCGCCGAACCTGGCAGCAGTCCATGCGGCAAATGTGGACGAAGACCCCCAGGAAGAGCTCATCCTGGAGAGTCGAGAGCCGGCCGGAGAGGCGCCGGACAAGGTGCGCTTGACGGTCCTGCACTTCGGGAACGACGGCGCGGTGAGCGCGCGGGATGAGCTTTCGTTGGGGAACAAAGCACAGCTTTGGGATGCCGATGGGAGCATCGTGGTGTTGGACCGCGATGGCCTGCTCCGCTACAGCGGGGCGACGCCCACCCGCGTTCTGAACCTGTCCACACCGTTGGCCGCTCTGGGGCCGACCACGCCGGCCCACAGCCACCTGCTCCACGACCTGGATGGCGACAAAAAACCGGAGATCATCTTCTACGCCGCCGGAAAACTCCACAGCTTCCGCTCAGACGGGAGTTCCCTGGGTGCAGTGGCGGCCGCCCCGGAAGGCTCTCTGTCCACATCCTGGGAAAACGGGGGTGAAAGTTCCCAGATGACCATTCACTCCCCCGCCTTGAACGTGGCAGATGTGGACGGTGACGGCTGGCAGGATCTGCTGCACCCCTCCCATCGCCACCTGAAGGTCTGGTTTGGCGGCCCGGCGGTGGGGGCCCGCACAGCACTTCTGAATCTGCCCTTCGACCTGGAGCCGCGCGATCTTCCCCCCAAAGAGGGCGAAGTACGTCGGGAAATCACCGGAGTGTGGTTCAAGGACATCAACGGAGACAAGCGCGTGGATCTGGCGGTGCAGCGCCTGGTGATGGACGGGAGCTTCTTCGGGGCCACCTCGGAGCTTGTCTATTGCCAGGGTACAGGCAGTGGATTTGCCGCGCCGGTGATCCTTTCCACGGCTTCCGCAGCCTTCGGGGTGGCGCTGGAGGACTTCGATGGTGACGGCGATCAGGATTGGATCGTGCCCGAGGTGGATGTGGGCTTCGGAAACCTCGCGCGCGCCCTGGTCTCTCGGGTGGTCCGTGTAAACCTGCGTTTGTACCGCTACGCCTCCGGATTTTCTTCAGGTGTTAGCTTACGTGATCTCTCCTATCCACTTGGAACTTCAGGCAAATTTCAGGCCACCTATGATGGAGATGTGAACGGGGACGGGCGCCGCGATCTGGTGACCAACGAGGGCGAGGACCGGGTCCGGGTGTACACGGGGACCGCAGAGGGCCTGAGCAGTGCCCCCCTACTCGACCAGGAGCTCCGCGTACCCGTCGGGAATGATACAATCTTTACTCACGACTTGACCGGCGATAAAGCAGCAGAGATTCTGATCTGGGGCCCGAATGAGGCCACCGCAACCCTGATCCGGCTGCCGTAGATGCGTCTGTTGCGCGTTTTCTGGCTGTTCGGGGCGGGCATTCTTTTGTTCAGCCTTCCTTTTTTTGAGCGCATGGAGCGTACTCCCCCTTGGGAGGAGGAGTTGAAGAAAGAAGGCAGCTTTTATGCCAGCCAGGGGGGATTCGCCCTGCCGGGGCTGGCGGCCGCCGTCTACGCGCTTTGGCCCCCCACCCCGGACGGCCCGGTGGTCCTGGATCGTCGCCACAGCAGCGAACGGCGCGATCAGGATCGACTTGGCCTGGTAGGAAAATCGGATGATTTCAGAGGGATGTATCGCGCCTTCTCGAATCTACCTGAACGACGAGATTTCCCCCTTGCTCTGTCGCCCGTGATGCTCGCCGGCAGCTCAGCGGTGATTCTGAACCTGCCTTCCGGACATCGGCCGGGTTTCAGCCATACCGAGGTTCTGGCCCTGGTGGAGTATGTGCAGGCCGGCGGCGGACTACTGCTGATTGCCGAGAGCAGTAACCAGGACCTTCATGCGGAGCTTTTGCAGCCGCTGGCGCTTCGCTTCGGCTTCTCCCTTCCGCCCGTCACAGTCGCTGAGAGCCGGGAGAATCTGCTTTTTTCACCACTTCGCCCCGCAATGTTTCGCGCCGAGGTGGAGAGTGGACACCCCATCACCAACGGGGTGGCTACCGTGGTGGTTCAGGGGGCCGGAGAGCTGAGGGGGCCGGAGGGCTGGCGCCCCTTGGTGGATGCGCCGCTTGGACCAGAGTGGCGGGTGCTGCTGCGCGGGGGGCGCTGGGCCGATCGCTGGGATCCCACAGATGCAGGGAATTTCCAGGGAGATCTCAAGGAGGGCTCCAAGGAGCCCGGCGGCGCGCGTGTGATGGCGGCGGCCAGGGAGCTGGGGAAGGGCCGCGTGGTGGTGCTCAGTGATCAGAATGCCTGGACGGACGCGATGATCGGCCTGGAAGACAATGGCCGCTTTTTCGCCCGGGTTTTGGACTGGGTGGTTGGGCGGGAGCTGAAAAAGGAGGAAGCACCCATCCTTCGAACGGGCGGCCCCGCAGGCGCGGGGGGCTGCGGGGATCCGAGTCCCACCGGCCACCGCTCGCTCCAAGCCTTGGTGCAGCGGGTGGCCGCACACCGGGGCTTTGCTGAACGCTGCGGCCCCGGGGAGGCCCGCATCCACCTTCCCGGCAGTAGTGCTGATTTTCCCCGCGAGGGACGCCTGCTTCTCCTTCAGGATAGCCCAGCGGAGGTGGCGCCTGCAGCGGGAGAGGTTGCCACCGAGACCCAGAGCAGCCTGCCGCATCCCCTCCTGCGGAAACAGGGCGCTCCCCCCCTTCAGATATGGCGGTCCGAGCAACTTTTGTCCCGGGGGCAGCCCTTCCTTCCAGACCGAAGCCTGGAGGTTTGTCTTCTGCCCGCACAGGATTATCGGAACAACAACCTGGGCTCTGAACGAGAGGAGCCGTCACGGGGTGCGCCCGCCCGCCAGGAAGCCTGGCGCACCGCCCTGGCGGCCCTGGCCTGGCTCACCGAGGAGTAGCGGGCCCGTTCTTCGGGGTTAGAGGAGCGGTCGGAGCATCCGATGAACGACGTTGAGATCACCTACTGCATGAGTTGAGGCTACCTCCCGCGCGCCATCCGGGCGATGGACATGCTGCGGGAGGAGTTGGACGTGAGCGCCACCCTGGTAAAGGGCAGTGGAGGTATTTTTACTGTGTCCGTACACGGCACGGTTGTTGCGCGCAAAACATTGGCAGGATTTCCGGATGACGAGGAGATTCTACGCTCGGTGGAGCGGGCGCTGCGGTCCTCCCCAAAATTGCAGTAATTTCAGCACTCTATAGTTCGATCCCTCGGACATGCATGAGAAAAAAATACTTCATGTGATTTCGAGCTATTGCCCCGCATCTATCGTCAAGCGATAGATCATCCACCAAGGTAGCATCGCAAATGGAATGCTGGCGAGCATCGTCAGCAACCACCGCTTGGTGACCAGGGGCGCGACCGGCAGCAGACCAAGGACCACCGCAAGGCCCAGTGGCCAGTGCACCTCTGGCTGCCGCGGTTCGGTGTTTCCCAGGTACATCTGGACAGCCATGCCCAAATAGGGCCCCAGAACCTCTACGACCAGGATTCCGAGCAAGCCGGAGGCATAGATCGAAGCGGCTGTCAGGATCTGGCCTCCGGAGGCCAGTTTTCTCAACAAAGAAGCACCCTTCGGTGCCGGGCTCTCAGACATGGGATTAAGCTAACCCGGGGGATGGACATGAACTGGTCGGAGGTGACAGGACGGGTGGTGGTGGCCGCGATCGAGGCACATCCTATGGATCAAGTCGTGGATTTGGGCTGCGGTAAGGGAGAGCTACTTCGAGCGCTTGCCCCCAGCATTCGCAGTGGGATTGGCGTGGACAACGATGGCGAGGTGCTGAGGGTGGCCAGACAGGGCGCACCGGAGAACCTGCAGTTTGTTCTTGCCGATCTGCGAAGCTATTCGCTGCCGCCCGGCACGTCGGTGGTGCTGCTGCACGACAGCCTGCGCTACCTGAGCCCGCAGGAACAGCAGCAGCTCTTGATCCGGCTTGGACGTTCGCTTCCCGAGCGCGGACTGCTGGTGATTGGGGATGTGGTCTGGTCCTGGCCCCGGGCGGAGCTGGATGAGCCCGAGCAGTATGGCCCCACACAGGAGTCCGCTCCCACGGCGACGGTCTTGGAGAGCATGGTGCGTACAGCAGGCTTTCTTCCTGATCTTCACCGCTTCGGGCCCGGGCGGGCGGTGATGATCGCCCTTCGGGCATCCACCCTCCCGATCGGTTAGAGCGCGCCGATGAAAATGCTGGTCACCGGTGCCTCCTCCTTTGTCGGCGCCCACTTCTGCTCGTTGGCCGCGCGGCGCCGTATGGACGTGATCGGGCTCTGGCGCTCCACGCCGCTGGCACTTGCGGGAGTCCGGTCGCTACAAGGGGATCTCAGCGTCATCTCCCCTCCCCCCGGCCTGGATCTGGTGGTGCATCTGGCCGCCAAGGTCATGGCCGATGATGCACCGGCACAGAACCGCCGGATGATGGACAACATCCTCTCCTGGGGCAAGCCGGTGATCTACGGCTCCTCTACCGTGGTCCACTGGCCCCGCCAGAACGCCTATGCCAAGTCGCGGATCGAGGACGAGGAACGCTTGCGTAGCTCCGGGCTTCCCTATTTGATTGTGCGGCCCTGTGCGCCCTACGGGCCCTGGCACCCGGAGCACAGTCCCACCCACCGGGAGTCCATGCAGACCCTGGCCGCGATGGTCACCCACCTGCCCGTGGTACCACTGATCGGCAGTGGGGCGTGCAGGCGCCAACCGGTCCATGTGGAGGATTTTTCGGCAGCCATCCTGGCACTGATAGAGAAAAAAGTTTGGAATCGGGATTTTGACGCGGGCGGCTCTGAGTCCTTCAGCCTGAAGGAGATTGTGCACCTGCTGGCCGGCCATGCCGGTAGGAAGGTCCGCACCCTGTCGGTGCCCATTCCGGTCGCAAAGCGGATGATGTCGGTTCTTCCCGGATTTCACCCGGACGTCGTCTCGACATTTGACACGGATGACACGGTAGATCCCAAGCCTCTGGCGGCGGCTTCTGGCATTCAACCACGCTCTTTCCGGGAAGGTTCCTACCATATCCTGTGGGGACCGGGCTGAGCGGGACTTCAAACCCTTGACAGAGCTGCAATTTCAGATAGACGCCGCCCCTTCGGAGGCGCCCATGCGTCCCAATGTCTTCTTGATTCTTTTCCTGGTCGCAGCCGCTGCTGGTGTCTTCTTCACCGGATTTTCGACCTACGACTTTGTTCAGCACCTGGACCGTCAGGTCCACGGCATCCACTGCTCCTTCATCCCGGGGATCACCGGGACCGATGCCAGCGGATCCAGCGGCTGCCATGTCACCATGATGAGCCCCTACTCCTCGGTGTTGCGGGCCACCATCTGGGGCGGGCTGCCTATCTCGCTGCCCGGTCTGGCGGTGTTTGCCTACCTGCTGTTTCGCGGGCTGGACCTTCTCCTGAACCGGCGCGAGCAGGAAACCGGCACCACCGGCTTTCTTCTGGCCGCCGCCACCCTGCCGCTGCTGACCTCTATGGTCATGGGCTACATCTCCCTGGTCGAGCTGGGAGCGGCCTGCAAGCTGTGTATCGGCACCTACAGCGCAAGCCTTGGCGTGTTCCTGAGCGCACTGGTCCTGTGGCGTCAGGCCATGGGCCACCCGGAAACCGAGCTGGGCCAGGAGCTGTCCGGTCACATCTCCTCCGCGGCGATGGGGATTGCCTTTGTCGCCATGCCGGCCGTCGCCTATGTGGCGATGATGCCGGACTATTCCAAGTATGTCGGCAGTTGCGGCGAGCTGCCGAAGCCCGAAGACACCAACGGCGTGATGATCGCCCTGGACAGCAATGCGTCTGGCGCGCCCACGGTGGAAGTCTTCGATCCGCTCTGTCCGGCCTGTAAAGGCTTCGAAAATCGCCTGGACGCCTCCGGCCTCTCCGAGAAGTTGAATCGCAAAGCCGTTCTTTTCCCCTTGGACAATAGCTGCAACTGGATGGTGGGCACCACGCTGCACGCGGGCGCCTGCACCATCAGCGAAGCCATTCTCTGCGCGGGCGATGCAAAGGGCAAGGCGGTGATCGACTGGGCCTTTGAAAAGCAGGACGAGATCCGCGCGGCCGCAGAGAAGGACCCCAAGGCAGCGGAAACCTTGGTGGTCGGCGCCTTCCCTGAGCTGAAGTCCTGCCTGGGCTCCAGCAAGGTGAAGCAGAAGCTGAACCAATCGCTGCGCTGGGCGGTGGCCAACCAGATTCCGGTCTTGACCCCGCAAGTCTATGTGCGCAACCAAAAGCTCTGCGATGAGGATACGGATCTGGGTATGGACTACGCTCTGTCCCGCCTGATCAGCAAGCAGGAGGCCTCCAAATGAACGCGACTCACTACGGTATTGCCACCGCATGCCTTCTCCTTCCTACCGCTTTGACCGGCGTCTGGGTGGGTCAGGCTGAGGGACGCCTCCGCGAAGCCGAAGCCACCGCAGCCGCGTCGGAGGTACCGCTCGCGGCAGCCGCCAACGAAGGCTATTGCAATGGGGACCTGAAGAAGATCCTCCGCCGTGTGCTCCAGTCCTGCGGCCTGTTGGGCAGCGGAGAAGTGCGCGGCTGCCAGCCCATGGAGGCCAAGCAGGTGGCCACGATGTCGGGCGGCGACTTCAACAGCTTCTTTATGCCCATGGCCGAGCGTGCGGGAATCATCCAGTTTGATCAGGACAGCGACATCCTCGATCCGAACGACACCGCACTTCTGGATCGCATCTACGCCGATCAGCGTGGAGCATCCTACTTCTTCGTGGTGTCTCGCTCCTCCCCGGAAGGTTCTGCGGTGTACAACCGGGACCTGTCCCAACGCCGCGGGAAGGCTGTGCTCAGCCACCTGAAGCAGACCTTCAACGACCCGGATCTGGACAAAGAAGTCGGACTTTTGTGGCTGGGCGAGGAAGTGGCCCAGCTCGATCAGGAGTTCTGTAAGTGGCAACGCAGCGGCCCTTCCGACGCATGCCAGACCCAGGATCTCAACCGGAGCGCCTTTATCGCATGGATCGACTGCTCCCTCTGATCGCGCTGGTGGGCCTCGTTGCCTGCGATGGCGGCGCACCCACCACCCCTCCCCCCTCCCGTGTGGACGCCGTGAAGGTGTCGCCCGCCCAACAACAGGCGGTGGTGGACAACTTCTGCGAAGCGCACCCGCCAGCGGACCAGGCACCAAGCTTCTCGTGGCCTGAGCTGGATAATCCGCCGCCTTCCGCCCAGAGCGGTTGGCGTTGGGTGAACGTCTGGGCAACCTGGTGTGGTCCCTGTGTCGAGGAAATGCCACTGATCAAGAAGTGGCAACAGCAGCTCACGGCCGATGGAATCAGCCTGGACGTTGCCTTCCTTTCGGTGGACGCGAAAGCGGACGATGTACGCCGTTTTCAAGAAAAGCACGTCGAAGCGAAAGACAGTCTTCGGGTGCGGGACTTCGCCCTGGTCGCGCCATGGTTCACCACGGTCAAGATCGACGCGACCTCGGCGATTCCGATTCATCTTTTCGTAGATAAGAACCAGAAGATCCGTTGTTCGCGTATGGGATCGGTGGGTACCAACGACTACCCTGCCATCAAAAAGCTGCTGAGCGACGGCTGAGCCACGGCTGGACCGGCTACACTCCGCGCCATGCTGCTGTTCCTGCTGGCCTGCACTGCCCCTGCTCAAGTAGACTCTGACCCGGGGGGGGAGACAGCCCGTTCTCTACCGGAAGACTGCTCCCTTCTGCCTGCACCGAGCGGCGGAATTGTGCTGAGCCCTGGGGATGATCTGGCCGCTGCCGTCGCCGATGCCTCGCCCCACAGCACCTTGATTCTGGAGGCCGGCAGCTACGAGCTGTCCGCCGGTCTGCTGCTGGACAAGGAAGGGCTCACCCTGCGCTCCCGGTCGGGAGATCCTTCCACGGTGATCCTGGATGGCTTCTACGCCAGCCCCAGCCTGATAACGATTGTGGCTTCCGACGTGACTCTGATCGGAGTCACGCTCACCCGCTCCTATGGCCCCGCAGTGGTCGTTCGAGGAGGAAATGGGGAAAACACCGATGGAACGCGCCTCTACGGCCTGCACATTCTGGATGCCGGGGAAGAGGCGCTGCGCATCGAGCCGGGGAGCGGGAGCTGGGCGGACGCGGGAACCTTGGGCTGCTCCGAGCTGTCTCGCAGTGCCGAAGGACGGGAGAACAGCTCGGTGAGCTGCATGGGTGGGGTGGATGCCATCGGCGCCCGAAACTGGCGCCTGTATGCCAACAACGTGCACGGCTTCTGGTGTGATGACTGGCCCTGGGCCATCCGCTTTCGGGACGGCAGCGGCGGAACCATCATCGAGCGCAACTCCATCACCGACTCCAGCCGCCTGGTGGCCTTTGGGGACGATGAGGGGCCGCTGTCCGACGCCCGCAGTCCAGGCGACAGTGCGTGCCCGGATGGCGTGGAAATTGAACATGACGGCGGATTTCTGCGCAATAACTTCCTGGGTCTTCCAACGGCCGAGCTGGCGACCGACATGCGCACGGGGATCGGCGTTTACAATAGCTGCATGATCTCCATCCTCCACAACAGCTATTGGGCGATCCCCTCGCCGCCGACCGTTCTGGAGACCTTTGGCCAGCAGAGCTCGGGAAGGTTGATCAACGGCTTGTGGCCCGACACCCCGCAGCCCACGGTGGGCACCTTCAGTCTCTCACACAACATTGTTCCACAAAGCAGTGATTTTTCGGGGGAGGAGGACCTGCACCTGAGTGCGGAGAGTCCAGCCAACGACCAGGGTGCCGTTCTTGAAGAGGGGGCCTGCGACGACGACATTGACGGCGATGTCCGCTCGGACATTCCCGACGTGGGGGCCGATGAGCGCTAGTCTGCTGTGGCTGCTCGGCGGATGTACCGGGGAATCCATCCCCGAGACGCCGCCACCTTCCGAGACGGTAGAGGCGTCGGCCGAAAATGCCGTTCCTTCCGTGTCTGCTGGCGGATCGCGCTCCCGCCTGGAGCTGAACCTGCCGGTGCATTGGAAGACCGGTGACCCACCCACGGGCAGCCTGGATTTTGTATTGGATGCTCCCAGCTCTGCCCGCCTGTTTATGGACGGGCTCTGGTGGGGGGTGGATGTTTTGATTGACGGAAAGGAAATCCCTCGCGTGTTTATGGGGCACGCGCCGCAAGAGATTGAGCTGCCCGCCCTTTCGGCGGGGTCGCACCACCTCGAGCTGCGCCTTTTTATGCCGACTGTGGAGCCCAAGGGCCTGACGATGGCCAACCGCAACTGGCGCGTACGGGCCGGGCTGGTGGAGCTGCGGCTGGTGGGTACCTCGCGGGTGGGCAGCATTGCCCTGGACTATCGCGACGGACAGATCAGCCCGAAAGTAGAGGTCGTGGCCGCCCCCGACGGGTCCACCCTGGAGCTGGTGGTCCAGCAGGATGGACGGACGGTGCAGCGCTGGGATCCGATAGGCTCCGGTCAAAGTTTTGACACACAGAAATGGAAGGGAGAGCTCTGGGATATCGGCAAGGCTGAGCTGTACACCGCCACTGCAACCCTGCGCGACAGGGGGGGCGCAGTGATGGACATGCGTAGCCAGCGCATTGGCATTCGACAGACGGAAGTGCGCGATGGCGCCTTTTTTCTCAACGGAGAAAACAATCCGTTGATGGCCTTGCGGGTCAACCCGCTGGAGAGTCCGGCCTTCCTCGTGGATGCCCTTCCCGAGGTGGAGGCCAACGCGGTGGAGGTGCACGGCGAGGTGGCCGACAGCCAGTGGCTGGCCAGCTTCGACGAATGGGCGGTGCCGGTGGTGCATATGCCTCGTTGTGACGGCGGAATCTGGGAGGGGCGACCGGACTACGGTGCGATGTGGCGGGGTATCGCCCCCATGGCATCGGAGCAGGATCGGCGCCTCCTGGACATCTCGGCGGCCCGTCCATCGGTGGTCGCCTGGATCTGTGAAGGGTCGCCCAACTTCCGCATGGACGCCTGTGGTCGCCTGCGCGAAGACCCTCTGCGCCGTCCGGTTCTGGGCATCGACGGGGGCGCGGTGTCGATTGCAGGCGTGGAAGCCCGTAACTTCAACCTTCGCGCCTGGGTGATTGAGATCGGCTCTGCCGAGCATTTTTTGAGCTTTGCCACGTCAGGCGAAGCTTTTCTGAAGGCGACCGGCAAGGGCGGTCCGGGTGGAGTCTTTTTCCCACCGCCGCCACGCGATCGCGCCGCATGGATACCCGCCTGGAAAGCGGTATCCCGCGAGCTGGGCACAAAGGCCTGGACGTCCGCGAGCCGTCGGGCAACGTCGGTTGTGAAGGTTCGGGGAGCCAAACCCGGAACGGCCGTTTGGCTGGAGCTGCCTGGCATGTCGGCGCGCGGCGCCATCGCAGACGATCGGGGACTGGCACGAATCGAGCTGTGGTATGCCGGAGAAGCAACCTTGAAGGCCGGGAATGAGATCCGTACTGTCACCCTGGTCCCCGACCTGTGGGAGGGCACCCGCCGGGTGGACCGGGCGGTCACGGTGGCCCTGGAGCCCGCAGGATGAAGGTGGGCCGTCTGGCACCCACCCCCTCAGGTGCACTGCACTTGGGCAACGCGCTGGCCTTCGGTGCAGCCTGGATCAGCGTGCGGAATGCCGGGGGAAAGCTCCTTCTTCGGATGGAGGACCTGGATCGGGGCCGGGCGCGCGAGGAGGTGGCCAGGGGGCAGCGCGAGGATCTGCGCTGGCTGGGTCTGCATTGGGATGAGGAGGTACAGTGCCAGTCCCAACGTTCCTATTCCCTGGAGGGCATACCCACCTGGCGCTGTGACTGCAGTCGAACGCAGCGCCTCGCGGGTCTTTGCCGCTGCCGGGATCGGCACCCGACGCAGGGCAATTGGCGCTTTGATCCCGCACCCGGCGAAGTGGTGTTTGAAGACCGGGCCTGGGGTACCCAGCGGGTACTTCCACCCGACGGACCCATTCTGATGCGTGCGGACGGCGAAGCAGCCTACCCGCTGGCCGTGGTTGTGGATGACCACCGCGACGGGGTGGCGGAGGTGGTGCGGGGAGCGGACCTTCTGGCAGCCACCGCCCTGCAAATCCTCCTGTATCGTTGCCGGGGCTGGCAGGCACCCACCTGGCTCCATGTGCCGCTGCTGCTGGGGCCGGACGGAAAAAAGCTGTCCAAAAGTGAGGGCAGCATGGGAATCCGCCAGCTTCGTGAGGCGGGCTGGTCTCCAGATCGGGTTTGGGAGCTCCTCCTCCCCCTGATCGGCTGTCGGGCCCCGCTGCACCAGGCCCGCCTGGAACCGGGGCCCCATTGGCAGCCCTGCTGGTCCGTCGAGGAGACGTCCACGGGGCCGGCCCTTCGCCCCTGTCCGCCGATATTCGGATTGGATCGCAAAACCTCTTTGCCGCAACCTCCTCCAACCGATAGTATTGTGCGGTTCTAAAGGCCGGGCTGATGAGATCGGGTGACGTCGTTCGGGATGGGCAGGGAAATACCTACCAGGTCGGTCAGCTTCTGGGCCGCGGCCTCTGGGGCAGTTCGTTCTTGGTGCGTCGGGAGAGCTCGGATAGCCTCCACGTATTGAAATGTCCGCTTGGACCCGAGGATTTCCGATCGGAAGTTCCGGGCTCCGAGGCACTTTTTGCCGCCACCAAGGAGGCCGTACTGGAGCAGGCCCGCCTGTATGAGCAGGGCAACTTTGCCTTTCTCCCCAGGATGGAGGCTCGCTTTACCCTAGCGGATGGTCAACCCGCTTACATCCTGCCCCGCTTTTCAGACTCTCTGGAGCGCCGCCTTGCCGATGGGATGACCCTGGCCAGCCTGATGGCCACCCTGCTCAGCATCGGGCAGGCCGCCCGCCAGCTCTCCTCCGGGCCGGGGCTCCACGGTAATCTCCGTCCATCCAACATCTTTTTTAACGAGCGCGGCGAGGTTTTCCTCACCGATGTGGTGACCACCGCCACCCGCAAGGCCATCGGCAAGATGCTGGCCGTGCAGAGTGGTCCACGCGTGCTTCCGCCGGAGATCGTGGAAGCGACCGGCGATATTGCCTGGGGACCGGGTATCGACAGCTACGCGCTGGCCGCACTGCTCCTTCAGGGACTCTGCACCGGCGAGCCGATGCCGCCCCTGGTCAAGGAGGGCATCAGCAAGCAGGTGGCCATTCACCTGAAGAACCGGATCACCGAAAAGCTGAAGCAGGAAGAATCCAATCCGCGCTTTCACCAGCGTATGGCCGACCGCACGGTGGCATTCCTTTCCCGCGCCCTTTCCCGAGAAAGTACGCCTTCGCCGCCCTATCGCTTCAACCGCCTGGAAGAGTTGCTCAACCGGATGGAGGAGCTGGGCTCCCTGATCCGCCCCCGCATCCACACCCTGGGCAAGGTGATGCTGGATCGGGGCCCCAACCAGTCCTTTTTCACCACCGACGAGGCGGTCTCCTTCTCTTGCACCGTGGGCTGCAGCCCTGGCGTGGAGGGGCAGGAGGAGATCGGTGTGGGCATGGCGGTCTACGACCTCGATCGCGACGAGCGGGTCAAAGACGCGGAGCTGACCTACCGGATCGACAAGCACCCCTCGGGACGCTTCCGCTTCCAATTCGGAATCACCGGGCTGGCCCCGGGACGCTTCCGCACGCGCCTGGGCTTCACCATCCGCGACGCGGGCGATCCACCCAGTGCCACCGAGGTGGACTATCTGGTGCGGCCGGCCGCCGGCTGGACGCCCCCTGCTCAGCCCCCCGCCGAGCCGGGGCCCCTGCCCTTCCCGGACGTGGTGCCCGATCCCAGGAACGACGCCGAGATCCCCACCACCGGCGGCACCGTGGTGCCCCTGCTCCCCACGCCTCCGGCCCGTCCCGAGCCCGCGCGCTCAGACCGTCAGGATCCGCCCAGCCGCACCGACGCCGGTCAGCCCCGCGCACCCGAGCCCATTCCCGCACGGCAGGATCCCCCGCCCAAGCCCGAGCCCCGGGCAGAGCCCAAGGCGGAGCCTCCACGCGTGGAAGCTCCCCGCCAGGAGCACCGCGAGCCGCCCCGGGCCGAGCCGCCCCGCGCCGAGCCCCCGCGTGCGGAGCAACGTCCCGAAATTCCGACGATCCGTTTGGATTTGACCGCGGCCAAGGCCGAGCCTCCCCGGCAGCGTCCTCCCGAGCCCTCCCGCGTGGAAGGCGAGCAGAGCCGTCGTCCGGAGACTCAGCCGCCCTACCGTCCGGAGCCTGCCCGCCCGGATCCACGCCAGGAGCAACGCCCGGAACAACGCCCGGATCCGCGCAATCGGCCGGACCCTACGCGCAGCTCCCGCCCCCCGCAGAAGGCTCCCCTTCGCGAGGATACCCCGGCCCTTCCCAAGCGTTCCTGGACCCAGGAGCCGCTGCCCCCCGCCCGAAACGACCGGGTACCCGACAGCTTCGACGACGAGACCACCGCCCATGGCGGCGAGGACGAGGACGAGGAGCGGCAGGGCGGTCTGTTGGACCGGGTGATGCACGTGTTCCGCAATGACCCCGTTACCATGCTGATGACCGTCCTGGCCGGACTGATCGCCGTGCTCCTGGTCATCCTCCTCATCCTTCGGAAATAACCCACCATGATCTTCTCGTTTTCTGCTGCTGACCTCTCGACCGTCTCCGCCGACCTTCTGGTGCTCGCCGTTCCGGCGGGTGCAGTGGCAGCCGCCGTGGCGCCCCTGGACGGCCCCGGCTGCTTCTCCGGCACGCTCGCCACGCTGACCCGCGACGAAGAATTCACCGGCAAGGCGGGTTCCTCCCTGCCCACTCCCTCTCTGGGCCATATCCGCGCCCGGCGCCTGTTGCTTGTGGGCGTCGGCGGCGGCACACCTGCCGATCTGCGCCAGGCTGCGGGAATTGCCGGCTTCCAGGCTCGGGTACGCGGCGCCAAGACCCTCGCTATCGCCTTCCACGGCGCAGCCCCCAACGCGGGTGTGCTCCGCACGATCATGGAGAGCATTGCCGAAGGAAACTACCGCTTCGACCGGTATAAGTCCGAAAGCAGCCGCAAGGCCCCGCTGGAGGCGGTGACCTTGGTGGGTGTGGCGGAGAACCAGGCGGCGGTGGATCAGGCCCTGGCCTCGATCGCGGGCCAGAACCTGTGCCGCGATCTGGTGAACGAGCCCGCGGCGGAGATCTACCCCGCCTCGCTGGCGCGCATTTGCCAGGAGCTGGCTGGTGAAAACATCACCGTGGACGTGTGGGACGAAGACAAGATCCGCGAGAAGGGGATGGGCGGCATCGCCGGCGTGGGCCAGGGCTCCGTACGCGGCGCGCGCTTCATCCACATCTCCTACAACCCGCCCGAGGCCAAGGGCCACCTGGCGCTGGTGGGCAAGGGCGTGACCTTCGACTCCGGCGGCTTGTCGCTGAAGAGCAACGAAAACATGCTCACCATGAAGTGCGACATGGCCGGTGCCGCCTCCGTCGTGGGCGTGATGAAAGCCGTGAAGGCCCTGCGCCCGAATGTCCGCGTGGACGGCATCATCGGCGCGGTGGAGAACATGCCCTCCGGGAATTCGTACAAGCTGGGCGACGTGCTGCGCTTCTACAACGGCAAGCGCGCCGAGATCCACAACACCGACGCCGAAGGGCGCCTGGTGCTGGCTGACTGTCTGGCCTATGCCTCCGAGCTGAAGCCCCAGGCCATCGTGGATCTCGCCACGCTGACCGGCGCTGCGGTGGTCGCCCTGGGCGACTGGTACACCGCGCTGTACACCCGCTCCGACGACTTGAACGCGGCCCCGATCGGGCACGCGGCCGAGGCAGGCGATGGCGTGTGGCGTATGCCCCTGGTGGACCTTTACCGCGACAAGCTGAAGTCCGAAGTGGCCGACCTGAAGAACGTTGGCGGTCGCGCAGGCGGCTCGATCACTGCCGCGCTCTTCCTGTCCGAATTTGTGACCTGCGACAAGTGGGCGCACCTGGACATCGCCGGTCCGGCCTACCTGGAGTCCCCGCTGATGCACTACACCCCCGGTGGTACCGGTACGATGGTGCGCAGCCTGATCCGCTGGATTGAGGCGGCGGGACGCTGATTTTATGGGTTTGTAGCCTGGACTACAAGGCACCTTCGGAGGCTTTGTAGTCAGGATTACCGAGGAGGAGGAAGCGCTTTGCTTCCTCCTTTTTTTGCTCAGGCGATCCAGGCCACGGGGGCACCGGCCTGCACGGAGGCGCCGTCCGCCACCGCAAAGCGCTGCAGGGTGCCCGCAACCCCGGCTTTGACCGGGGTAAAAGTCTTCATCACCTCGATAAGCCCGATGGTGGTGTGCGCTTCGACCGGCTGGCCTTCCAACACAAAATAGGGGTCGCGTGGCGAAGCACGGCGCCAGAAGGTGCCGTCGGTGGCCACCGAGACGCCGGAGAGCCCCTCGGAGTCGGTCGCAGTAAGCGCAGCGGCCACCTCCACCTGCACCTGCTTCTGGTGGGCGGCGCTGCCCTTGGACAGCAACACCAGGTCGTGCAGGCTCCAGATCCGCGGGTTCCGCACGGGGCGCGGCGTCTGCCAGACCGACTCCACAGCGGCCAGCAGGTAGTCGCGCAGCCGATGCAGCGGAACCACCTCGTCGGTGTCCATCCGTGCCGCAGCGCTCACCGGGTCCATGTCCGCCTCGATGCGGGCGGCGGTGTCTTCCATCGCCTTCTGGATCTTCTCGCGCTCCACCGGATCGGTGGCGGCGATCTCGAAGTCATCGTCCAGCTTGGTGTTGAAGGCCGCAATCGCCAGGGTCCGGCCCTCCATCACCGCCAACCGGGTCAGCGTGGTGGAGAGCTGCAGCACCGGCTCGTAGGGCAGCCCGGCCATCGCGTAGTAGCCGGCGCCGGATGCTTTGCGCATGAGCACGGTGATCATCGGCACCCGGTTGGTGCTGTTGGTGTAGATCAACGAGCTTCCATAGCCTAAAAGACCGAGTGCTTCGGCCTCTACACCGATGTCGAAGCCGGCGATGTCCTGCAGCCACAGGATGGGCAGCCCATCCTCGTTGCAGGAGCGCGAGAAGGCGCTGATTTTGGCGATACCCTGCTGGTACAGGATGCCACCCGCCCGCATCCGCCCCGGCTCGTCCGGGTGCTCAGTAGGCAGCAGGTTATTGGCGATGATCCCACAATAGAGCCCACCGATGCGCGCCACACCGGTGATCATCTCCCGACCGCGATCCGCCAGCACTTCGTGGAAGAGCGAGTCATCCACCAGCCGCGCGATCACCTCGCGCATGTCGTAGGCCATGCGGTGATCGACGGGGAGGACCGAGGCGAGCTCGGAGGGATCAAAGCGCGGGGGAGCGACCTCGGTGCCTGCCCGATAGAAGGGGGCCGCCGAAGAGGGCAGACGGGCGATCTCGCGCCGGATCAGGGTGATGGCGGTGGGATCGTCGGGTACGCGCTCGTCGGCGCAGGCGGATTGGTGGACGTGGACTTCGGGACCACCGATGTCCAGGCTGGTCAGCTTTAATGACTTTGCCCCCCGAATCAGCGCCGCACCCGCGATCACCATGTAGGCGCTCTCGGTCATGTAGACGCGGTCGGAGATGATCGGCATGTAGCCGCCGCCGGCGATGCAGTCCCCAAAAACCCCGGCAACCTGTGGCACACCCGAGGCGGCCAGCAGGCTGTTCATCCGGAAGATGTGGCCGGCCCCCGTTCGCCCCGGGAAGGCCAGGGCCTGCTCGGGCAGGAAGAGGCCGGAGCAATCCACCAGGTAGATCACTGGCAATTTCAGCCGTAGGGCCAATTGTTGAGCGCGCTCAATTTTCTCGGGCGAGAGCGGCCACCACGACCCGCTGGCCACGGTGTTGTCGTTGGCGATCACCACCACCCGACGACCTTCCACCGTGGCGATGCCATTCACCACACCCGCGCCGGGAGCCAGCTTTTTGCTGCCTTTGAAGCTTCGACCCCAGTTCACCAGGCTGTTGAAGGGCAGAAACTCCGTGCCCGGATCGATCAGGAGCTGAATGCGCTCAAAGGTGGTCAGCTTGCCCTTTTCGTGGACCCGGGCGACATACTCTTCGCCCCAGCCGGCCTCCACTTCGTCGATTTTGCTACGAAGCGCGGCTTCGCGAACAGCGATGGCGGCCTGGTTTTCGGGCGGCAGCCCCACATCCAAGAGGGGCTTGCCGATGGGGCGCAGCGGCAGGTGTGCCATGGAGAGCCTCAGAGACCGAGGAAGCGGGTGTCGTAGTCGCCGGAAAGAAAGCGGGAGTCCGCCAGAATCTTCCGGTGAAGGGCGATGGTGGTGGGCACACCCTCGATCTGGGTAGCGGCAAGTGCAGCTTCCATCCGGGCGATGGCCGCAGGGCGGTTCTCAGCATGAACCACCAGCTTGGCCACCATCGAGTCGTAGTGGGGAGGAATGCTGTCCCCGGCGCGCAGGTGGGTTTCCACACGAATCCCCTCGCCTTCCGGGAAGGACAGGCGGCGGACCGTGCCTGGAGCCGGGCGGAAGTCCTTTTCGGGATCTTCTGCGTTGATCCTACACTCAATCGCGTGGCCGCGCCGTTGGAACTCTGGCTTGACCACCTCGTTGCAGGCCACACGGAGCTGCAATTCGACCAGATCAAGGCCGGTGACCATCTCGGTCACCGGATGCTCCACCTGGAGCCGATTGTTCATCTCCAAGAAGTACAGGCCGCCATCCGGGGCCCGCAGCATTTCCACCGTGCCTGCATTGGCATAGCCGGCGTTCCGGCAAGCCCTCTGAATTGCGGCAGTCAGCGATTCTCGGGTAGCGTCGTCCAACACCGGCGAAGGGCTTTCTTCCAACAACTTCTGGTGGCGACGTTGGATCGAGCATTCGCGCTCCCCCAGCACCGTCACGTTCCCGAAATTGTCCGCCATCACCTGGAATTCGATGTGGCGCCCGGCCTCCACATACTTTTCCACGAACAGCCCGCCATCGCCAAAAGCGGCCTCGGACTCGGCACTGGCCTGGGCGTAGGCCGCCTCCAGCTCAGAAGGCTGGTAGACCCTCCGCATGCCACGCCCTCCCCCTCCGGAGCGCGCCTTGAGCAGCACCGGATAGCCGGCCTCAGCCGCCATGATCCGCGCCTCTTCCAGCGTCACCACCCCTTCAGAGCCCGGCAGCACCGGCACACCGCCGGAGCGCATGGTGCGTCGTGAGGCAACCTTATTGCCGAGCCGCCGCATGGCCGCCGGAGAAGGCCCGACAAAGCGGATGCCCTCCGACGCACAGCGGGTAGCAAAAAGCGCATTCTCCGCCAGAAAACCCCAACCGGGGTGCAGCGCGGAACATGCGTGCTTTTTGGCGGCAGCGATCACCGCGTCCATGTCCAGGTAGGTGTCACGCGGGGCCGATCCCGGCAGCCGCGCCACTTCCACCTCGGCCAGCCACTGCGCAGAGGCATCGGCGTCCGAGGCCAACACCACGGGGGTGATGCCCATACGCCTGCATGTGCGCACCACCCGCGCCGCCACCTCACCCCGATTGGCCACCAGCAGGCGCCGAAACATCAGCCGCCCAGCGCTTTGGTGATCAACGCGCGCGCCAGGCCCGCGTCCACATCGTCCTTATGGGCCTTCATCAGCAGGCCCATCACCTTGCCCATCTCCTTGGCGGTGGTGGCGCCAGAGGCCGCGACGGCCTCCTGTACCCACACCAACGTCTGCGCTTCGTCCGCTACCTTGGGCAAAAAGCCCTCGATAATGGCCAGCTCAGCGCGTTCCACTTCGGCCAGATCTTCTCGGCCGCCCTTCACATAGGAGTCAATCGAGTCGATCCGCTGCTTCTTCATGGTCTTCAGACGCTCGATGCAGCGCTCGTCGGTCACCGGGCCCTTGCCCTCTTTGTCCAGCTCGATGAAGGCGGCGCGAATCATGCGCAGGCCCCCGGTGCGGACAGTATCCTTCGCCAACATCGCTGCCTTCAGATCGCTCGATACCTGCTCTACCAGACCCATGAGTACCTCTAGCGGCCGCCTTTATCCGTTTTGAGGCGGCGAGGCTACGGCATCCTCCTCTTTGGCCCCCTTCAACACCCGCCAGGTCATCCCCACCAGACCCAGCGCCAGCAGGAACATCGCGCCGCCAGAGGCCGCTCGATCCGTCCCCGTCAGAGCGGGCTTTCCGCGCGG
>JBEIQS010000094.1:0-22368 GCA_040376425.1 Alphaproteobacteria bacterium | reverse complement strand
GCTGAGCGCCGTCGTCGAGGAGGTCGGATGGTCTGGATCCTATTGGGGTGTTTTTCCACGCCTCCCACCACCACCCAGCGGGTACAGGTTGAGATCGACATTCAACCTGCCCCTTCGGCGGAGGGACAGCTCTGGTTGCTGGGTTTTGACCCCCGGTCCACAGAGGCCACCACCGATCAAAAGGTGGAGACCCCGGTCGAGGTAATTCCAATTCAACGTGGATTTTTCACTGATCCCCTCCAGATCGAGCAGGAGCTACTCCCCACCCGCAGCTACAAGGCGGTGTGGGGCAGCGGCGACACGCCGCAGGACGGCGACCGGGCCAGCGAGGGCATGAAGCCTGAAGGGGCGCTTTTGAAGCTGGTGATCGGCGATGGGCCTAGCCCCACCGCCGCCCCCCCGACGGTAGAACGGACGCTGAAGATCATCGCCGACCCGCCTGCTCCTCCAGGATCCAAGCTCTTTTTGGCGGGCTATCGAAGCATCGCACATGGCCGCCCCCCGGAGACCCCGCCCGAGGACTTGCAGGAGCTGACCGGCACCTTGCCCATCGAACAGAGCCTGAGCTTGAAGGCCGACATGCAGTATTTCGCCTTCCTCCAGCTTGGGGCCACCCCCGGACCGGGAGACCGCATCAGCGAGGTGCTGGGAGAAAGCCCGGTCCTGCATATCGGCCAGGCAACGCTGGGGGAGCGGCAGGGCACCCTGGACCGCGCTGCCGCACTGGGTCTGGAGCGGGTGAAGGTGGAGCTGGAGCTGAGCCTGGATCCGCCACAGGCGGGCCGGAGCCTGATGCTGCTGGGCTACCGGGAGCTGAGCCCGGCGGGTCCTCCCCCCGGCAAGACCCCCGAGCTGGTGCAGCACCTGGGCACCGTGGACCAATGGCCTCACCAGGCCACCCTGGATGTGTATCGTGGGCTACAATACTGCCTCGTACTCGCCGACAACGAACCGCAGGCCACCGACCCGGCCACCGACCCCTTCGAGGTGCTGCCCGGCACTCCCCTTCGGCTGGCCCTGAATCGTCCCTTCATCCCGCCTGTACCCGCCGACAAGCCACAAAAGGCCACCGCTCCCTGAGCGCGCTCAGCCGCCGAGCAAGGCCACCGCAGCCGCCACCCGCAGCGGCTGCGCCTCCTCGCTCAGCAGCGGCTCCAGGCTCGCAAACTCGCCCCGCCGCGCCAGGGCCTGCACCGCCAAAAGCTGCAACGGCAGGGGTGCCGTCGGCAGGATCTCGCTCAGCCGGGCCGCCACGGCGTCGGCCCCCGGGCCCTGCGGCTCTGTAGTCCAACGTACAATTGCTGCTTCAGCCAGCAGACCCTGAATCTCCCGATTCTCCTCCTTTAACCAGGGACGCAGGCGACTCCAGGGCAGCGCTCCACGTCCCACCAGCTTGGCAAGGGCAAGCTCCCCCAGCCAATCCGGCCGCTGGCTTTGCCCCTGGAGCAGCTCGTTGGCCAGCGGCGCGGGGCTGTTGCCGATCAGGTCTATGCAGTCGGCCATGGCCTCCTCCTCTTCTCCCGCAAACACCCCCTTAAAATAGGTCTGTGCCGCAGCCGGACGCAGTTGCAACAGCGCGGTCGCGGCCAGGGGCTGAAGCTCCGGCTCCATTTTTGGCAGGCCGGCCTCCAGGGCCTCGCCCAGCTCCAAGCCGCTGTTGGCCAAGGCCTCAAAAAAGCTGACTTCCAGCGGCACTTCACCGGTGGTCAGGGCCTGCCGAAGCTGCTCCACGCCCCGATCGCTCCCGGACTGCGCCATGGCCAGCCACAGCGGCGCCGCCGCCCAAGCCGGCACGCCCACCGCCTCTTTTTCCAGCCAGGCAAGCCGATCCTTGTCGCGCGGAAGCGCAAGGGCCGCATAGCCCCGGGTATAGGGTTCCACCGTTGGGCTGCGAACCAGATCTTCCAACATCGCAACACTTTCCGTCTCGGAACCTCGCTTTTTCAGCGCATCCACAGTAGCCCGCTGCACATAGGGGCTGGGATCCCAACGCCCCCGCTTGCCCCAGGCCCCCCCCGCAGGCTCAGCGCTCTGGACAATCAGGGTTTGAAGAGACTTCTTTCGGATGGTGAGGTCCGTACTCGCCGCACCTTCCTCCAACACGCCCCGCGCAACCGCACCCATACCGCTCTGGGCAGACAGGGGGGAAGGAACAGAGTTGTTGTGCGGTACACAGGCCAGAAAAGCCACGAGGAGCAACATCAATTCAGATCCGCCAGTCGGGTTTCGGCACGTTTGTAAAGGGCATCGTTGCGGTCCCCCACCAGGGTCATCACCCGCCGGTAGCTGGACACAGCCCCCCGGCGATCTTCGATATCTTCCAAGCGTCTGGCTTCTTTGTAGGCCGCCTCCGCGTCGGCACGCAACTTGGTTGTTACACCATCCAGCGTGGCCTGTGCGTCGCTGTGGAGGGGATCCAGGCGCAGGACCTCCTTCAACTGGGCCCGAGCCGCCACATAGTCCCCGGCGATAATCGCTTTTTGCGCGTTGGCCCAGGCGCCTTCCGAGCGGGAGGAGCCATCCCGGCGCACCTGCTCCATGCGCACCGAGGCCACTGCGGCCTCTGGCGACGTCGGAGCCAAGCTCACCAACTGCTCCCAAAGCTGGATGCCCCGCGCCGGATTACCCGCTGCTACCGCAGCTTCTGCCTGTGTGGACAGACTCGCCAGCTCTTCTGCACTTGCGCTGCTTTTCGCAACCGGCACCGGAGCGGGGGCCGGAGGAGCGGCCGGAGGAGCGGCCGGAGCAGGCGCAGGCACCGGCGCAGGGGCCGCCGCCCGCGGCGGAGGTGCAGCGGGGGCCGGAGGCGCCTCGGCGGCCGCGACCGGCAACGCCGCCGCCACCTTTCCGGCCAGCGCCTGGGCCTCTGCCGAAGTGGGATCTTCGGCCAACAGGGTCTGCAGCAGGCGGGCGGCCTCCTCGGGCCTACCTGCCGCCAGCTCCTGCCGCGCCTGGGTCAGGCGGATATCCTCGGTAGGAGCCTTCTTTTCAAACATGGGTGCGAGAAAATGGTAGGCGGGCCACATCACCAACAGGCCTGCACAGCCCAGGCTCAGACCACCCATCAGCATCAGCGCGGGCCCAAGCGCACTCCGGGGGGTCGCCGCCGGGCTGCCAAAGGGCACATGGCGGGTGGGCAATTGATCAGGCCCCTCCGGATTGTCCAGGACAAAACGGAAGTCCAGCGCCCCAATACGTACACGATCGCCACTGCGCAGCGCCACTTCTCGCTGGCGCTGGCCGTTCACAAAAGTACCATTCGAGCTATGATTGTCGCGAACCCACCATGCACCTCCCTCCCACACAAGCGTTGCGTGTTCGCGCGAGGCGATGGGCTCGGGGAGCACGATATCGCAGGAGCTGGCCCGTCCCAGGACAATCGGCCGCTCTGGAGAGAGCTGGAATTCCTGTCCTGAAAGGCGTCCCATTCCCACAAGACGTGCGACTTCGCGCAGCGCCTGCTGGGTGGTGGAATTGCCGTGGAACAGGGTCTGCTCGGCAGTGGACTCGGCCATCAGGTGAAAACGTAGGAGAAAGGGCTCAATCAGGAGCTCGTCGCCGTCACCAATCACCTGGCGCTGCACCCGCGTGCCTCGGTACCAGGTGCCGTTCCCACTCCCGCAGTCCTCTACCCACACGCCCTCGGTGTCGATGTGAAGAATGGCGTGCCGTCGGGAGATACCGGTGTCTGGAAGCCAGATATCACAACCATCTACCCGACCAATCACAAAGACCCCCAGCCCAAGCTGCGCACGGCTGGCCACTTCCCCGGCCCGCAAGATGGTCACTTCGACGGTGGGGGCCGACATCCCTTGCTCAGCGCATCAGCAGGAAGATCGCCAATGCCCCCGCCGAAAGCAGAACCGCTGCGGCGATCAACCAGGGGATCAACCGGGTGGGGCTGGGTGCGGCCACCGGTGCCGGTGCTGCGGTGGGGCCAACACTGGTCCGCGCCTGCATCGCAAGCTGGAACACGCTGATACCTACCGAAACCTTGTCCCCGGACTTGATCTGTTTGTGATCCGGAACCCGATTTCCGTTCACAAAAACCCCGTTCCGGGAACCCACATCCTGTACCCAGACCATGCCGTTGTGCAGCAGCACCCGCGCATGCTGGCGACTGACCCCGGCATCGGTCACCACGATCTCACAGGTCGGCTCCCGGCCGATACAGAGCCCCGCCGCAGTGACCTCGTAGGTCTTCCCGGTCAGGGGTCCTTCCAGAACATTGAGTACGGGCACCGGTTCCATTCACAGGAGCTTTCTACGTTCCGGGCCTCCCGTCAAGGGGCCGGCCCAAGGTCGTAGCGCCTTCCCGCAGGTCTACCAGGCGGCCGTGACTGCGGTGGGGGCAGAGGATCCCGCGTCGAAGGTCCCATGTCCGAGCTGGCCAGACCAGTTGTTGCCACAACCAAACAGTTCACCACTACCGTTGCGGAGGAAGGTGAAGGCGCTGTTGGAGGTGGTGGAGATCCCGGTGTAGCCACTGCCCACCAGAACCGGCGCGTGCTGGGCCGATCCGGCCACACAGAGCTGCCCGCTGCTGTTGCCGCCCCAGCTATAGATGCTGCCGCCCGCGGTGCGCACGAGGGTATGCGAGGAGCCGGCCGACACCGCCACCACATTGCTCAGACCCGCGATGGTGGTCGGGCTGGTGCGGGCGGTGGTGGTGCCGTCGCCGACCTGACCGGAGTAGTTCCCTCCCCAGGCTTTGACCGTGCCATCGGCCAACACAGCGATGGTGTGGTGCGCCCCCGAGGCGATCCCCACCACATTGGAGAGGCTGGAGATCAGGGTGGGGCTGTTTTTGTCGCCGTAGGCACCCAGACCGAGGTTTCCGTAGCCGTTGGAGCCCCAACCATAGACCTGACCGTCCGCGGTCAGGGCGTAGGAGCTGTAGAGGCCGGTGGAGATCGCCACCACGTTGGCCAGGCCGGGCACCTGTGCGGGCGTGGAGGAGCTGCTGTTGTTGCCCATCCCCAGTTGGCCGCTGCTGCCGTTGCCCCAGGTCCAAACGGTACCGTCTTCTCGCAGGGCCATACCATGCGTTTGCCCGTTGGAAAGAGCGACCACATTGTCAATGGCGGTCATAACGGTGGGACTGCTGCGGTCGGTGTTGTCCCCCAGACCAAGCTGGCCGCTGCTATTGACCCCCCAGGCCCAGACCGCGCCGTCCGCGTCGATCGCCATGCTATAGAGATAGCCAGCCGAAACACTGACCATTCCCGTTAGACCCGTGTACTGTGGCGTGGACTTGTAGCTGCCGCTGACGGCCAGTTGGTTGCTGGTGTTTGCGCCCCAGGTCCACAGGCTGCCGTCCGCGCGCACAGCCATACCATGGGCGCCCCCCGTGCTGACCAGGCTGCGGTCACCGGGGTCCGCGGCCAACACGGCAGAAGAAAGTACGAGAGAGGAGAGGAGAACGGCGGAGAACTTGTACATTTTGTTTTCCCTTGCCCTGTTTGTTTGCGGGGGGCAGCGAGGGAGAAGCAAAAGCCGTGCCGAACGCGAGGCCGGGGAGCCCCAAAGCTGGGCATCCGATTCATCGCCTTCTTCAAGGATAAAGCACTAGCGGTGGGAGGAGGCGGCGGTGCTGAGGCCTCCCCGAGCAAGGCCCGCGGCATGCTCGCGAATGCGCGCAGCAGAGCGTATTCACACGGAGGGCAAAATCCGTAATGTAGATTACTTTTTGAGATCGAAGGCAAACACCAAGCTGGTGGTGTTGCTGAACATCATCCCCTGACAAAGCAGAGAGTCCGCATCCACCGCGCAGTCAAACTGATCCGTCAGGCTTTGATCGTAGGTAAATACAAAACTCTCCTCCAGGCGCAGCGCCTTGGAGAGCTTCAGGCCGATGCTCAGGCTGTTTCGGAAGATGGCGCCATCCGCCCAGCCGGCCTCGAAGTCTTTGAGCCGAAACTCGGGCACGTACTCCACGGTATCGGAAATCCTGAACACTCCCTCGTAGCCCAGGCGAAGGCGAAAAGATCCCCGCACCTTGGAGCTGTCGCAGGGCGTGTCCTCCGCCACCACCTCCCCCTCACAGGATCCACCCGCCGGCGCAACAATCGAGCGGAAGTTCCAGACCGGCGCAAAACTGAGGTCCAAGAGCGCACGGGGCGCCTCGACCAGCTCCACCTTGTACCCTACCGGCGCCACCACAAGGTCCACGCTCAGGTTGGCTACCGGGTTCCGCGCGACGGTTCCAAACAAAAAGAGTGTGCTTCGTGGGGCAATATGGTTGTAGTCCATTCCCGCCCAGGCACTCAAATCATCGTTCACCGTCTCCCCTTTGGAGCGGCTGAGCTTGTAGGCCATACCAACCCGGAACTCCAGCGGATCCAGGTCGTACAACGAAGCGTCCGGCTTCCGAGACACGGAAAATCCGCTGACCAGATCCAACACTTCGGTTTGGGAAGACCAGCCTCCACCCGCCGAAAACTCAAAGTGAACCGGGGTGACCGGACGACTGCGCTCGGCGAGCATACGCGACAGCAGCGCTCCTTCCGCCGTGCGGGTCTCCATCTGAACCACCCTACCCAGGGAATCGTAGGTCCACGTGGTGACTTGGGTAGCTTCTCCCTGTCGTTCCACAGTGCGCGACACCAACCCGCCCGAACCGTAGGTCCAACTCTCCTTCAAAAGCAACTGCTCACCCTGCCGTTGCTCATGCAAGGTCGGGCGATCCCCGGCGTAGGACCATGTATCTACGGTCTCCCCGCTCGGACCGGTGCTGCGCTTCTCTACCAGGAGAGCGCCCGCATAGCGGTAGTGCTCTTCCCGATGGAGCTGGTTGTCCACCAGGACGATGCGGTGGCTCAGATTGCCTGCCGCATCGAAATTCTCCCGGATCTCCTCCCCAGCCCACGCGCACCACAGCGATGCTATCCACATGCCGCCTCCCCCCCGGATCTACCCGACGGGGACTGCGACGGCAAAGGGATGCTTAGGGAAGCGCGATGCCCTTTTCCTTCTGCAGGCTGGCCTTATAGTCTTTGTGGTTGGCCAGGTAGTCCTTCAGCACGCCGTCTGCCCAGTCTTCCACGTCCGCGGCGCTCTTCAGAGGCTCCGGGCTCTGGATGACGGCCCAAGGGCTGTCCACCGTGCAGCCCTTCAGCTTGGGCTTCATGGCGCGCATGGGCTCTTCCAGGGCAGAGAGGATGGTCCAGCGCTTGCCCGGCTCAGTAGCGGTGGTGTAGTGGAGGACAGCGGTCTTCTTTCCACCACAATCTCCCTGCTCAATCACCAGCGCGCCGTAGAGGAAGCCACCACCGGCCTGCACCCGATCAGGGAAGACCGAGGGCAGCAGAGAGGCCGCCGCTGAATCCGAGCCCGAGTTGGCCAGGGTGTTGGCCACTGCACGGGACAGCTCGGGAGGAACACCCTTGGCAACCTGCACCAGCGACGCCTCCAGGCGGGCCTGGTTCTCGGTGGAGACCGCCGCGCCCATGTCGCCGGCGGCCGCCTCGCCCATACGAGCGAGAATGGCATCGAAAGGACCACCCGACTTTCCAGCCTGGATCGCAGCTTCGGTGAGCGCGGGAAGCGCATCCAGCTTGCGACTACGCACATGGATGGCCAGCAGGGTGTCGTACTTCTCGTCGAAGGTGGACGTGGGCGGCTTGCGCACCTGCTCGTCCAGCCAGGCCCGAAGGGCTTCGTCGGGGCAGCTCACAAAAGCATCGTCCCACTGCTGAAAGTCGGACTCCCGAAGACCGGCAAATGCACCCTTCAGAAAGGTGACCACCTTGGGATTTTCGACGCAGGCCGCACCGACCGCGCGGGTCACCTCATCGCGGGCTTCGTAGGACTGAATCTTGCCTACCGCCGTCCAGGCCGGGTTCCAGACCTCGGCGTTGATGGCGGCCATCATCAGCTTCTCAAGCACGCCTGAGTCGGTCGCCTTCTCCAGGAATCGGTTGAAATTGGACTCGGCCAACTTCCGATCGCACCGGGCCAGCTCGTTGAAGCCGGCAACGACCGTTTCGGTGGTGAGAGAGCCAATCTTGTTGACCGAAGCGTCACAGGATCCGGCCCAAGCGGAGGAAGTGGTCAGCAGGGTAGCGAGCAGCAGCATCAGGACTCCGTGGCGGGACAGGGGCAGCCGCCTATCCCGCAGAGAATTTCCCGCAAGGTGGCGACGAAAAGGAAACCCGTCTTGACGCGCATGTGGTCCCTGGAGAGACATCTTGTTGCGGCTACTCCAGCTCCATCAGGTAGCGGACCACCTTCGCCCGGTCAGCGGCCGACAGCAAGATGCCATGCGCCTCCAGCGCCTCCTCCACACTTTCCGCCCGCCCGTCGTGCAGGTAGGGCGCCGAGGCGTGAAGCCCGCGCAGGCCAGGGCTGCGCAGCCCGGTCAACTCTCCGCCCATACGACCGCCACTGGTCGGCAAAAGAGTTCCTACATCATGCAAGATTGGCTGGTCCTCTCCAACCCACCCCGCATCTGTGTAGTCTGGACTACCATGACAGGAATCACAGCCTTCGCGCTGAAAAATTGTCTCCCCCTCCACCGCATCGGCGCTCGGGCTGCCGTCGGCCTCGCGATAGGGGGAGCGGGGCACCTGCCCCCGAAGGTGATCCAGGTAGGCCACCAGGGCGTCCAGCTCGGTAGAGCGTCCCGCTTTGGCGGGGCCCAGTGTGGCGCTGGACTCATCCCAGTCAGCCTCGGAAAGAAAACCCGTTCCAAGCTGGTGAAGGCGGATATCGTTCTCAAAGTCCTGGAGTTCGTCGAAGTTGGCGGACCAGTGGAAGGGGCCCGCCTCGGGCATGGCATAGAGCGGCAGCGTGTTCCGCAGCCCCTCCCCCCGATCCGTGAAGTCCCAGGTACGATGGTCGGAATCCCCATCCAGATGGCAGGAAGCACAGGAGAGGTAGGCGTCCAGGCTCATGCGTGGATCACCGGCCGCATGAAAAAGGCGCCCCCCCGCCAGCACCTGCGCCGGCAGCGGCTCGGCGTCGAGAAGGTCCAGCCGCCCCAGCTCCACCTGCGCATTTCCGGCGTCCAGATCATAGGCGATTAACTGTCGATCCCAACTTGCAAGTACCCATGCCGTGTGCCCATCGGTCGCGATGCCATCCAGGCCCACCCCCACATCCTGCCAGCCGCCGATTCGGGTGAGCTGCCAGGGGTGGAGGATGTCCACCACCCTCGCCCCCAGGTGGGCCACCAGCAGGCGGTCGCCCGAGGGCGTATAGGTCACCGCGCCGACCATGTCACGATTATCAAAGATTGCCCTATATTTTTGCTCACCGGTCTGCGGATCAAGCACACGCAGCAGCGACCGGCTGACCGCATCATTGCGCATGGCCAGGCCATCGCGGCTGAGGCCCCGATCCATATTGGCCTTCAGCCCCGCCACCACGAGGTTCTCGCCGTCGGGACTGAGGAGCACACTGGTAAGGTAATTCGGCAGGCCCCGCGCGTCGGTATCCGAGTCTGGACCGGGATCGGGAGGCAGAGGGAAGGTGGTGGTGGCGTCGTCATAGTGCAACAGCTCGCCTGCCCCCTCCCCACTGCGGAAACGAGGCGCGTAGACCCCACCAGGCCCGGCAGCGATGGCACGAAGATCCGTACGTTCCACAATCTTTTCTGGTCCACTTCCCATGCGCCAGAGCGCATGGCTGCCCGCCACCCACAGACGGCCGGTGGAGTCATAGGCCAGCCCCAACGGGCGACTCCCCCACGGAAAGGAGCTTTCCTCCAGCAGTGTGCCGCTCGCCAGGGACCAGCGCTGCACCCGATCCAGTCGGCAGGCCACCGCCAGCTCGCCGTCGCGGGCGGCCAGGGAAACCGGCTCTGCGCAGACCGAAAAGCGCTGTACCACCGCCATCTCTTCCACGACAACCACCTCGTTGGCATCCGTCATGGCCGCATACAGGCGTCCGTCCGCCCAAAGCAGCTTGCTGCCAGCAGAAGGGGAAGGAGAAAGTGGTGTATTCACCACAGACAGCTCGGCATCGGCGATGTCGCGCTGCCCGCCGCTCTCAGCGGTCAGCCGAAGGGTGTAGCGACCCGGCGCACTGTAGCTGTGCTCCACGGCCGCCCCCTCGCCGCTTTGACCATCGCCAAAATCCCAGGTGAAACGCTCTCCCGTGCTCTGGCCACTGTTCAGGTACACGGGGGTCCCGGTGTAGGCCAGCTCGGGCAGCACCAGGCTGGCGTAGGCAGGTACCCCAAGGTCCTCGGGAGTGGACTCTGTTTTTGGATCGGTGGTGCAGGCCAGCAAGAGGAGGATCATTGCGGGAAGTCTCCCTGCACGCGGTCGGTGGTCGAGAAACGCCAGCGCAGCGTCTGCGCGGTGGGATTGCCCGAGAGATCGGTGATTCCACCCGCAGGCACTTCCACAAGGTAGGTACCTTCTAACGCTTCATCCGGTACAAAGTTGACCAGGGCCTCCTGCGTGTAGTAGCGACCGCCCACCCGTTTGCCCGTGGCCGCATTCCACAGGCGGAAGGAGCCCGCGTGGACCGAGACGGCCTCGATTTGCTCGTCAAAGGACAGCCCGATCCGGGAGGTGGAAGCTTGGAAAACGGCTCCATCGACGGGGTTGAAGTAGCCCACGGTGGGACCCACGGCATCCGGCTCCATAGCCCAGGGAAATACCAATGTGGCAAGGCCGGGTTCGCCCTTTTCGTCCACGCTGCCCACGGCGACATTCCCGATGGGGGTCAGCGTGTCGAAGTCGCCCTTCATCTCCATGCGGCTGATGGGGGTGGGTGTTGTCGGGTCCGAAAAATCATAAATGGCACCAAAATTGCTTTCCCCCTGAAAGAGAAGATCTTCCTGGCGAAAAACATAGCCACCGTCCCCATCCGGCGCAACCGCCGCCCCCAGGGCCACAGGCTCCTCCGGCACCGAGATGTCGTACACCACCGGGCCCCCTCCCCCGTCCTTTCGCGCAAAAAGGGCGTAGGGGCCACTCCAGGTGGAGAAGTAGTAGGGGTGGAAGGCTCCTTCCGGATCCACGGTGTCGAAGGAGGCCAGCAGATCCCAGTCATCCGGGTCCGACAGGTCCCAGAGCAGGCTGCGCGGCACGCCCGCCGAAGCGCCAAAAGCGAGGTTTCCCACAATCTGCATCCGACCTGCCATAAAGGCCACCTCCTGCACCTGGTTCAGGATGGTGGGTGCGGCCGGATCGGAGACATCCACCACAAAGACGCCCAAGAGCCCCGCAGCCACATACAGGCGATCTCCCTGCCAAAACGTGGAGAGCGCCACGCGAAAGTAGGCATCCGGATAGGCATAGCCGGGCAGGTTCAGCGACGAGACCCACAAGGGCGCCGCCGGATCGGTAATGTCCCAGAAGCCGATGCCTCCTTCTGTGCCACTTACATGCATATCCACGGCCAAAAAGCGGCGATCTCCCACCTCACCGATGCCCAAGGTGTGGCTTTCCCGCATCCACGCGCTGTAGGCTTCGCCAATCTTCACTGGGTTGCAGGGGTCGGAAAAATCATAGCTGGTGATTCCCCCTTTCCCACTTTCCGGAGCCCAGGGCAACCAGAGCACGCCATCGTAGATGCCCACAAGGTTGTGGTGCTCCACATCCTCCGGCCCTCCGGTGAGCGACGCGCAGGGTTCTAAAAGCTGCTCTGAAGGATAAGAACTCTGCGGACCTCCAGGTCCGTTGACAACAAACTCGTTGGGTGCAGGCGCTGCTTCCAGCGTCAGCGGCGCTTCTTTCTCCCCGCCATCCACACATGCAGACAAAAATAATATCATAAAAACCTCCGCGATCCTGCCGTCACCTACCAAGCAAAGCCCAAACGGAGCTGTCCAAAGAAAGCAAGGCTGAGGGGGCCCTCCCCCCCCTCCGTACGCTCCGGATCGGTGAGCCACAGCGCCGGACCGGCGTCCAGTCCAAAAAGAAAGCCGCGATCCCCACGATACTCCACGCCCACCCCAACTTCCGCCGCCAGGGCCCCCGGCGCGAAAAGTACCGGTGCAATCAGCCCATGCAGACCCCCGCTGGTGACCAAGGCCCAGCGCTGCCCGCCCACCGGGTAGCCGCGCAGCCGAAAACCCAGGTCGGTAAAGGCAACCCAGCTCATGGCCTGGCCCTGAATGCCGAAGGAATCGCTGAAGTTGTGGGCCACGTCCACCCCCGCTCCCCCCGGCCAGCCGATCACCCCGCTGACACTGGTCGGGCGGTCCACGCGGTTGGAGGCCAGAGCGATCGAAAGCAGCAGGAGGTTCACGGGGGCCTCGGGGATATCTTCAGCTTAATAGCACCTTTCCTGTCTGGTGAAGCGTGGCAGGGAGCGCGGGATCGTTGCGCAGGCCACCCAGGATCAGGCTGTCGTTCAGGTGTAGGGTTGGGGCACGGGTCGTGGTCCCACGGGCAGAAAGCGAGCCCTCTATCGTACTATTTTCGAGCGTCAGGGTGGCACCTTCACGCAGGGCCACATCGCCGCCCAGCGTGCAGTCGCGCAGGCTGACCTCGGCGATGCCCGTCACCACTAGATCGGATGCGGTGGTCCCCAGGTTTTCTTCGAAACGGCAGTCCTCCAGAATCAGGCTTCCCCGCGCCGCATAGGCACCGCCGGCCGCTCCTCCGCGCCGGGACACGCAGCCCCGAATCAAGCAGCGCCGCAGCAACACCTGGCTGTGGCCACGCAGCACCACGCCCCCAGCGGCTTCGCCTTTTCCGCCGCGAAGCTCCACATCCTCCAGGTGTACAGCCAGACCGTCCTCCAACACCTCCAGGATAGTACCACCATCACCTTCCAGAATGGCGCCTTCTTCGCCCTTGATCTGGATACCACCCGTAAGAAGCGGAAGCTGGTGTACACCGGCAGCCAGAATGAAGGCCCCGGTGCTGGGCAGCGGCTGCCCGACCTCGATCCGCCTCACTTCCCGGCCGACTTGTTGGCGGGCGGAGTGTTTACCGAAAGACTATCGTAGTTCGCCAGGAATTGCTCGGCGGTCATCGGCTTGGGCTGGTAGCTGCCCCAGGGATTGTAGAACTGCAACTTATCGCCTTCCACCACACCTTCAAAGGCGTAGGCGTGGTTTGCGATCACAAAGGCCTGAAGGTCGATCACGCCATGGTACTGGAAGTACACCTCCAAATCCTTGGCTTGAGCAGGAGCAATGCCGTTTTTGAACTTCAGCTCGGCGCGATTGGATTTGTAGTCGATGCTGCCCTTGTCCACCGAAGTGCCGACGATGCTGGCCTTTTGTGCGCCTTCCACACCGTTATCCCGTGCCGTACCCGCTTTGCCGCCGGTGTCGGAGATTCGCACGCTGCCGGGGATGATCTCGTTCCACTTGTGGGTGTGGCTGAGGGTGGCAGAGTAGGGACCCGAGGAGGACCCGGAAAAGGGGGTCTGCGCCTCGGACTTCCGGCCGTCCTTGCTGCCCGCATAGATGGCTTTCCCGGCCTTTTTGGCTGCGGTGAAGTAGGGCAGGACATCTGCCGGCTTCATGGAGGCCGGGTCTTTGGAGGAGGAGCGGCCACCCGTGATCTCCTGCATGGTCTCCGAGCCCACACCACCTTCTCCGATGGCGTCGTAGCCACCCTTCCATTTGGCATAGGCTTTTTCCACAATCGCCGCCCAGAGTGGTCCACCCGCATCCCCGCCATAGGAAGGATCGGAGCGGTCCGAGCTGCTGGTGGGCAGGTAGCTGTCCACCTCGATGTAGACGGGCGTGCTCTTGCCGTAGCTCTTCTCTTCATAAAAGCGGACGGTATAGGTCCCCTTATCCGCGTTATACTTGACCATATCCTTGATGATCTGCGGCGACGCATTGGCCACGGCGGCAAGGCTGCCGATCAGGAAGCAATTGCCCAGCGAGCCCTGGGTAGCCTGCTTGCCGGTGGGATCTTTGGGAGATTGATCACCATCAAACTTGCTATACACGAAGTTGTCGCGAAGGGAGCTGTTCTCCTCGTCTTTGGAGATGGCGGGCTGATCCGAAAACAGCTCCTTGGCCACCCAGCCCTCCACGTTCTTGTCGCCGGACCGCGCCCGAACCTTCAGAAAACCACCTTTAGACTTTACTACTTCGGCGGCCGTCCCCTCAGGAACCTTGGCAACCACCGAGCCACTCCCGTCCTCCCCCGTGCGCAGCTCCACCTCAGAAGCCCCAATCAAAGCCCCTTTCATGCCGGTGGAGAGCTTATCAGGACGGCTCACCCCTTTGACCATGGCCTGCTCGGTCCCGCCCCCGCTCACCCAGTCCGACAGCTCGTCGTTCCCCACGCCCTGAGAGGAGGTTTTTCCAACCGTACGCTCGGTCAGAGCACTATTGCCCAGACGACTCTGCTTGTCCGTGCGCGGTGCCTCGGCTTCGGCCGCAGCCCCACGACGCTGGTTCCGCTTGGGCTGGGGGGCCTGGTATTGAAGCATGCCGTCTCCGTAGATCTTCAAAGCTTACCAGAGAATCCGCCCTTTTACAAGAGCAGTCCCGGAAAGCCAGTGTGGTCTTGACCCGGGGATTGCTTCCACCGGTTAGGCACTCGCGCGGAGGCATGGAATGACCTGGATGATTTACGGCGCGAACGGCTATACCGGCCGACTGATCGCCCAGGCGGCGGTGGCCGGCGGCATGCGGCCGATCCTGGCTGGTCGCTCGGAGGCGAGCCTGCGACCGATCGCCCAAGAACTCGGGTTAGAACTGCGTATCTTTGGCTTGGACACACCGGCGGACGTAGACCGCGGCTTGGCTGGATTGCGGCTGGTGCTGCACTGCGCAGGCCCCTACTCCCAGACCAGCGCACCGATGGCAGAAGCTTGCCTGCGACAACAGGTGCACTACCTCGACATCACCGGGGAAATTGCGGTCTTTGAAGCTCTTGCGGCCCGGAACGAGGCGGCGCTCGCCGCTGGCGTGATGCTGCTGCCCGGCGTGGGCTTCGATGTGGTACCCACCGATTGCCTCGCCGCGATGCTGGCCGAGGCGTTGCCCGGCTCCAACAGCTTGACCCTCGCTTTTTGGACGGTCGGGGGATCGTCTCCGGGCACCGCCAAGACCATGGTGGAGGGGCTGGGCGGCGGGTCGGGCGCAGCGCGCATCGACGGAAAGATCCAGGAGGTACCTCCGGCTTGGGTACAACGGGAGGTACCGTTTCCCACACGCCCCCGCCACGCGGTGAGCATCCCATGGGGCGACGTCAGCACCGCCTTTTACTCCACCGGCATCCCCAACATCACCACGCTCATTGCACTGCCGCCCTCCACCGCCCGGTGGATGAAGCTGAGCCCTCTGGTGGCCCCCGTGTTGGGCATGGGGCCGGTCCAACGCGGACTCAAGGCCCTGGTCACCCGGACCGTGAAGGGACCGGACAGCGCGACCCGGGCAGCAGGGCGCTGCGAGCTGTGGGGAGAGGTCACCCACCCGGACGGACGCCGACTCCAGGGCAGCTTCATTTGTAGTGAGGGCTATACATTCACCGTTTCTGCGAGCATTGCTGCGGTGCAACATACCCTGCGACAACCCCACCCCGGCTTCCAGACCCCATCGCGGGCCTTTGGCGCCCATTTTGTGGAAGAAGTGGGAGTACAGGGGCTGAAGATCGGCTGAGTCTTCACAGACCGACGCGTGGCAAGAGCCCCCAGAGATCCCGGCTTCGCCCCCCGCGCTCTCCCAAGGCCTCCACCGCCTGCAGCTCGTAGGGGTACGTGGGGTACGGGTCCGCCCGCTCGATCAGGTGCACAGAAGCCCCCATGGCCGCAGGAAAGCTGTGATCCAGCTCAAAAATATCTCCGCAGACGATCGTGTTCTCCGGCCCTCGTGGGTCGTCACCCCACAAACGTTGGAGCACGTCAAAATAGCGCCCGCGGCGGGCTAACACCGGCCGGTGCAGGCCGGGCGTGGCGAGGGCCACAGGCAGCGCGTCAAACCGGTGGCGCATCGCCCCAGCAACCGTGGCCTCCCGAACCAGGAACTTTCCTGCATCTCCAACAACTTCAATCCGACTCCGTAGCTCCGGCGATAGGATTGCATCCAGACGGGCCGCAATCTTTCCGGTGGAGGCGTTGGACACAAAGCAGACGCGTGCACCGGTACCCACCAGCGCCGCCAACACTTCGGCCGTCTCCGTACGAAAGGGAGCGGCAAGCTGGGGATAGAGCTGCGCATAGAGCTTGCCCGGCAGGGTGGCCCATTCGGACAAAAGCCCAGCTTCCTCCAACGTCAATTCGGCAGCCGTACTCGCAGCGATGTAGGGATCGGGGGCGGCCGGACAGACCTCCCAGCCCCCCCACTTCCAGGCAAGAAGCGGGGCAAAGCTATGGACAAAGGCCAGGTTTCGATCCCAGGCAGCCGAAAGGTCCCGCCCCGTAGCGGCCGAGAGGCCGGCCCGGTATTCGCGGAGAAAGGAAGCCGCAACCTCTTCAACCCGCGTTACCGTGCCATCAAAATCCAGAACGATGGTAGAAAAACGCATTCCTATCTCCCGCCAGCCCCCTATCCGGCCATCGGAGGACGGGCACGCAGAGGCATCGTCGGCTATGATGGAGGCACTCCCCTCACTCTTGGCTCATTCTGTGACGCACCCACCTGAATGGTCTCCCTCGTTTCTTGCTTCTGTGGTGCAGATGCACGCCTGTGGTCTGGCGAGCCTCGGGGCCGACGGCCACATCCGGTCCGAACAGCGGCTCCCCCACGGGCCGCCGGAGCTGGCGGCACGCACCACCGACCCTCAGCTCATCCGGCAGGCCATCGCGCGTGTGCAGGCCGACGGTCGGCCCCAAGCGGTGCCGCGTGTGATCTTCCATGAGGCCCCGACGCGACGTTACACGGTGCAAATCGGACCGCAGCAGGACGGGAGCGGCGCGTTCGTGGTGGTGGCGACCGACACCACCGAGGAAAGCACGGCGGAAGCCGGCCTGCGCTCCACCTTGGAGCGGCTGCACTTTGCGGCCCAGGCCACGGGGGTCGGACTGTGGACTTTTGATGCCCGAACCGGCGTGATCGAGTGGGACGAGGAGCTATGCCGTCTGTTCGACCGCGATCGGGCACCGGCGGACTATGCCGAGTACCTGGCCTACGTCCACCCGGAAGATCGGCAGAAAATGCAGGACTCTATTGCACAGGCAGGCGTCACCGGCTTCTACGAAGATGTGGAGCACCGGGTACAGCTACGCAATGGCGGCATCCGCTGGCTCTACGCAAAAGCGCGTGTGCGTCACGACGAAGGCGGCAAATTCATCGGAATGTTGGGGGGAGCTATCGACATCACCTCCCGCAAACGCCTGGAGGATCAGCTCCAACAGGCGCAGAAGCTGCAGGCGGTGGGACAGCTCACAGCGGGGATTGCCCATAACTTCAACAATATCCTCACCGGAATCCTGCCCAACGCGCAGATGGTGAGTATGGACGTTCCCGAAAATCTACTGCCAATGATGCGGGATATCGAGTACTCAGCCCGTCGCGCCGCGGAGCTGGTGAAGCAGTTGATGACATTTACCCGCCAGCGGCAACCCCAACCCCGGCACATTGTGCGGCTCTCCGACCTGACCAGCCGCACCGTCAGCATCTGCCGCAACACATTTTCGCATCAGATCGACCTGACCGAGCACTATGATCCCCTGCCCTTCCCCATCCTTGCCGCGACCGGCGCAATTGAGCAGGTGCTTCTGAATGTGCTGCTGAATGCGCGCGACGCGGTGCGGTCGGTGCCCGATCCGCGGATGGAAGTGCGGGTGGAGCCTGCCACCCCCGAGGAGATGTCCGCGTTTCCTGCACATCGTGGCCCCCACGCGCGGGTGGTGGTGCGCGACAATGGCCCCGGGATGGACGAGGAGACCCAAAAGAGGATCTACGAGCCCTTTTTTACCACCAAGCCCCCCGGGCAGGGAACGGGTCTGGGATTGGCGGTCAGCTACGCCATCGTGAGCGACCACCATGGTTTTATCCGCTGCGAAAGTCGACTTCAGGAAGGCTGCACCTTCACCATCTACCTGCCCCTGCAGGAGAGTGCGCAGGAGGTCGCCGACGCACAACGGTCGAGCAGCTCCCCGGCGGCTCGGAGCGGATCCTGGTGGTGGACGACGAAAGTTCCGTGCGACGAGTGCTGTCCGTAATGTTGGGAGGAATGGGCTACCGAGTGCGCACGGCTGCCGATGGTGATGAGGCCCTTCGCTCGCTGGATCCCGCGCCCGATCTGATTCTCCTGGACCTGGGGATGCCGGGCATGTCGGGAGAAATACTGCTTCCACGTCTAAAATCTCTGGGGCACCGTGTGCTCCTATTGACAGGTCAACAGATTGACCCCGCACTAGCGCCCGTCGCGGACGCCACTTTGGAAAAACCGATGGATCGGGGAACGTTGCTCAGGTTGGTCCGGACGCTGCTGGATCAACCCGCTGCAAAGCCCTTGTAAATTGAAAGTCGGGGGCGCATACTACACTCCACCTATGAGCCCATATGCGAACCTTGCCCCTGTTCGTTCTTCTCGCATCCAGATACTGGCGAATCTGGTGGCGGAGATGACACGAGCCCCACGGACGACAGCAGCACCGATGACAGCGTCACGGATGACTCGCAGACGGCCAATCCCATCCAAGCCACGATCACCGGGCGCCTTCGGCTGGTGCTGACCACCACCGATGAAAATGGCGACATCATCGAAAAGCCGTGGTTGGAAGCCTTCCCCGGCTTTACCACCACCAGTGGCTATCCCTACGGCGGCGCTTTCATCGGCGCCTACGAGGACATCGGCAACGATCAGGAGCTGTTCCGCGGCTCCACTGCGGTCTCCAGCCCGGACGTGGTGAACGGCAGCAGCTACAGCATCACCGTCACGATGCCAGAAGAGGGCCCGGTGCGGGTCTACGCGGCTGTGGATGCCCCCTACAAAGATGGGATCATCGCCACCTTTGAGCCCTCCGCCATCTGGCCGGACGAGCTCGCTCTGACCGATGGTGCCATCGTAAATGATGTGGACTTGACCATTCAGATTCCCTGGGATGGAAGCGACGGCTTGGGCGGTGGTGGCGGCGGTGGCGACTGCGGGGGCGTGGACATCAGCGGGATGCTGACCGTCACCCAGAGCTGGGGCGCCGGTCAGGTGGCGGCCCTCCTCTACGATACCAACAACAATGGTCTGTACAAAGCCAACATCTATGACCCCAGCCCCATCACCGGCGGCGCCGAGAGCCCCTACTCTCTGGCCACCTGCGAAAACGCCGGGAGCTACAACCTGTTGGGTGCCTGGGACAGCAACTACAACGGGCTGATCGACCCCGCGGACCGTTGGGGAGCCTATATCTCCGCGCCGGATACCAACGGAAACCCGATCACGTTGGGCAATGTAGACTTGGCCAACTACGAAATCCAGGTTCCCTTTGGCGATGTGGCACCCAATGTTGTGCCCTTTGTGGCCATTCATGGGGAGCTGAGCAGCGATATCGGCTTTGACCAGTATCCGGCGGGCAGCACGGTGTTTGTCGCCTCGCTGAAATACAAGCCACAGCCAGACACCTCGATCAACGCGATGAAAACCAGTGCCTACGACTGGGCGGAGTTTGATGCCGCCGCGTTGCAGGCGGCGCCGCTGGGCACCACCCTGCCCTACTCGTTGGTGGTACCCGCCAACAGTATCACCTATGTATGGGCATTTGTTGACACCAATAACAATGGTGTGGCGAATGAGTCTCTGGAGCCCGTCGCCGGCACCGCCAAGATGGCCACCGGGACCCAGTCGCAGCAGGTGAGCCTGAACATCGTACAGCCTCAGCAGTGAGTGCCCTCCGGCCCAAAAAGGGTTAGGCCCGTGGGCCGGAGTTTGTATGAGCAGGTATACCCCCGCTGAGATCGAAGCGCGCTGGCAGTCGTTTTGGGACGAAAAAGACTGCTTCCGCACCGACGAGGACCCGCAGAAGCCCAAGTTCTACGGGCTTGTGATGTTTCCCTATCCGTCGGGAGACGGTCTGCATGTGGGCCATCCCAAGAGCTACACGGCGGTGGACATCGTCTGTAGGTACAAAAAAGCGAAAGGCTTCCGCGTGCTGCAACCGATGGGCTGGGATGCCTTCGGTTTGCCCGCTGAACGCTACGCTGTCCGCGTGGGCAAACATCCTGCGGAGGTCACGCGAAACAACATCGCCAACTTCAAGGGCCAGCTCAAGCGACTGGGCTTCTCCTATGATTGGGACCGCGAAGTGGACACCACCGATCCCAAATACTATCGGTGGACCCAATGGATCTTCCTGAAGCTGTACGAGCAGGGGCTGGCCTACCTGGCGGAAGTGCCGGTGAACTGGTGCCCGGCTCTGGGAACCGTGCTTTCCAACGAGGAAGTTCAGGACGGCAAGTATGTAGAGACGGGCGATCCCGTGGAGCGCCGCCTGATGAAGCAGTGGATGCTGCGCATCTCGCTCTATGCGGAGCGCCTGCTTCAGGATCTGGACGGTCTGGACTGGCCGCCCGGTGTGCTGGAGATGCAGCGCAACTGGATTGGCAAGTCAGAAGGCGCCGAAGTCCGCTTCCACACCGAGGCGGGGGATCTGGTCGTGTACACCACCCGTCCCGACACTTTGTGGGGCGCCACCTTCTGTGTGATTTCGCCGGAGCACCCCTATGTGGGACAGCTCTCCAAGAACCCCGAGGTGGCCGCCTATGTGGAAGCGGCAAAGAACCGGGCGGATCTGGATCGGGCAGCGGCAAAGGACAAGACCGGGGTCTTCACCGGCAGCTATGCGACCAACCCGGTGACCGGCGAGCAGATCCCGGTGTGGGTGGCCGACTATGTGCTGATGTCCTACGGAACCGGCGCGATCATGGCGGTGCCCGGTCACGACGAGCGCGATTTTGCCTTTGCGCAGAAGTTCGGGCTGCCCATCAAGCGGGTAGTGGCAGGCGGGGAGCTGCCCTTTGCCGACGAAGGGGTGGCGGTGGACTCCGGCCTGATCAGCGGTCTGCCCACGGCGGAAGCAAAGCAGAAGGTGCTTGCCTGGCTGGAGGAGCAGGGGCTGGGCAGCCGAAAGGTGAAGTACAAGCTGCGGGACTGGCTGTTTTCGCGCCAGCGCTACTGGGGAGAGCCCTTCCCCATCGTATATCGGGAAGATGGCAGCTTTGAGCCTCTGGATTCCGAGGATCTGCCGGTGCTGCACCCGGCCCTGGAAGACTTCCGTCCCACGGCCGACGGGCAGCCGCCGCTGGCCCGGGCTCCGGAGTGGGTGAACACCACCCACCGGGGCAACGCGGTGCGGCGCGAGACGAACACGATGCCCCAATGGGCAGGTTCCTGCTGGTACTACCTGCGCTATATGGATCCACACAACGAGTCTCTGCCCTTTTCACCGGAGCAGGAGCAGAAGTGGGGCCCGGTGGATCTGTATGTGGGTGGTGCGGAACATGCGGTGTTGCACCTTCTCTATGCGCGCTTCTGGCACAAGGTGATGTACGACTGCGGGCTGGTCCACACCAAGGAGCCGTTCCAGAAGCTGTATAACCAGGGGATGATCCTGGGTTTTGCCTATCAGGATGCGCAGGGCAAGTACTACTACGCGAAGGATGTGGAGGAGGCGGACGGCAAATTCAGCGCCAAGGCGACGGGTGTACCCGTGGAGCGGGCGATCATGAAGATGTCAAAGTCGCGCTTGAACGTGGTGAACCCGGACGAGATCGTGGGCGAGTTCGGGGCCGATACGCTGCGCCTCTACGAGATGTTCATGGGGCCTCTGGATCAGGCGGCGCCGTGGCAGACCGCGGGCGTGCAGGGGGTCTTCCGCTTCCTGGAGCGCACCTGGCGCCTGTTTGTGGATGACCAGGGTGCCCTGCGCCAGTCCGAAAAACTGTCCCCTGAGGTAAACCGGGCGCTGCACGCGGCCGTAAAGGAGACCACCGAGGCCATCGAGGCGCTGCGCTTCAACACGCCCATTGCGAAGATGATGGAGCTGGTGAATGCCTGTAAGGGCGAGCCACTGACTGCGGAGGCGCAGAGCATTTTTGTGAGGATCCTGCATCCTTATGCGCCGCACATGGCGGAGGAGCTGTGGGCACGGTTGGGGAATTCCAGCACGGTCTATGGAGAGCCCTGGCCCGTATGGGATGAAGCAGCGTTGGTAGAAGCCACAGTGGAAGTTGCTGTTTCGGTAAATGGGAAGCTGCGGGGGACCATTGTGGTTGCGCGTGGCTCGGGGGCGGATGTGCTGGTGCCGTCGGCGCGGGCGAATGAGAATGTAGGGCGGTTTTTGGAAGGGAAGGTGGTGGTGAAGGAGATTGTAGTGGTGGACCGGATGGTCAACTTTGTGGTGAAGTAGGGAAATGGCGGTTTTTTGGGTGGAATTCTGATACATTTGGATGATGTGTCGGATGTATCGGATGTATCGGATGTATCGGATGTATCGGATGTATCGGATGTATCGGATGTATCGGATCGGTCGTGGATGAGACCGGCGGTCTGCTTCGGG
>JBEIQS010000002.1:0-154724 GCA_040376425.1 Alphaproteobacteria bacterium | reverse complement strand
GCGCTCGGGCCGCACGCGCCTTGCGGGGTCTGGGAAGACTTTGCTGATTCCCACGCCTCCCACAACAGGTTAACGAAGAAAGAATGCCCACCGGCTACGAGCCCCTCTACACCCTGAAAGCGGTTGCCCCCGACCTTTGGCTGGCGGATGGGGACGTCATCTCCTTTTATGGTCTGCCTTTTCCCACCCGCATGACGGTGGTGCGGCTCGGGGACGGCTCGATTTGGGTACACTCGCCGATTCAAGCGGAAGAAAGACTTCTTCGTGAGGTTTCGGCCCTGGGTCCAGTGCGACATCTGGTGGCGCCCAACTGGATACACTATGCGTTTTTCCCAGCCTGGCAACAGGTCTTCCCGGATAGTGTAGGGTGGGCCGCACCGGGAGTAAAAAAGCGGGCTCAGGACTATGGGGTTCCTGCCCGTTTTGATCGTGATCTGGAAAACAGCCCTCCGTCGGAGTGGGCGGTAGATTTGGATCAACGCGTGGTCTATGGCAGCAGTGTGCACCAGGAGGTGGTGTTTTTTCATCGTCCCAGCCGCACGTTGATTCTCACCGACCTGATCGAGAACTTCGAGCGAGAGAAAGTTTCGTTCTGGCATCGCTACCTGATTGCATTTGCAGGCACGCAAGACCCTGATGGAAAGGCCCCAATCGACATGCGCTGGTCCTTCCGGGATGGGCGGGCAGTTTTGCGTGCGACCATCGAGGAGCTGCTCTCCTGGGCACCCGAGCGGGTGATCCTGTCCCACGGGCGCTGGTACGATCGGAATGGGACCGCCGAGCTGCGCCGCGCCTTTCGTTGGGTGCTGGATTGAGTTTCTGTTCTTCCGGGGCGGGGGCAGCCCGAACGGGTGACGGCGGTTATGGCGATCGGCCCCCCGGGAGCCCCGATGGCCGGATTTGAAGATGCAGCCAGTGTAGAGACCTATGCAGCCTACAAAGTAGCTTCAAAGGAGGCGCTGAAAAAGGTAAGCGGCTCTTGGGTTCCATTTTATTTTGTAGTCAATTTTGATTTCGGGGTGTCCAAAAAGGACGCCCTGCTGGTGGGGGTGGTGGACAAGACGGTGGTGAAGGGCCTTCCGGCTACGAAAGTGACCGGGAAGTGCAAGAAGAAGGGGGACACCTTCCTGGTTGCCCCCAAGGTGGGGAAGCTGGACGACGCACGGATGGAGAAGCTGACCCGGCTGGTGACCAAGATCAACCCCGCGTTGGCGAACGTGCGGATTGCCGGTCAGGAGGACGAGGAGGAGGAGGAGGACGCTGAGGAGACCCCTCCGAGCACGCCGCCAGAAGCTCCCGTCAAAGCTGCCAAAGTGGCTCGCGCCCCCGCGGCTGAGGACGAGTTTCTGGCCCGGCGCAAGGCCGAGCGGGAGGCCGAGCTGAAGGGGCTCTCCACACCGGGTGCGGTGGGGGCCCTGAAAAAAGCTTCGGTGTACAAAGATTTTCCGTCGATGATGATGGCCATGACCCACGCCACCCAGGTGTTGGAGCGCTACGACGCCTTCGCGGCCGGCCCCGACGCCAACCCGCCCAACGTACACCCGCCGGTGAGCGAGGCGCCGTCGGTGGTGAAGAGTCGGGCAAAGGTGGAAAAAGCAAGGACTGCTTTGGCAGAAGTGCGCGTGGGTCTGAACGGAGCCAAGGATGAACGCAACCCCATTCAGGCGCTGACCTTCGGCAATGCCCTTGCTGAGGCAAAAACCCAGGTGGAAGCTGCAACCGATGCGGCCTGGGATGCCATTGCAGCCGCGGTTCAGGCCGCCACCGGGGCTCCGCCCCCTCCCAATCCCAACAGCAAGGAGGAAAAGGAACGTCGCGCGTTGGAAGCGCAGCAGATGCGGGAGCGCAGCCAGGCTCAGGCCCTGGCCGAGGGGAAGATCGACTGGGAGTTCCGCCCGGACAAAGCCACGATGACGGCGCTGTCGCAGGTGACGTTGGAGGCCCCCGAGTTCTCCACCTTCAACAACGACTTCAATTCCTTCCTGGCGAAGTACGGTCTGAGCACCGGCGGCCAGCTTCCGGTGAAGCTGTGGAAGACGCTGCTGAAGGGTATGAAGGACGACGGCTTTTTGGCCGCCAACGCGCCCAAAGCGGCCGATGGCAAGAGCTTCATCCTGGCGATGGCCGGGCCCGATGGCAAGCTGATCCGCGAACAGATGCTGGCCGACGCGATGAAGGGCCTGAAGCCCTTTGTCGATCATGCGTCGAAGTACCTGGATCAGGTGGTGGCGCAGACCGCCAAGGGCAGCCCCTGGGCCTTCTGGTCCGGGGCCGGCGCGCTGGACTCCGCCAAGGGCTCGGGCGGGATCTCTCTGGAGGGGACCGTGGGCTCCTTCTTCGGAACCGGCCTGCAATTTCCCAACCTGACCAGCAACAGCACCCTGCCGTTGTGGGGGGCGCTCTCGGAGATGTACGCGCAGAAAGCCGCCGAGCACTTTTCCAAGTTCAAGTTTATCGGCTTTGTGGGCCCGGGTGCTACCCGCGAACAGAGCGTGTTCAACATGATCGAGCAGCCCACCTTTGTCGGGACCTTGGAGGGTGGCCAGGTGCCCGTGGCCGCGCCCCAGATCGACTGGTTTGTGGTGGACTGCGAGAAAAACGACGAAGGCCGATGGCAGTGGACGAAGAAGGCGCCGGAGCAGTTCAGCAGCCGCGCCGACGCATTGGCGCGGGTGACCGCCCGCTACGGGGGCTGAGGGCGCAAGCAGATAGAGAGGAGGCAAGTTCCTCCTCACCATCGAATTCCTTGCCGTCGAGCAGGGCTGGCGGTCGGGGCTGCCCCTGCTGCTCTTCTGGACGCGACCCTGGACGGAGCTGTGCGCGGGCCCGTGGCCTGACGACCGTGGTAGAATTCGACAATGCACGTCCTCCTGTACACCCTCGCGCTGGCCGGCGACACCTGGACCCCCATCCGCAGCGGCGTGGACTACCTGCACCGCACCACGTCGGAACCCCAGGACATTTTTGCTGTTCGGGTGGACCTGACCGTCCCCAATGTGGGTCTGCATGCCTCGGCCGATCTGGACGGGGTGGAGCGCCGGGTGAACACCTCCACCTTTGCGCAAAACACAAATGTATTGGTGGCGATCAATGCGGATTGGTCCGACGGCGGCACGCCGGTGGGCCTTGCCATGTCCGACGGATCGCTGTGGCACAGCCACATCCCCGACAATACTGTCGGCGGACAATGGGGCTATTTTGCCTGCACCGCAACCAAGACCTGCACCATCACCGCCGAGCTGCCGCTGGACCAGGCCTGGTGGTTCAGCCAGCCCTATCTGCCGCCCTACCGCTATTTTCAGGCGGTGGGTGCCAACGGAAACCTGATGTTGGTGGACGGTGTGCCGCAGGCAGGTTGTTATGACTCCGCCAAAAATCCCCGCAGCGCCATCTGTCTGGAGGCCAACGGCACCACGCTGTGGTTGTTGGCCATCGACGGGCGCAGCAGCCGAGCGGCGGGCATGACCTGCGACGAAGTGCGCGGCTTGATGCTCGAATTGGGTTGTTGGGACGGAGCGATGTTGGACGGAGGAGGCAGCACCACCCTGGTCATCGAGGGAGACGTCAAAAACAACCCCTCCGATGGCTCGCTGCGCACGGTCTCCAACCACCTGGGGATTGTGTATTCAGACAGTATTGACGGTCGCTGCGGCGTGAGCAATGGCCGCTGGTGTGATGGCTCCGTGATCAGTGCCTGCCAGGGCGGGCGCTATATCGGCACCGGCGACTGTGCCTACTATGGCGCCGGCTGCGAGGAGGACGGCGACTGGGCCTACTGCGTGGACTATCGCTGCCCGCAGGCGCAGGGCAACAACGCCGTCTGCCTGGATAGCAGTCGCTTTGCAGCCTGTTCGGACGGCCAATATTCGGAAGGAGACTGCGGCGTTTTCGGGCTCGCCTGCGGCACGGACGCCGGGGGCACCTCCTGTATGGACCCCCGCTGTGAAGCCGGGCCCCACTCGGCCTTTTGTACGGATGCGGGTCTGTACGCCACCTGTACCGACGGCAGCTATGCCGAAGGGGACTGCGGCGCCTACGGGCGGGTGTGCTGGGAGGGCGGCGGCAGCGCAAGCTGTGTCGAGGCGGCCTGCACCGCCGGGCCGGACTCCCAAGTTTGTACGGATGCAGAGGTGTACGAGGTCTGCACCGGAGGCAGCTATGTGGCCACGGATTGCGCCGCCGTGGGGCAGCGCTGCGAGGCAGGGGTGGGCTGTGTAGAGAAGGCGTCGGGGGGAGATTCGGAGGAGAAGGAGGAGGAAGAGGAAGGGAGCGGCCTGACGCCGGGAACGCCCCGGTCGTTGGGAGCGCTGGGGGGATGCAGCCACACGGGCGGAGCGGGAGGGCTGGGTCTTTTGTTGGGCCTGCTTGGACTACGGCGGCGCGGCCAGTGAGGAGGAGCGGGCCCCCGTGGCGCCTGCGGCGCTCGGGCCGCACGCGCCTTGCATGGTACTGAAAAAACTCCCCTTATTACCAATCCTTCTCCTGAATGAGCCCTCATTCATTATTGATTTGAACATTTTTTGATCCCGCCGCTGCCTCGACAAAGCCCCCCGGGGGTGCTACCTGGGCACCATGGCACCACCGTTTATTTACTACATGAAAGACCTTCGCAAGACCTGGCCCGGTGGCAAGGAAGTGCTGAAGGGAATCTGGCTTTCCTTCTACTACGGCGCGAAGATCGGCGTCCTGGGCAACAACGGCGCGGGCAAGTCCACGCTGCTGCGCATAATGGCCGGGGTAGACAAAGACTACTCCGGGGATGGCTGGATCGAGCCCAAGATGAAGGTGGGCTATCTGCCGCAGGAACCTCAGCTCGATGACACAAAAACGGTCAAAGAGAACATCGAGCTGGCCGTCGCGGGCACCCGCGCGCTCTTGGCCCGCTACGAAGAGGTGTCCAACGCGCTGGGCGATCCCGACGCCGACTTCGATGCGCTCCTCACCGAGCAGGCCGAGCTTCAGGACAAGATCGACGCATCTAACGCCTGGGATCTGGATCGCACCCTGGAGATCGCGATGGACGCCTTGCGCGTTCCGCCCTCCGACGCTCCGGTGAAAAACCTCTCCGGTGGTGAACGCCGCCGTGTGGCGCTTTGTCGGCTGCTTTTGGAACGTCCAGACCTTCTGTTGTTGGACGAGCCCACCAACCACTTGGATGCGGAATCCGTCGCCTGGCTGGAGCGTACGCTCCAGGAATATCCGGGGACTGTGGTGGCGATCACCCACGATCGCTACTTCCTGGACAACGTGGCCGGCTGGATTCTGGAGCTGGACCAGGGCAAGGGCATCCCCTGGGAGGGCAACTATTCCTCCTGGCTGGAGCAGAAGCAGAAGCGCCTGGCTCAAGAAGAGAAAGTGGCTTCCGCCCGCCAGAAAACCCTCGAGCGCGAGCTGGAGTGGATTCGGATGTCCCCCAAGGCGCGCCAGGTCAAGTCCAAGGCGCGTATCAACGCCTACGAGAACCTGGTCAACGAAGAAGGCTCGGACAAGCGGGAAAAGACCGAGCTGATGCTGCCACCGGGGCCCCGCCTGGGCAACCTCGTCGTGAAGGCCGAGGGCCTGCGAAAAGTCTACGGCGATCGCGTACTCTTTGAGGATCTGAACTTCGACCTGCCCCGTGGTGGCATCGTCGGGGTGATCGGCGCCAACGGGGCCGGTAAGTCCACCCTCTTCAAGATGATGACCGGCCAGGAAGAGAGCGACGGCGGCACCCTTCGCCTGGGCGAGACGGTGAAGTTGGCCTACATGGATCAGGCCCGCAACATCGACCCCAACAAGAGCGTCTACGACGTGATCTCCGGCGGCCACGATGTGTTGAAGGTGGGCAACCGCGAGATCAACATGCGCGCCTGGTGCGGCATCTTCGGCTTCAAGGGCGAGCGCCAGCAGCAGAAGGCGGGCACCCTGTCCGGCGGCGAGCGCAATCGCCTGTATATGGCGAAGATGCTCCAAAGTGGCGGCAACGTGGTGCTTCTGGACGAGCCGACCAACGATCTGGACGTCGATACGCTCCGCGCCCTGGAAGATGCCTTGGCGGGCTTTTCGGGCTGTGCGGTGGTGGTCTCCCACGATCGCTGGTTCCTCGACCGCCTCGCCACCCATATCCTGGCCTTTGAAGGGGATTCCAAGGTGGTCTGGTTCGAGGGCAACTACCAGGACTACGAAAAGGACCGCAAGCGCCGCCTGGGGGCCCTGGCCGACCAGCCGCACCGCCTCAAGTACAAGCCCATCGCCCGCTGATTTCCTTTCGGCGGCACCCGGCTCGCGGGTCTTCAGGATAGGGCATTTTTGGGAAGAGCCCGAGGAGACACCATGTTGCTACACCTGATGCTGGCCTGCAAAGAACCCGATGGGATCAAGCTGGATGATTCGGCGGTTCAGGAGTCCGAGGTGATCGACGACTCCGGCTCCCCCGACGACTCGGGCGATTCGGAGGACTCGGGCGGGCCCGCGGGCACGCCGGTCACCTTCCTGTTGGATGGAGAGTGGGGGGGCACCACCCTGGCGGGAACCCGCTTCTACTTCCGTGACAGCGGCGACGTGGTCATGGGCGATGGCCTTTTTTCTGCGCCTGCGGTGGCCGCTGAGCTGAGTATCGGCGTGCCCGACCCTACGGATCTGGAGCCTCTTCCTGACCTTCCGGGGGTGGACTATGCGGTGGTCATGGTGTCGCTGCACCAGGACGAAGACGGTGACGGCTACCCGGCCGACGAGGCGATTACGGGAATCGGCCGCTTCTGGATGGTCTTTCTGGCAGGAGACGAGGCCACCATCACCTCGTACTTCCGCGCGCCGGGTTGGAATGTCCTGCGCACCGACGTCCTGGACGGTACCTACGCGCTGGACAAAATTGGGCTTTCCACCAACCTTCTCGAAAACGAGAGCATCTCGGCGGCGGGCGCCTTTTCCGGGTCTGATCCGGTAGAGGGCTTGGGGATCGCGGCCATTCCGCAAGCCGAGTCGGTCAGCTCCATCGTCTACGATGCGCCGATGAGCGACCCCTGGTCGGTCACCCTGTCGGGAACCCCTCCCACCGATCACTTCGTGGACATGGGCGATGGGAACGTAATCGCCCTGGAATTTTTGTTGGTGTATAGCGATACGGATAATTCTGATAGTGTGAGTGAGGGGGACCTGCCCCTGCATGTGGTCTGCGACGACGCGGGCGATACGATCAGCCTGATCTACCTGCCGGAAGTCACCGAGCTGGCCACCGGCCTGTCCTATGTGGAGCAGGGTCTGACGCCCGGCTGGGTGGGCGCGGTCATTCCGGCCGATGGTATGTCGGGCCCCACGATCCTGGCGGAGAGCGAGCTCCTTGCGCTCAGCACTTGCGCGGCCGACTTTTAGTGCGCCTCTCCCGCCCGGCCTTCCCCAATGCCCGCTCTCATGCGTTGTATTCTGCACTACAAAGTCGTGTGGCAGAGCTGGAGCTGCCCCTGCATGTGGTCCTGGGCGGAGACGGCACCATGCTCCACTGCATCCACCAGCACGGTGGAGAGGGTAATTTCTTTGGAGTAAACTGCGGAACCCTGGGCTTTCTGATGAACGACATGCCGGGGGATGTGGAGCAGGTGGCCCAGCAGGTGCTCGATGTACTCCAGAAAAAAAGCTGGAAAGCACGGGAATTTCCTTGCCTCCAGCTCTACGCCGAAGGTCCGGACGGTGTCATCGAAGATTTTGCCGTGAACGACGTCTATGTGGCGCGCGAGACCGGGCAGACGGTGCACCTGCGGGTGGTGGTGGACGGGGTGGAGGTGGTGAATCGCCTGGTCTGCGACGGTCTGATTGCCGCTACTCCCTTAGGTTCTACCGCCTATTCTTTCTCGGCGGGGGGCCCTGCCGCACATCCCCTGGTGCGGGCCCTGCAGCTCACCGCAATCTGTCCGCACTCGCCCCGGCTGTCTCCCATGGTGCTGCCGCTGGAAACCCGGGTGGAGGTAGAGGTGGAGTCGCCGGACCGTCGGCCCGCGCGTGTGTCCGTGGATGGGCAGGATCGGGGGAGGGTGAGGCGCCTTGGCGTCTCTCTCTCTTCCCGAAGGGTCACCCTGTGTTTTCTGCCCGAGCACGACTTCACCGGCACCCTGGTCAGGAAGATCCTGCACGCCTGACGATCCACACGGCGCCGCTCCGCCCGTCCAGGACCACCTCGGTGCCCGTCGATAGAATCTCCGTAGCCTTCGCTACGTTCACGACACCGGGCAGGTGGTACTCGCGCGCCACGACGGCCCCGTGGGACAGCAGGCTGCCCAGCTCCAGGATCAGGCCGCCGGCGCGGGGAAATGCCGGCGTCCACGCGGGATCGGTGGCCGCGGCCACCAGAATTTCACCTGGTTGAAGCAGGGATAGCTCCTCGACCGAGTGCAATACCCGTGTGCGCCCCTGCACCACCCCCGGCGAGATTCCCAGGCCCTGCAAGCGCATCGAACCGCTGGTCCCCGCCACAATGGCCTGGTCCCCATAGAGGAAGGTGGGAGGCTGGGGATCGGGCACTTCTGCGCGACGTTGCTCGATGATCGCCGTCCATTGCGCGCGCGGCAGGTCCAACTCTGCCACCGTCAAGAAGCGGATGTCGCTGGGCTCGGGCAGCCCCGCCCCCAGGGCGCAGAGCTTTTGCTTCAGCAGAAGCAGGATACGGTCAAAATGGTAGCGTTGCTCCTCGCGTAGTCCCAAATAGGCCTGGGCGAGGACCACCGCCTGCTTCAGAAGCGGCTGGTTGATTTTATCGAGCGCAAGCTGCGTTTTTTGATCCTCCTCTTGCAGGGTCAAGGCCGGGTCGGGCCGATCGCGCCACAGCAACGAAAGCTGGAGCACCGCTTCGGGGTCCTCCACCCAGCGGGGCGAAAAGATTTCCCAGCTTGCGACGGAACGGTGCCCGTGCTCTCGTAGAAAGGAAGGGAGCAGCTCTGGATCTTTGGAGAGCCGCCACAGCTCGCGGTTCACCTTGCTGGTGATGGAGCCCGCAGGCGGCCGCAGCAGCAGCTCCTGATCTTCCGGGCTCAGCATTGGCGCCACAAGCTGGTAGTAGAGGTTGGCAAAAAGCAGGGATGTAATATGAACCTTGATGTAGTCCCGCACCAACGCACTGCCGACCCGCACCGCATCTTCCGGCGGGCATGCAGACAGCTCGGCCAGGCGCGCGCCAAGCTGATCGCGAAAGCTGTTCCAGGCGCGGTGGTTGCGGAAGGGGTTCCAGCGGAAGCGCTCCCAGCGGCGCTCCTCGAAGGTGCTCTTCAAGATCGAGGCGTAGACCCTGAAGTCTGGCGGGGCACCCCAGCGGCGCAGCCAGTGGTCCGCCTCGTCCGGTGGAAAGAACTCCAGCATAAACTGCGGCGGTGGGCGACCGGGCAGCTTGAAGGCGAGGTGCCGGAACACGGTGGCGTTCAGGTAGGGATGTCCGCGCACCAGCCGAAGAGGAGGATCACCGCCCAAAAACTGCGCTGAAGTCTGGGGGTAGGCGATGAACCACTCCAGGATGGGCTCCATTAGCGACCAGCCCAGTGGACTGGCTCCCTGTGGCCAGCGCTCTCCGAGAAAACGCCTTGTCCAAAGTGTACTTCCACCGCGTGGCAGGCGCGCGTGCGTGGTGATCGGTCGCGACTGCAACACCCAGAACTCGCCTGCCCGGTCCTGCGCCCACTCCACATCCTGCGGCCCGCCAAACAGCGCCTCAGCACGCAGACCCAGGCGCCCCAACTTGACCAGGTCCACCTGACCCAATTTGCGGGCCTTCGGCGCTTCCGCCTCCTGTTGTTGCACCCGACCACTGCGCGCGAGCAACTGCATGGTCTGCGGCGCGATGGTCTCCTCCTCCAGCCGCAGCTCCATGTAGCCCGCAATCAGCGCCGGTGGCGTCCGCCGGGGGCGGCGCAGAAGGTAGCGGTCCGGGACCATCCGCCCGCTGACCAGGGACTCACCCAGGCCCCAGACTGCTTCTATCGGCATTTCCCGCCAGCTTCCGTTGAGCGGGTTGATGGTGAAGAGCACGCCCGCACTGCGGGCGTCCACCATCTCCTGAAGCAGCAGCGCCATCTGCGGCTTTTCCGGCGCTTTTTTGCGATAGCTGCGCGCCTCGGGCCCGTAGTACGACGCCCAGCAGCGCCGCACCGCATCCGCTAAATCTGACGGTTGTACCGACAGGATCGAGTGATATTGTCCGGCAGCAGAGCCCTCTTTGCCGTCTTCATCCCCGGCCGAGGATCGCACCGCCAAGAGTGGTCCCGGCGCGACCAGCGAAAAGGGGATTGTACCGCCCAAGATTGCCTGATCCAGGCCGGACCAATCTTCGGCACGAAGATAGGGTTCCAGGCGATTCTGCGCCCAGAAGGCCGCAAATGCACTGTACGGCAACACCCAGGTCGCCGGCACCGGGAAGCCGTGCCGCAACAACCGCGCCAGCGCCGCCCCTTTTCCGCCAGCCTCCTGCGGATCCACTGTGTCCAGCGGCTGCAGCACCTACCAGCCCAGCGCCTTCATGGCCGCCTCGGCCGCGGCGCGCACCTGCGGATCGGCATCGCCGGTCAGCGGCTTCACCGTGCTACCCATGGCCGGGCCGGCGAGCGCGCCGATGGCGGTGACCGCCGCGATCCGCACCTGCGGATCGGGGTGTCCCAGAACTGAACGGAGATTCACTGCAATCGATTTCCATTGCGTAGAAGCTGCAACATGACATGCAAACACAATTGCTCTTGCATCGTTGCTGCCCAGCATCACCCGCAAGCGGTCGCGCCCGGCGCTGTCCAGCGCAGTCCCGGCCAGCAGCTTCTCAGCCTCCTCATAGAGACCTTCCTTGGCCAGCGCCCAGGGGTCGGCGGCGGCCGGCGCGGGGGCCGGCTTGGGAACCAGCGCCGTTTCTTCGACCCGCAGGGTGCAGTCGGCGAAGGCTCGTCCCAGGTTGAAGGCCAACTGTGTCAGCTCGACGGTGGGTAGATCCACGATCGCCCGAGCGACCACATCATCGCCCAGCGACACCGGAACCATCGGGCGGGGCAGACGCTCCAGCTCCTCGGCAAGAAGGGGGGTCGCACGGCACAAGAGCAGGGTAGGCATGGTTACCTCTATGAACTCTTAACCGCAAAAGGGGCTCAGCGGATTCTTCGGCTGATTTCCTTGAAGAGCGGGGTACCCGCCTGGCCGATGGTCCCGAAGAGCACCGTCTCGCTGGAGAGGATGTGGGCGCCAAGCCCGCGCATGAATTCCAGGCCGCGCTGGTGGTCTTCTTCGCGACGCGACAAGCAGGCATCGGCCACCACAGCCACCTCCAGGCCCCGCTCCCGCAGCGCCTGCACCGTCAGGGTGACGCAGATGTGGGTCTCCATGCCGCTGACCAGCAGGGTGGGGCGTTCGACCCGCTCTGCAAAAGCGGGCGTTCCCATCGCCGAAAAGGTCAGCTTCTCTACCGCTCCCGGTCGGGCGAGCGCGGGCAGTGTGTGGCCCAGGCCCCGCGGATACTGCTCGGAGGTCAGCACCGGCATCTGGAGAGATTCGGCAAGGAAAAGCAGGTTTTCCGCAGCACGAAGCGCTGCTTCCCGGCGTCGTTCATCCATTGCCGGGTACAGCCGCTCCTGCCAGTCGATGAGCAGGAGCTGCATCTGCTCCGCAGCAAACACCATCGCTACTTACAGGCGGGGAGGGTGCCGCCAGCCTCTACATATTCTTCACGCTTCACTTCTTCCAACAGCGGGTTGAAAGACTTCACCTCGGAGAGGTGGTCGATGGTGAAGGTGCCGTTCACGTACAGGCGAGACGGGCTGTCGCTGCCCTGGAGCTGAATCTGGAAGTCGCCGGTCAGGTTCACCTTGCCGGCCTTCAAATCATCCGCATTGAAGTTCTTGATCCGCACATAGCCCAGCGACACATCCATCCAGTTGTCCAGACCGGGCTCCAGGGAATCCGCAGTGCGCCAGGCGTTGGAGTGGGTGCGATAGTTCAGCTTGAACTTCTCGCCTGCGGCAAGGCGGGTCAGGTCGTCCTGCTCGGTCAGGAAGGTCTGCACGCTGGCGGCCCACTCGGTGAGATCGCCACTCGGGCCAGGGATGGCATAGGGCTCAGAGAGGCCCCCTTGGACAGCGGGCATATACAGCGGATAGTAGACGCTGCTGGCGCCGTTAAAGCCCTCCTGCTGGAAGTCCGTGCCGCGGTGTACCAGGGGCTCGTCGCCGAAGCGCGCGAAGGAAACCCCGGCTTCCCATTCGGGAGGGAAGTACCAGTAGTCGTCCTGGTTGTTGGGGTTCACCTGGAAAGTTCCGGCGTTAAGCTCCCACACGGTGTAGCCGTCGTCATTGGCAGACCACTCGGTCAGCCAGTCGCCGTCGACATTCTGCTCCGACATCGCGCCGGTGCCGTCGTCCACACACTGGGTGGGCTGGAAGCGGGGATCGATGGTGAAGCCGAAGCGGAAGTCCTGAAGCGGTCCCATGTCCGCATGGACGGTGAGCTGCAGGTCCCCTTCGGAATTAAGCAGGGCCTCGGCCCGATAGATGTCATCTTCCGTAGAGATGGTGCCTTCTTTCAGATAGTAGGCATAGCGGGAGATCCAGGGAAACCAAACGGGCTCCTCGCCGGCGCAGGCGGTATCGGCATCGGGCAGGCGCAGGGTTTCCTCTGCCAGCTCCCGGCAGTCCACCGGCACCAGATCCGTCTGCTTCTCGAACTGGTTGCGCGCGCGAAGACCCGCGAGCGAATCGGACGTTTCGTTCGCCATGTAGAAGGCGTAGCTGGCCTTCACTTCGGCGTCATTGGGAACACATCCAACAAGAAGCAGACTGAGGAGAGTCATAGGAAAGCTCCGACCACGCCTTATACCTCAAGTCGGGGCGGCCGCCAACGGGGGGGGCCGAATTGTGGGGAGGAGGGTGGAGGTGGAGGGGGGATGGCGGCGCGCACCACCGTGACCCGGCCTCAAGACGCCACCCGCCCTCCTGAGGGGCCGCTGTGGATACGAAAGAGCTACCGAATTGACGCCCGTCGCCGGAATCCCGTTGACTTTCGGCTGCGCTTCTACTATGCCTTGACGGCTACCCGTCGCTCCGACGGGAGCTTGGCGTCTATGAGGCAGGTCGTATGAAGATCCTCAGGTGGCAGCTTCCCCGATTCCTGGCCGTTCTGGCTGGATTCTTGATGTTTGGCGGTTCGGCGCAAGCAGCGTCGACCGGTATCATCAAGGGTATGGTGCTGGACGACGGCGGGGTCGAGATCCCGGGCGCCGTGGTCACACTCACCTCCCCGGCCTTGATCGGTGGGGCGCAGCAGCAGAAGGCGGATGACGAAGGCCGCTTCATTTTCTCCGACCTTCCACCTGGCGGCTACGACCTTTCGGCCGCCAAGGAAGGCTTTTCCACCGTCACCAAGCGCGGGATTCCCGTGGGTATCGGCCGCACCGTCGAAGTGACGATGGAGCTGAAGTACGGTGGCGCGGACGTGCTGGTGGTTTCCGAGCGCCCGGTGGTGGACACCGAGAGCGCGAACACCGGGCAGACCTTCAACCAGGACTTCCTCTCCCGTATTCCCGCCGGGCGCTCCTACCAGGAAGTGGTGGGAAGCACGCCGGGTGTGGTCGACAACGGCAGCGGCAACCCCAACTCCATGGGCGCCTCCTACAACGAGAACAGCATCGTGCTGGACGGTGTGAACATCACCGATCCGGTGACCGGCACCTTCTCGTTGAACTTCAACTTCGACGCCTTGGACGAGGTGCAGGTCACCACCACCGGCTTCGATCCTGAATACAACGCGCTGGGCGCGATCATCCAGCTCTCCACCGAGTCCGGCGGCAACACCCTGAAAGTGTCCACCGCAGGCTACTATTCGAACGGCAACTGGTCGCCGCAGTACGACGCAGTCTATGCGGCGGATGGCACCCAGCTCTCCCCCACCGGCTTTGACCGGCAGTTCCAGGCGGCGGAAGTAGCCCTGGAAGTCTCCGGGCCGATCGTAAAAGATCGCGTCTGGTTTTACGGGTCCTATAACTACAACCGTAGCCTGTTCACGGGCGCGGGTGTGCGCAACCCGCGCGACTTCGACGGTCACTACTTCTACTCGAAGATCACCGCCCAGCCCACCTCGGCCCACCGCGTCTCCGTGGTCTTCGGGGCGAACCCCACCACCATCGACAACATCAACCAGTCCCGGTACGTGTTGCCCGATGCGGAAGAACGCCAGGCTCAAGGCGGCTTCTTCACCAACGTGAAGTGGAACTTCTTCCCCAGCAACCGGATCACCACCGAAGCCATCGCATCGATCCAGAAGTCCTACATCGACGTCTCGGGGGTGCCCTGCACCCACGACGAGAAGCTGGGCTACAACCCCTGCGGCGAGCGTCAGCCCGAGAACTTCGTCGACTTTGAAACGCCGGGTCGCGCGGGTGTGGGCGGTGCCTATTCGGCCCGTAACTCCGGCACCTACTACATCGACGACCGCTGGAATGCGACCTTCAAGGTAAAAGCCAACTTCCTCCAGTTGGATCTGCTCGGGAAGCACGACATCAAGGTGGGCGCCGAGAACAACAGCACCTGGTGGACCAACGTCCAGGGCTACGCCGGCAACGCCCTGTATATCGACACCTACCTGGTGCCCTACGATCCGGACAGCTTGGCAAGCGGCTACTGGTACGAGACCACAGGTCCCTACGTCTACTCGGCGACCGGTGCACACTGGGTGGCCTTTGCAGCGGACTCCTACAAGCCCATCGAAAACCTGACCATCTTCGGCGGGTTGCGGTTGGATTCCACCGACATCCGCAATGATGTGGGCGCGTCCATCCTGAAGGAGACGGTGTTCGGGCCGCGTGTTTCCATTTCCTGGGATCCCTTCGCCGACCAGAAGACCAAGTTCTTCGGTGGCTACGGGCGCTTCACCGACATCGGTCGTCTGGGCATCACCCGCTACCTGGGTGAGTCGGGTCTGGGCTACAAGATCCTGTTGGGCGAGCCCTACGGCGGCGGGAACACCTCCAACTTCTCCAACGTCTACACCCGCTTCGATGGCCGCGATGCCTACGATCTGGGCGGAAACCTGTTGGCACCTCGGGAAGACGCTTTCGTGCTGGGTGCCCAGCGCGAGGTGGTGCCGGATACCGCCGTAGGTGTGAACTTCACCGCGAAGTTCACCCGCGGGGTCTACGCCTTCGACGAGACCAACCTGATCTACGACGAGGATGGCTACCAGTACATCGGCCAGAAGAACGGCCAGCTGGAAGCCCTGTACCGCCTGCGTACCCCGCTGGTTTCTCGTCGTGACTACTACCAGACCGACGTCCAGTTGATCCGCAACTTCGCCGAGCGCTGGCTGGCTCAGCTCACCTACTCCTACGTCGTGTCCAAGGGCACGGTGCAGGACAGCTTGGGCTATGGTCTGTCCAACCCGTCGCAGATCGACGTGATGTACGGCAACCTGGACACCGACGTGCGCCACCAGGTCAAGCTGGCCGCCGCCTGGGATATTCCCAACGACCCCTGGACCACCCGAATCGGTGTACAAGGCCAGTTCTTCAGCGGATCGCCGCTGTCGCGCTACTACTACGCCCCCGGTGGCGCGGTCTATGACCTTTCGGGCGACGGCTACGGCATGCTGCGCGAGCCGCTGGGTACCTACGGCCGCAACGAGGCCATCTACGACATCGGCGTTCAGTTGACCCAGGATATTCCTGTCAAGAAAGGGAAACTCCAGGCCTACGGTCAGGTGGAGAACATCACCAACGCCACACTGCCCTACGGTGTCTACGACGCCTACATCAGCTACGAGAACCGCTACGTCGTCTACGGTCGCCAGTACCCGATCAACGGTACTCTCGGCCTGAAGTACGAGTTCTAAGGGGATGCCGATGCTTTTTATTCTCACTGCTTCCCTGTTGGGCGGCTGCGGCTACGACGAAGAGATCCGGGAGACCGAGATCAAGGGCAAGCTGGTGGTGCCCCGGGCGGCTGCGACCCGTAATGTCAAAGCCAACACCGATCCTCTGGACCTGTCAACAGTTCCGCTGGAAGATACGCGGTTGCTGGGCCCGGTCTACATCGGTGCCTACTCGGCGATCGACGAAAACTCCCGTCCCTATCCCATCCCCTACCAGGGGCCGGTGATTGACGGCGAGGAAGGCGACACCTTCCCCTATGGTGGGACCGGGGTGGGGCGCTTTGACTTCGCCTGCTACAAGTACCTGGCCTGCAAGGTGACCACCGGTCGTTTTGCGGACTATGCGGATATGATGGACTACTTCTCCAACGTGCTGCAGAACCCCATCAAGGACAACCAGGGGAATGTGCTGACCTCGGATGTGGTCTTCGAACAGCAGTGCCTGGACTACTACTACGAAGTCGCCTCGGACAACATGGCCTTTATCGGGCCGTCCGACTTCAAGGAAGAAGGCGACAACTATGTGGCTGAGTTCGAGCTCTTCCACACGACCTTCGTGCCGGGGATGGCGATCTGGGGCTTCATGGATGCCCCCCAGGTCACTGCTGACAAGCTGGACTTGAACGGCACCTTCTCCACGTGCAGCCCCTCCGGTGGCCGCACCGAGTACAAGTACGATCAACAGTATGACGAGGGTGGCGCGTATACCGACATCCTGAACCGGCCCACGCAGTACATCGACGTGGATGACTGGGTCACCAGCGGGGTCATCGTCGGGGATGACCCGAGCACCGAGATCACCCTCAATCTCGATATCCCCATCATTTCGGAGCAGTGATGTCCATTCTTGCCTTGCTCCTCACGGGCTGCGATCGCGACGGTTTGGAATTCTTTGTGCAGGACACCAACGTTCCCGGCGTGGTGAACCTGGGTGAGCTGGATCCCATCCCCATGGACGATGTGCAGAGCAATAGCTGGGTCTTTAACGGCCTGGAAGGGTTGCTCTTCGGTCAGCTTGGCCAGCCCGATACCTACGCCGAGGTGGGTGGCGCCACTTTCCAGTTCAAGGGTACCGGCGGAAAGGTCTGTTTGATCATGGACCCGGAGATGGTGTACTGGAACCAGGGCATCGAGCTGGACAACAACGAATTCCTCTACGAAGATCGTCTGACCGACGACGGGGATTTGGACATGTTCGCCGGGCTCTCGGCCTACTACACCGGGTCTCCCGGCGTGGATATCGGCACCTTTGAGCTGCCCTACACCGATCCGCTCGGCGAAGAGCACTTCATCGACTTCCAGGAGTGTAACCGGGACTACTATCCTTCCGGTCGCGCCACCTACGAGACCTGCGAGCTGGACACCGTCAACCGGGCGGGCATCTCCTTTACCGTGCTGCTGCAGACCTTCATGCTTCCCATCGATGATGGCGTGCTGAACTTCGGCGTGGCAGTCATGGACGGTCCCTGCGAGCCGGATGGCGCCGCCTTCCGCAAGAGCGAGTGCACCATCCAGATGGAAGATGGGATGGGTGAGGATGTCGGAAACGCCGGTCTGGAAGAGGCCTTCTGCGCGGGCGAGATCAACGCCTACTGCGAAGCCCACATGGACGAGCCGAACGCACCCTGCTCTGAGGGGTACATTCCCGCCCGCTGAGCGGCGCAGGAAGATGGGGCACCGCCTTCGGGCGGTGTTTCATTTTTGGGGAGTAGGGTGCTTCCAGTCGGCGATACCGGCCGTGAGCGCTCCGGCAAAAGCCTGGACGGTGGCATCCTCTTCCCATCGCTCTGCCTCCTCGATGTCATGGCTGTCGTGGGTTTCGATGATGATCGACGGGACCTTGGGGCGTCGCAGCAGGCGGATGCGCTGAGCAGGAAGGTGCCGATCCACGAAGACACCGGCCACCTGATCCGGGTCGTACAAGCCGCTGTAGTCAGTTCCCGCGTACATCCGAAAGCCGACCGAGGCCATGCGCAGGGCGATGGCCCGGGCCAGGGAGAGGCGGGCTTCCACCAGATCGGGCTCGCCCTCATCGGCGTAGAGGATGGCCATTCCGGCGGCGCCGAGGGTCTGCCAGCAGCCCTGAGGACCGGGCACCCAGGCAGTGCCCGCGCGGGAGTCGGAGTGCAGGGAGATCATTGCGTCAAAGGAGGCACTTTGTCGCAGGCGGCTGTCGTAGGTGACGGTATGGTCTTGGCGACTCAACCGAAGGTTGAGCTGCCGCTCCTTCAGGGGGGCCTCCAGCCGCTCTGCCAGCCGCAACATCACGGCTTGCTCCGGCTCGCAGCGGACACCGGTGTTGCCCGCATTTTGGGGGGCACCGTGGCCCGGATCGAGAAGAATTTTGGTTTGAGGTGCGGTATCGGGAAGGACTTGTAGGCCGGCGCTGCTGGATGGCCAGGAAGGCGCGGCAGGCGACGGGTCGGGCACCGATGCAGGCGGCGGCGTATCCACGGGCGGAGCGGCGGCCGGAAGGCCGCATGCGCAGAGAAGCAGTGGCCAGAGGCGCATTCGCATGGTTCAAAACGCCGCAGGGGCGGGAATCTTACTCCCCGCCATCCATATCGAAGGCTTTCAGGCGATAGCGCAGAGAGCGGAAGGTGATCCCCAGCAATTTGGCGGCCTGGGTCTTGTTCCCGTCGGTTGCCGTCAGGGCCTGCTCCAGGTAGCGCCGCTCCACGGATCGCAGGCGCGCCTCCAGATCGATGCCTTCCACCTTGAATTCCTCCTCCACCTCGGCCTGGGCCGCTGCCGACACCTCGCCCTGCACCCGCTCAGGCAGCGAGCTGGGGGTGACCAGCGGTCCACTTTCCAGGGCCACCGCCCGCTCCACGATGTTCTGCAGCTCCCGCACATTGCCGGGGAACGGGTAGTGTTTGAGCAGCGCCATCGACTCGGGCGTAAAGCCGTGCACCTGCTTCCCGTACTCCTTGGAGATGCGCTCCAGCACATGCATCGCCAGCGCGGGAATGTCCTCGCGGCGGTCCCGAAGCGGAGGAAGATCGATCTGCACCACGTTCAGGCGCCAGTAGAGATCCTCTCGGAACCTCCCCTCTTTCACCTCCTGCTCCAGGTTGCGGTTGGTGGCGGCCACCACGCGCACGTCTACCGGTGTCTCGGCCGTGTCGCCGACCACCGCAATCTTGCGCTCTGCCAAGGCGCGCAGCACCTTCACCTGCATCGATAGCGGCATCTCCCCGATTTCATCCAGGAAGAGCGTACCGTTGTGGGCAGCGGCAAACATGCCCTGCTTGTCCCGGGCGGCCCCGGTGAAAGCACCCTTCCGATAGCCGAAAAGTTCGCTCTCAAATAGATTTTCGGGGATTGCACCGCAATTCACCGCAATGAAGGGGCCGGCCGCGCGCTCGGAGCCATAGTGGACCGCCCGCGCCACCAGCTCCTTGCCGGTGCCACTCTCCCCGATGATCAGACAATTGATGCGGGTGCCCATCACACGGCGGACCAGGGCATAGACCTGCTGCATCGCGGGCGACGCGCCGACGAGCTGCCCGAGCTGATAGCGCTCGCCCAGCTCTGCGCGCATTCGGGCATTGTCCGCTACCAACCTTCGCATTGCGAGGGCTTTGCTCACGGTGGCCCGCAGCTCTTCGTTGAGGAAGGGCTTGGGGATGTAGTCGAAGGCCCCCTCCCGCATCGCGTCCACCGCTGTCGAGACCGAGGAGTGGGCAGTGATCAGCAGCACTGGCACGTCCACGCCATCTTTGGCCGACCACTCCTTCACCTTCCGAAGCAATTCCAGCCCGTTGATCCCCGGCATCTGCAAGTCCGTGATCACCAGGTCGGGCCGCCAGCGCTCAAAAATCCCCAGCCCCTCCTCGCCGGAGGCGGCCGTCTTCACCTCGTAGCCTTCACGCCGGAAGAAGATCCCGAGGAATTCCCGCAGGGAGGCCACATCGTCGATCACCAGCAGGCGCTCACCGGCCATTCAGAAGCTCCACAGGCAGCTCACTGGGCATATCGGGTGCCTCGATGGGTAGCCACAGGTGAAACTCCATTCCCCGCTCAGGGCGGCGGGAGGCGGTGACATGGCCGCCGTGGCCGCTCAGGATCTGCTCCACCACCGCCAGACCCAGGCCGGTGCCGCCCGCGCGTGTGGTGTAGAAGGGGTCGAAGATACGGCGTAGATCCTCGCGAGCAACGCCCATGCCCTCGTCGCGCACCCAGATGTCCACCCCCTCGGGAATGCCCTCCACCGCGATACTCGGCTGCACCTGGAGCTGTACCGTCCCCCCGCTGGGCATGGCCTGCGCCGCGTTGCTCAACAGGTTCACCAGCACCTGCCGGATGCGGTCCGGGTCAATTTTGACCGGAGAGGGCTGGGTGATCAGCTCCACCTGGGTCCCCGCCGAGCGCGGATCCAGGCGGAAGGCGCCGACCACATCCTCGGCCAGCTCGGCCAGATCCTGTAGGCTGCGTCGTAACACCGGCGCACGTGCCGTCTGCAAAAAGTCCTCGACCAATCTATTCAGGCGACGGGCGTCCTCCAGCGCCAGCAGCGCCAGTCGGTTGTCCGCATCCTCGGCCAGCATCTGCAGGTAGCCGGACATGCTGGCCAAAGGGTTGCGGATCTCGTGCGCCACCGATGCGGCCAGTCGCCCCACGGCCGCAAAACGCTCTTGCCTCAAAGATTTTTCGCGTGCCCGATACAGCTCGGTCACGTCGTCCATGACCACCACCCAGCCGCCTTGGGGCAGCGGCGCCTGGCTGCAGACGTAGACCTTGATCCCCCGTTGTTCCTCCCAGGTGGTGTTGTCGCTGCGGCGCGGGAACAGCTCCCGCAGCGTCATGCCGAGTACGCCGCCCATCATCTGCTTGGCGGCGGGGTTCATGTCTCGAACCCGGTCTTGGGCGTCGGTGGAAAGTACCCCGGCGCGAACCTGATCCAGTACCGTGGCGTGCTCGACCTCCAGGCGACGGTAGCGCCGCACATAGGAGTCCATGATCATGGCGACGAGGAAGAAGGCCAGCAGCCGCAGCACCAGCTCGTAGACCAGCAGCAGCAGGTTGGTGGGCCCCAGCGCCCAGACCGCCAGCGAGTAGCCGATCGAGGCCATCAGGCCGGTCCACAGCGCCGCTGCACCGGGGATCAGGAAGGGAGACGCGGCAATGACCGGAAAGTAGAGAAAGGCCACCAGCGACGAGCCACTGCCGCTCAGGTAGACCAGCATGCTCACCCCGAGCACGTCCAAGGCCACCTGCCCGTACAGGTCCAGTGCCCGCGCCGGGCGCCGGTTGTACCAGACCTGCGTGAGCAGGAAGATCAGCAGCGCCGCGAGGGAGATCTCAAAATAGGGGAGGAGCTGCCCGACCGAAACCCCGCCCAGGCCGGAATAGGCGGTGGTCATGGCCAGCACGCCCAGCCCTACGAGCAGGCGATAGCCAGAGTACTGCTGGAGCGCCGAAAGGCGGGCCGTCTCCATCAACCGACGTGGGCGGCCATCTCGAAGATCGGCATGTACATTGCGATCACCAGCCCGCCGACCACCACGCCCAGGAAGGCCATGATCATCGGCTCCATCATCGAGGTGAGCCCCTCGACCGCCTGATCGGTTTCTTCTTCGTAGAAGTCAGCGATTTTTCCAAGCATGGTGTCCAATGCGCCGGTGGCCTCGCCGATGGAGATCATCTGGCAGACCATCTGGGGGAAGACCTTGGACTCCATCAGCGGATCGGCGATGGTGCGACCTTCGGAGATGCTGACCGAGGCCTTGGTGATGGCGTTCTCGATCACCTTGTTGCCTGCGGTGCGCGAGCAGATCGCCAGGGCCTCCAGAATGGGCACGCCGGAGGAGATCATGGTGCCGAGGGTGCGGCAGAAGCGCGCCACGGCCACCTTCTTCAGCAGATCACCGAAGACGGGCGCCGCCAACATCAGCTTGTCCAAGGCCAGCTTTCCGGCAGTCGTCTTGTAGGTGTACTGAATCCCGTAGATGAAGGCCACGATCATACCGATCAGCAGAACCACGTAGTTCTGGAGGAACTTCGAGCATGCCAACACAAAAAGCGTCGGCGCGGGAAGTGCGGCGCCCATGTCGGCAAACATGCTTTCAAACTGGGGCACAACCTTCAGCAGCAGCAGCGAGATAACGATACTGGCCACCACCATGACCACGATGGGGTAGCTCATGGCGCTCTTGACCTGACCCACCAGCTTCTGGTTTTTCTCCAGGTAGGCGGCCAGACGGTTCATGATCGTGTCGAGCATACCGCCCACCTCGCCCGCGGCGACGAGGTTGACGTACAGATCATCAAAGGTGTCCGGGAAGCCCTTAAGGGACTCGCCAAAGGTGGATCCGCTCTCCACCTTCTCTTTCACCACCGTCAACTGCGACCGCATAGTGGGATTTTCGGCCTGCTTCGACTGAATATCCAGACATTGCACCAGCGGCAGGCCGGAGTCGATCATGGTCGCAAATTGGCGGGTGAAGATGACCAGATCGCGCGTGCTCACCTTCGGCTTCAGGAAGGCGGGCATGGGGATATTAAGCGAGAATCCTTTGGATTCCGTCAATGTCGTCGGGTTGATGCGCTGCTCGCGCAGGCGTGCGCGGGCGGCCTGGGGATCGGGAGCGTCGAGCTTGCCGGTGCGGGTTTCGCCGCCGGAGGTTTTGTACTCGTAGTTGAAGGTGGCCATCGGCATTCCCTCGGGTCGCTGCGGTCAGGCGCAGAGGCGCAGGCCTCAATATAGCTGGTGCAGGCGGCTTGAGACAAGGGCACGGGTTAGCCCCGATGCCCCGTCGCCGGAAGCCCGGCATTGGGGGCGGAGACAGCGATGGAAGAAAAGCTGAAACGTCGCCTCGCGGCGGCATCCTGGGAGCGTGCGGGAACCTGGGTGCAGCAGGGCCTGGTGCGCCCCGTCCGCCGCAGTCCCGAAGAGGAGGCCTGGGTGGTGCAGCAGCCCGGTGCGTCGGCCCGCTTTGAGGTGCTGGTATGGCCGCGCGAGAAAGACTGGGCCTGCTCCTGTGAGCAGGAGGCATGCGTCCATGCGGCGGCAGCACTGCAGGCGCGGGGTCTCGATCTTCCGCCGCCTCCCACCACCGCCGATGTGCGTACGCGCTACAGCTTGACGCGTCAAGAGGGACAATTGCTGCTGGATCGGGTGGTTCCGCCTGCGGCGGTGCGCAGCCCCGAGGACCAGGAGCTGAACCGCCTGATGGCCGGCTGGTGGGGCAAGTCCATCCCCCGCAACCTGGCGCCGCTGGTGCTGCCGCTGTTGGCCAACCGCCCGCTGGAGCTGCGGGGACCGGTGCTGCAAGGCACCCGCGATCAGCAGGGGCCGGTGACGGTGGACCCCAAGCCGCTGATGCCGATGATCCGGGTGGAGGATGACAAGGGCGGCTTCAAGGTGCGCATGGTGCGGGCGCCGGGCATCGACGAGGTCTTCTCCTGCGGCATCCTTCGGCAGGGCACGGTGCTGCGGATGATCGGGCAGGCCGACTTCGAAGAGAGCTTCAAAAGCCGCCTGATGACCGGTATCACCTTTGCGGAAACGGAAACCTACCGGTTGGTGGCGGAGACCTTGCCAGAGCTGCGCAAGCGCCTGAAGGTGGAGGTGGTGACCGCACGCCTGCCCGAGCTGCGGGTGGTACCGCCGCGTCTGGACTTTGAGGTGGAGAGCGACAGCGGGCGGGTGGCGATCACCGCACGTCTGGTCTACGGCGATCCGCCGGTGGCACGTCTGGAGCGTGATTCTCTTCGGAGTCTTGGAAAGGACCTTGCAGAAAGGAATATTTCGGAGGAGCGTCGCCTGAAGGATCAGTTGGAGCGCTATGCTCCGGGGCTGGCGCTGAATTTGAGGGTGGAGCGGGAGGGCGAGCGGGCGCTGGCCCTGATCGATAGCCTCTCCGGACCGATCAAAGAGGAGATCAGCCGGAAATTACCGGGCTTCCGCAAGGTGCGCGAGGAGGTGACGCCCTCGCTTCGGCTGTCGGAGGATGGGCGGGGAGGCTGGAAGGTAGAGGTGGAGGCGGGCGGCGTTTCGGAGGATGCGCTGCTGAAAGCCTGGCAGGAGCGCAGTGCCTACATGCCGGTGGCGGGCGGCGGCTGGCGGCCTGTGCCCAAGGCCTGGCTGGAGCAGCACATCCATGTGCTGCAAGAGCTGCTCTCCGCACGCGACAGCAAGGGCTCGATCCCGCAGTCTGCGGGGTTGATGCTGCTGTCTACGCTGGAGTCCCTGCAACAGCAGCCACCGGTGGAGCTGGGCCGACTTCGGGCCTTGGCCGGTGATTTTGAGGCCATTCCCTCTGCGACGCTGCCCGAGGGGGTGGAGGCGGCGCTGCGCCCCTACCAACAGCGCGGGGTGGACTGGCTGGTGTGGCTGCGCAGTATCAAAATGGGTGGCTTGTTGGCGGACGATATGGGTCTGGGCAAGACCCTGCAAACGCTGGTGGGCCTTGCTGCGGCGGGCGGCCGGAACCTGGTGGTGGCCCCAACCTCGGTGCTGCGGAACTGGGAGATCGAGGCCCGGCGTTTTCTACCCGGGAAGCGCATCTGTGTGTACCACGGGGTAAAACGGGAGCTCGATCCTGGGGCATGGCTTACGGTCACCTCCTATGCGCTGCTGCGTCTGGATCAGGAGCTGCTGCAAAAAGTACCGTGGACCACCCTGGTTTTGGACGAGGCCCAGGCTATCAAGAACCCGGACGCGCAGGTGGCGCAGGCGGCCTATGCGCTGGCCGCCGAGCAGCGCCTCGCGCTCACTGGCACGCCCGTAGAAAATCGCCTGGAGGAGCTGTGGAGCGCCTTCCACTTCATCAACCCGGGGCTTTTGGGCAGCCGATCCTCCTTCCGGCAGCGTTTTGAGGACCCCATCCAGTTCGGCAACCGTGCGGCACAGCAGGCGCTGCGCAAGCGCATCCGGCCCTTTCTTCTTCGCCGCATGAAGAAGGATGTGGCCAAGGAATTGCCGGAGCGCACGGAGCTGGTGCTGCGCTGCACGCTCAGTGAAGATGAGCGGAATTTCTATGAGTCGGTCCGAAATATCGGAAAAGCCGATGTACAGAAGTTGCTGGAGGGCGGCCGGATGCTGCATGTGCTGGAGCTGCTGCTGCGGATGCGGCAGGCCGCCTGCTCGGCGGCGCTGGTGTCGAAGAGCTGGGAGAAGGGTTCATCCAAGCTTGAGCTTTTGTTGGAGACGCTGGAAGAAGTGCTGGCGGAGGGGCACGCGGCTCTGGTCTTTTCCCAGTGGACCAGCCTGCTGGACCAGGTGGAGCCGCTCTTGAAGGAGCGGGGCATCCGCTACTGCCGCCTGGATGGCTCCACCCGCGATCGTGCCGCCGTGGTGGCGCAGTTTTCGGCAGAGGATGGCCCTCCGGTCTTTCTTCTGTCCCTGAAAGCGGGCGGCACCGGCCTGAACCTGACCCGGGCGGACTATGTGTTCCACCTGGACCCCTGGTGGAACCCCGCCGCCGAGGATCAGGCCACCGACCGTGCGCACCGAATCGGGCAGCTCCGCCCCGTCTTTTCTTGCAAGCTGATCGCCGAGGACACGGTGGAGGAGCGCATTCTGGAGCTCCAGAGCCGCAAGCGCGATCTGGTGAAGGCAGCACTGGACGACGACGCGCTGGCCCGCTCGCTCACGCGGGACGAGCTGTTAGCCCTGTTTGATTGAGCGGTATTGGGGAGGCCCACGGATGAATGAGGCTTCATTCAGTGGGAAGGGCGGCTATCCGCCGATGGCCGTCATGATGCCTTCGAAGTTCTGGCCGCCTTCGGTCTGGGATTCGTGTCCGGCGGGTTTGCCCAGCACGATCGTGCGCAGGACTGCTTCGATCTCGGCATCGTCGGCGCCCGATCGCAGCAGATCCCGCAGGTTGGGTGTGTTTTCGTGCGCGAGGCAGGTGCGCAGGCTGCCGTCGGCCAGCAGCCGCAGCCGGTTGCAGGATGCGCAGAAGTGCTCGGTCAGGGGCGCAATAAAGCCGATTCGCAGCGGTACTGTGCGGCTGGGGTGGCGGGCCAGCCAGTACTTGGCGGGGCCGCCGCCCGGGCCGGTGTAGCCGTCCGGCTCCAGCGCAAATTCTTTTGATAGCTCCTGCCGGATTTCTTCAGCGCTGACGGTGCGGTGCCAGCGATCGGCAAAGGGCATGTACTCGATGAAGCGCAGGACGGTGTCCTCGGCGCGCTCCAGGGTGTAGCGGGCCATGGGCAGCAGCTCGCTCTCGTTTTCTCCGCCGATCACCACCATATTCAGCTTGACGGGCCCCAAGCCCGCGCTCCGGCAGGCTTCGATGGCTTCCAGCACCGGCTCCAGCTTGCCTCCCCGGGTGATGCTCCCAAATTTCTCGGGGTTCAAGGTGTCCAACGAGATGTTGACCCGCCGAAGTCCGGCCTCCTTCAGCGCGGGGGCCAGCGGCGCGACGAGGTGCCCGTTCGTCGTCATCGCCAGATCTTCGATACCGGGAATTTTTCCCAGTGCCCGTACGAGAGCTAGAATGTCTCGGCGCACGGTGGGCTCGCCGCCGGTCAGGCGCACGCGCCGGATGCCCATTCCTGCAAAAATCGCCACGATCCGGGCGATCTCTTCATAGTGGAGCATCTCCTTTTTGGGCAGCCAGCTCATGCCCTCGGCGGGCATGCAGTAGGTGCAGCGGTAGTTGCAGCGATCAGTGACCGAGATTCGCAGGTAGCTGTGCAGGCGGCCGTAGCGATCCAACAGTGCACGGCGTCGTGGTCTCTCGGGTAGATCGCCCATTCTATACCGGTAGCGCCATGGCTATCTTGGCGGCGATTTCGGTGAACACGGTTTCTCCATCCAGCACGGCAGGCCGACCTTTGTCACCTCCTTCCCGGATTTTTTCGCGCAGCGGCACCTGGGCCAGCAGGGGGACGCCGTATTCCTCCGCCATTTTGGGCCCGCCGCCTTCGCCAAAGGGATGTGCACGTTGTCCGCCGGGAAGCTCAAAATAGGACATGTTCTCGACGATGCCCAGGATGGGAACATCCAACTTCTTGAACATCTCGATGCCACGCACGGCATCCAGCAGGGCCACGGGCTGTGGTGTGGTCACGATCACGCCTCCAGACACCGGCACGGCCTGGATCATCGTAAGCTGGGCGTCACCGGTTCCGGGGGGAAGGTCGATGATAAGATAGTCCGTTCCCCCGCCAATCCACTTCTTTGAAGAACTGGTTCAGCACGCCCATCACCATGGGGCCACGCCAGATCACCGGCTCCTTTTCGTCCACCAGGAAGCCGATGGACATGCAGCGCACGCCATGTGCGGGAAGAGGCAGGATCTTCTTCTCGGAATTGGCGACGGGTTTGCCGGTGACGTGCATCATCAGCGGCAGGGAGGGGCCGTAGATGTCGGCGTCCAACAGGCCCACAGAGAAGCCCCCACGCGCCAGGGCCACGGCGATGTTGGTGGCGATGGTACTCTTGCCGACGCCGCCTTTTCCAGAAAAAATGGCGACAATATGCTTCACGCCGTCGGGAAGCACCTTGGTGATGGGGCCGCCGTGTGGCTGCATTCCCGGCCCGCTCATGCCGCGGACGGGGTCTTTGGGGGGCGGCGGGGCGGCGGGCGTGGCCGGGGCGGCGGTGAGGCCCTCCACCTTCAGGGTGCAGCTCACTTCCTGCTCCCAGCCGCGCTCCACCAGGTTGCGCAGCAGGGCTTCCCGCATGCGCTGCCGGTCGTCGGGACTGTGTTCTTTGGCGCAGACCAGGGAGAAGCGAAGGACGTCTCCGTCGATCCGTGCATCCTGCACCATTCCGGCCAGCCAAATGGAGCGGCCAGAGCGGGGGTCACGAACACGGGAGGCGGCGGGTTCCAGGTAGGTATAGGGATCCATGGCGGTCCTCTTATCCCGTGGACTGCGGCCGGGAAGGTGAGCCACGTCGCAGCGCTACGGGTTATCCCATCAAGATGTGGACGGGCGGCAGCAGCAGTGGGCGTCGGGTGGTGGTACTTCCCGCCTACAATGCGGCGCGCACACTCGAAGAAAGCCTCCGACGACTGCCGGATATTGCCCAAGTGCTGCTGGTGGATGACGCGAGCAGCGACGAGACCGTGGCCGTCGCACGCACGCTCGGTCTATCGGTTCGGGTGCATCCAAAGAACGGAGGCTACGGGGCCAACCAGAAGAGCTGCTACCGCTGGGCCATCGAGCAGGGGGCGGAGCAGATCCTCATGCTGCACCCGGACTTGCAGTACCCGCCCGAGCAGGTGCCCGCGCTTTTTGCGATGCTGGACCACCACGACATCGCGATGGGTTCCCGCTTTTTGGGCGGAGATCCCCGGATGGGTGGTATGCCAGAATACAAATACTGGTCGAACCGGGCGCTCAGCCACTTCCAGAACCGGCTGCTGCGGGCCCGGCTCTCCGAGTACCACTGCGGCTTCCGCGCCTACCGGGTGGAGGCGCTCCAGAAGCTGCCCTGGGAGAGCTACCCGGACGACTTTCTCTTCGACAACCAGCTCCTGATCGATGCGCTCGGGCGGGGGCTGTCGATCGGAGAGCTGCCCATCCCGACGCACTACGGCCCGGAGAGCTCGTCGATCTCCGCTCAAAAGGCGGTGATCTACGGGCTGGGGGTGCTGCGTGGCACGCTCCGCGCGCGCTTCTTTCCGGCCTGAGGCTCCCGAAGGCTACTTCTGGCTCCAGTACAGGATCAGCGTACCCATCATGGAGTTCAGGGGGTCCCAGGAGCCGTTCCGCCGGCCGTCCCACTGCGCCACTTTTTTGCGATCCACCAGGTAGATCGAGGTGCTTTCCACGGCGAACAGGCTCCCCGGTCCCATGTAGGGGCGCCCGGTGCGCTCGATGCTCTGCTGCGAAACATCCGAGGTGGAAGGCGGGAGAATGCTGTCGGTATCCTCTGCGCAGATGCCGACGCGCCGGGGCCAGCGGTGCAGTGCCACCACCTCGGGCTGGGGCCAGGCGTCGCGGAGCAGCAGGACTTTGGAGCTGTTGCGTACCAGATCGGGGAAGCCGAAGGCGGTGTATTCCCGGCCATTGGGCAGCGTGACGCGCCCACGCTCGCCTGCGGAGTTCAGCACGTCACAGGCGGCTGCCATGCGCTGCATACTCTCCGGTAGCTCGGGGCTCTGGTCGGGGGTGAGGGTGGCGCCCAAGGTGCGCAGGGCCGCCCGCCAGCCGGTGGGCAGATCGAGCTCTGGCTTGCGCTCGCCGCTGCTGGGCAGGGGGCGCACGGAGATTCCCTGGGGAGGAGGCTCCACTTCCGGCGCGGAGGTGGGCGCCGGCAAAGCCGGAGGCGCAGGCACCGACTTCAGGCACGGGAGCGGCGTTTCTTTGCCCAGCTCGGCGACCATATGGGCCAGCTCGGGAAGGATCAGCTTCTCCATCCCCAGCTCGCAGGCTTTGGTGGAGCCCGGAAGTGCAAAAACCGGCTTGCCGCGCGCCACCCCGCCCACCGCATCGGAGAGCATGGCGGCTGCACCCACCTGCTGGAAGGAAAGCAGTCGGAAAAGCTCTCCAAAACCGGGGATTTCCCGGTCCAGGCGCTGGCGCAACACCGACGGGGTGCAGTCCCGGGCAGAGATGCCGGTCCCGCCGGTGAGCAGCACCGCCTCTACCGAGGGCTCCGCCAGCAGGCGATCGAGCACGGCCCCAATTTCCTGGGGATCATCGGGCACGATCGTGGGTTCCACCGCCTCGTGCCCCTGGCCCTGCAGTAGCTGAGCCAACAGCGGGCCCGAGCGATCCGAGCTGCTGCTGCGCGACGTGGAGACTGTGACCACCGCCACCCGCAAGGAGCGCGGCGCAGAAGGGGTATGGGCGTGAAGGTGCATCGTGGCGGTCTTACCACATTCCGCAGCGAAGGTGGAAGGGGAGGCAAGCAGAAGCAACAAATCTTGTCGCTCCCATCGGAAAATCACCGTCGCCAGGGAGCAACATTGTCACCAGGACTGCTGCGCTTACGATGGCGGCTTTGGGCTTTGTTTGGAGGAAGCGGCAGCCTCGGCCGCCATCCAGTCTTCCAGAATCACAGCGGCGGCGGCGGCATCCACCACACCGCGTTGCTGCCGTTCGTTCAGGCCGGCCTCTCGCAGGCGGTTCTTCGCTTCCACTGTGGAAAAACGCTCGTCCACATAGGCCATTGGCAGACCGGTGCGCTGGGCCAGCGCCTCTCCCACCTGCCGGGCCAGCCGCGCCGAGCGGCCTTCGCTGCCATCCAGCTCCAGCGGCAGCCCCACCACAAGCTGGCTGACGCGCCGCTGCTTGCACAACAGGGCCAGGGCGTCGGCGTCCTTCACGACCGACTGGCGGGCCAGCGTGTGCAGGGGGAGGGCCATCATGCGCATGGGGTCGGTGCCGGCCAGTCCAATGGTCTTGGTGCCCACATCCAACGCCAGCACCGAGCCGATGTACTGCGGTGACTCCACGCACCCTCCTTCCTGTCACTGGTGCTGCCCGGCGGCGGTCGAGCCCGCCGGATGTGTTGCTACTTGGCTGCTCCCTCAGAGCCATCTCCAGAAACATTGGCCTCTGGATTCATCGGGCGGGTCTGCAGATCTTCGTCCTCGGCGGGCGGGCTGAAGTAGTACCAGATGCGCAGCGCGAAGCTGCTGAAGCGCTCCATCTGCACAAAGACCACCGGCACCACCAACAGGGTCAGCACGGTAGAGGAGACGACGCCGCCGATGACCGCAATGGCCATGGGGGCGCGGAATTCGGCCCCGATGCCGGTGTTGATAGCAGTGGGGATCATGCCCAGCACCATCGCCGCAGTGGTCATCAGAATGGGGCGCAACCGCCGCGGGCCGGCCTGCCGCATGGCGTCGGCAGCGTTGGCGCCTTCCTCGCGCATGGCCGTCAACGCGCCGTCCACGAGAAGGATGGCGTTCTTGGTCACCAGACCCATCAGCAACACGATGCCGATCTGCGCACCCATGGAGATGCTGTTGCCGGTGAAGAGCAGCCCGAAGATTGCCCCCAACAGTGCCAGCGGGAGCGCCACCATCAGGGTGAAGGGATGGATCAGGCTCTCAAACTGGCTCGCCAGCACCATAAAGATGAACAGGGCCGCGACCAGCACCGCCAGCCCCATGGCCGCCGCCGTCTCGTTCATATCCCGCACCTGGCCGTCCAGCGTGTAGAAGTAGCCGGCGGGCAACGGCGCCTTTTCCAGGTCCTTGAAGAACTGCTCCTGCACCGCGCCCAGGGTATAGCCGTTGGCGATCTGGGTGGACACGGTGACCGCGCGCATCCGGTTGTAGTGCTGAATCTCGGAAGGACCGGCTTCCATAGAGATCTTCGCAACGTCTCCCAGGGCGATGGTGCCGCGCGGGGTGGAGAGCGGCAGCCCGGCGATGGCGGCCGGATCGGTGGCGTAGCGCGGGGCGGCGCGCACCCGGATGTCGGCCTCGCGCTTGCCGTCGCGCATGGTCCCCACGAGCTGTCCTTCCACCAACATCCGCGCCGTTACCCCCACCAGACCGGCAGGAATCCCGCGATCGGCGGCGACCGAACGGTCGATGTCCACCCGCAGCTCTGGCACGCCGGGGCTGACCGAGATGCGCACGTCGGAGGAGCCGGGAATCGCGGTCAACATGGCTTTGACGCGCTTGCCTTCGTTCAGCAGGGTCTCCAGGCTGTCGCCTTGAAGGATGATCATCATCGGGGGCCAGTCGCCCAAGCCTTCGATGACGGCCGGTTGCATCAGGGTCACCTGTGCAGTGGGCTCCTTGCTCAGGATCTCGCGCACCTTGTCTTCGTACCACTCCAGGCTGTTGGGGCGATCCTCCACCGTCTTCACGCGGAAGCGCGCACGGTAGGTGCGGCTGTCGTTGCCCACCACCGTATAGACGCGCGCCACCCCCGGAACTTTCAGCAGCTCCTCTTCGGCCCGCATCGCCGCGCGGTCGGTCACGCCCAGCGAGGTGCCGACCGGCATCTCCAGGTCCGCCTGCACTTCGCCGCGGTCCGGCTTGGGAATCATCTCCGAGGGCATCATCGCGGCCACGATGAGCGTGAACACGAAGGAGATCACCGCTGTGCCGCTGACCAACCAGGGATGACGCAGGGTGAAGTTCAGGATCCGCTGATAGGATGCATCAATGGTATCCAGGAAGCGGATGATCGTGCGGGCCACCCAACCGCGAGGCCCGTGATGCGCCCGTGTGAACCGGGCGGAGAGCATGGGGTCAAGGGTAAAGGTGATGAACAGCGAAATCATGACCGCGGCAGCCATCGTCAAGCCGAACTGCTTGAAGAACTGGCCCACCATCCCGGACATGAAGGCCACCGGCACAAAGACCGCGACCAGAGAAAATGTAGTCGCCATTACCGCCAGGGCGATCTCGCTGGTGCCCTTGGACGCGGCCACCTCCGGCGGGTCTCCGGCCTCCAGCCGACGGGTGATGGCTTCGCGCACCACCACCGCATCGTCGATGAGCAGACCGATGGCCAGCGACAGGGCCATCAGGGTCATCATGTTGATAGAGAAGTCCATCGCATACATCAGCGCGAAGGTACCGATCACCGAGGTGGGCAGCGCCATGGCGGAGATGATCGTGCCGCGCACATCCAACAAGAAGAAGAGGATGACCAGCACGGCCATCGCGCCGCCGAAGTAGATGGCGATCCAGACTTCGTGGGCGTTGGCGCGGATATCGATGGATTGATCCACGATAATGTCGTACTGGATCCCGGCACCGAGTTGGGGTACCGCCTCTTTCAGCTTGGCCTGGATTCCGTCGGACACCGCAACGGTGTTGCTGCCGGAGCGCTTCATCACCGCCACGGTCACGGCACTTTGGCCGTTGAAGCGGACCACCGAGGTCTCTTTGGTGTAGCCGTCCACCACCTCGGCGATCTCAGACAGACGCACCACCTTGCCGTCCTGGGTCTGCGACACCACGGTGCTGGCGAGGTCGGCTACCGAGCGGTACTGGCCCTCGGCGCGCACACCCACGGTGTAGCCGTGCGCAGAAAAATCACCGACGGGCACTGAAAGGTTTTCGATGCCGATCCGTTGATTCAGTTGGTCCAGGCTGATGTTCAGGGCGCGCATCTTGTCCAGGTCCAGGTTGACCTGCACCTCGCGATCCTGACCACCCAATACCTCTACACTGCCGACGCCCGGCACCTGCTCCAGCAAAGGGCGAAGGCGCTCATCGGCCAGCTCGCGGGTTTCGTTCACCCCGCCCGGGCTGGACATGGCCACGACCATGACCGGCAATGCGCCGATATCAATCTGCTGAATCACCGGATCCCAGGCGGCGCTCGGGAAGTCTCCCTGGACCGCGCCCACGCGGTCGCGCACCGCATTGGTGGCTTCATCCAGGGAGGTATCCATCTCGAACTTCAGCACCGCGATCATAAAGCCGTCGCGGGTGAAGCTCTGGATGGTGTCGATACCGGGAATACCGGCGATCGAATCCTCCAAGGGCTTGGTGATGTCGCGCTCAATGTCCTGGGGACTGGCCCCCGGATACACGACGCGCACCAGCATGATCGGGAAGTTCACCGAGGGATACAGGTCGGTGGGCAAACGCGTCAGCGACAGGAGGCCCACCACCAGGAGGGCAAAGCTGAGCATCAGCGTAAAAACCGGCCGCTTGATACTGACGTCGGATAAGGTCATCGCTCACTCCGCGCCGAGGCTGTAGGGAGGATCGAGCACCACCAGGTTGCCCGCCTCAATCTTGCCCCGAACCAGAACCTTGTCGCCTTCTTCCTTGAGGACGGCTACCGGCACCCGCGTGGGAGCCTGATCGGCCGCGGCCTGCACAAACACACAAAAGTCAGGACGGGCCACCAGCGCGGCCTTCGGGATGGCCAGGGCAGGTTGCGGTTCGGCGGCGGTGATGGTCGCCCGACCGAAGCCGTGGGCCTTCAGGTTGAGGGGCGGTGCGACGATGCGCAGCTCCACCGGAATGCGGCGGGTGGCCATGTCCAGCGAGGGCAGCACCCGCAGCACTTCGGCAGCGACGGTCACCTCGGTCCCGGGCGTGCCGGCCTGAAGACTGGCCGGTTGGCCCGCGGCAACCCAGGAGTACTCCTCTCCCACGGTGCCCTTTAGCTGCATGGTGGAGAGGTCTTCGATCAGGAACATCGGGGTACCCGCACCGGTCATGATCCCGGCGTTGTCCGGGCCATTGGTCAGGATTCCGTTGATGGGGCTGCGCAGGGTGTGGAAGTCCACGTTGGCCCGCGCCATCCGCACGCCCGCTTCGGCCTGTTGGAGTCCGGCACGGCCGGCCTCAATCTGCGCCTTGGTATCGCTGTACTGCTGCTCGGACACCCCACCCGCCGCCTTGATCTGCTCGATGCGCTTCCAAGCGGCTTCTGCCGCTTCAACTTGAGCTCTTGCGCCCGCCAGGGCTGCTTCGGCCTGGGCAAGCTGGGCGGAGGCGATGCGCGCGTCCAGGCGCGCGATGGCATCGCCCTTGCGGACGGCCTGACCACGCTCGACCAGCAAGGCTTCAATCCGCCCGGGAACGTCAAAACCGAGCTGCACCATCGCAACCGGCTCTACGTTTCCAGTCAGCTCCACCGTCGGCAGCCACGTGGTGGCTTCCACAGCCCCCGTGCGCAAGGCCAGAGCCGGGGTGGCCGCAGTGGAGACCGCGGTGATTTCCTTGCAGGAAAGTAGGCTAAGAAGCAAAATCATCACTACCTCAGAGCATTTTTGCTCAACGATGGTCCTCCGAGGAGGATTCGGGGCCCCCTAACCACATGGAAAGCGAGGGGCCTTGAGCGTAGGGGACTTTGCTGAGGGATTGCGCGGTTTTTGCGGGACGGCTACGCTGTGGCAGATGACCATCCTCCTCCTCAGCCTGTTTGTGGCGCTTGCAGCGGATTCGGCGGACTCCGGGGACTCTGGCGACAGCGCCCCCTTCCAGGATACCGACGCAACGGCAGAGCTGACCTATACCCAAGATCCCGGCGGATGTGGCGGAAAATCAGCGGCGGTGCTGATGCTTATGGGCGGCTTTGGGCTGGCCCGCGCCTCCCGACGCCGCTGAAGGGCCAGGGCATGTCGGCGGGTCGCCCCCGTCAGGAATGGGTGGGGTGGGGGCTCCTTTTAGCAGCCTTGTTGCTGGTGATCCTGTGGATCGGCGCTCCGCTCCAAAATCTTTCCCGACTGGACCACTGCCCCTACCTCGCCTGTGATTTCCAGGTGGTGTATCTGCCCCAGGCGCAGCATCTCTACGAGGGTTTTGTTCATCGGGATTGGAATTATCCGCCGATCCTCGCCATCCTGTTGCAGCCGCTGGCCTTTCTTCCGGTGGTCTGGGCGGTGGGACTGTGGACCCTGTTTCAGGTGGCGTTGATCGGCTTCCAAAGCTGGTGTATCGCCGAGCTGTTGCCCGGCCGACGGGGCCCGGCGCTGGGCCAGGCCGTGGCGCTACAGCTACTGTGCCTGCCGGTGATCCACAGCCTGAAGTGGGGCCAGGTGAGTATGGCGTTGGGGGTGGCGGCCCTCTGTGCGCTCCGGTGGGGCGGGGCGGCGGGGGCGCTGCTGGGCCTCGCGGCGGCGGTGAAGCTGTATCCGGTGCTGTGGCTGGCGGGGCTGTGGCGGGATCGGCGGGGCTTGGGGTGGGCGGTGGGGGGGCTGCTGCTGGGCCTGGGTCTGCCGCTGTTGATGCTGCCCTGGGATCAGATCCAGTCCTTTCACCAGTCGATTTTTCGGTTGCAGCTCCAGGGTCATGCGCAGGCCATTGCCAGCGCGGCGGCCCTGGGGGGGCAGGGCTTGCAGGTGTCGCTGTACCGGTGGTTTGTGGACGGTGCGGGTCTGGGTGCGGAACAACACGGGCCATTGTTGTTTGAATTGCCGCGCGGTATCGGTGTTTTGGGGATGGCGCCGCTGCTGGGGGCCCTGGTGGGGCTGCGCAGCCAGGACAGCTATCATCGTCTTGCACATCTATTTTGTGGACTGACGCTCGCGCTACAACCGGGGTGGCACCACTACTATACGCTGCTGCCCTTGGTGTGGGCCTTGGGGCTGTCAGGGCGCGGTTGGAGCCTCAGCCTGCTGAGTGTGGGCCTTTCCGCCCTCCCCCTGCTGCTCCTTCCTGGAAACAGCAGCTTCTACGCGCTCTACACCACCTGGGGCGGCACCACCGCAACCATGTTGTTGGCCTGGGCGGCCCTGCTGTTGTCGGGCCCTGCACCTTCCACCATCGCGCCTTCGCTGGCCGGTCCCCGTCCCCCCGAAGAAGGGTAGGAAATTCCATGATTTTCTTGCTGCTGGCTTGTTTCGTCGAGCCCCCCCTGTGTGCGGGAGAAAAACTCTTCGGGGTCCCCAGCGAATCCACAGGTCTGGGCGCCGATCAGTGTGCGCCTACCTGCAGCGACTGCGGCGGGGAGCCCTGGTCTCCCCCCACCTACTCCGCCACGGACTTCGCTCAATGGCGCTCGTTGAAGCATTTGAATCCCCCTGAGATTCCCACGAGCGACCCCTATGCGGCGCCCCAACTTCGTCAGGATAGCGCCGACGCGGTCTGTGCGGTCATCCGCGAGGGAGACGGCTACAAGCTCCAGGATTTCGAGAGCAGCGCCGATGCCCAAAAGGCCGAAGCGCTGCCCACCCACTTCGGCCACTGCGGCCTTTGCTCCAGCCTGGCCGACCTCGCCGTCTATGCCGAGCAGCCGGAGCTGACCGAGCCGGTGCGCGCCTGCGGCCTGGAACACCTCACCGACCCGGCCGAGGAGCATGTGGCCTGCCTGGAGGCCTTGGGCTTCACGGCCCCTTGCGCGTGGATCTGGTACTACAATACCATAAACACCCGTGTCGCCTGCGCCGCTCCCTGCTTTGCAGCCCTGGACCAGCCCTGGCACCAGGCCGATGGCTCCCTGAATGAGTGCCTCCAATGCGATGAAGATGAGAGTGGGCCGGTGTTCAAGGAGGTGGCCGGACGCACCCGCCGCAACACCGGGCTGCCCTCCACCATCTGCCGCCCTTGTTCGGAGGTGCGGCCTCTGGAACATCGGTATTAGCTCTTCTCTTTTTGCACACGGTAGACATTCCTCTACCGTACGGTAGATGCCTGTCTACCAAATGGTAGAGAGCTTCTTCCTACATTTCGCGAGGTGTGCCCCCCGCCTCTTTGCGGCGGTTGTAGTGCTCGTAGAAGCGCCATCCGTACTCGGCGCCGCTGGCCAGAGACATAAACATCGAGATCCAGAGCAACAGGATGCCGACGGAGTGGCAGTCGATGCCCCAGATTGGATAGTGCAGCAACAGAAAAGAGATGGTGGTGCTCTGGTAGGCGGTCTTGAACTTACCCAGGCTGGAGGCGGGAATGACCAGACCTTCTCCGGCTGCCAAAGACCGCAGTCCCGTAATCGCCAGCTCTCGGCACTCCAGCACCAGCACCATCCACGCCGGCGCCCACCCGATGGGGATCAACATGATCAGGGCGGTGACGTGCATCAACTTGTCTGCCAGGGGATCCAGAAAAGCGCCCATCACACTCTGGAGATCCCACTTTCGGGCCAGCCAACCGTCCACCAGATCCAGGAGCATCGCGACAATAAACACGCCCGTGGCGATCGCCGCCCGCAGCATATCGGGCCGCTCCCAGAGCAGGGCCACCACCACCGGCACAAAGAGGGTGCGCAGCACGGTGATGGTGTTGGGCAGGTTCCAGAAGCGCTTCCGACGGTACCAGGGGGTCATCAAGGGCTCGAAGAGAGCGGGCTTGTATCCCGGAAGTGCCTGTAGATCGCCATCACCCGGTCCACATAGGTGCGTGTTTCTTCAAAAGGGGGAATGCCCCCGTATTTTTTGACGGCCCCCGGGCCCGCATTGTAGGCCGCCAGCGCAAGGCGATAGTCGCCTGCAAAGTTCTGGATCTGGCGAGACAGATAGCTGGCCCCACCCGCGATGGACTGCCGGGGATCAAAAGGGTCTTCCACCCCCAGAGAGCTTGCGGTACCCGGCATGAGCTGCATCAGGCCCTGTGCGCCGGCCTTGGACACCGCCTTGGGGTTCATGCGGCTCTCGGCCACACAGACCGCCTTCAACAGCTCGGCGGGCACCCCGTGGATGCCCTCCGCCTCCACAAAGTAGGGGTCAAAGCTATGGAGATCCTTGATCAGGTCCAAACGAGGCAGGTTGGTTCGGGGGTCCACCTGATCCCACCAAAGTTCCCAATCCATGCCTGCTTTGGGCGTATCCGTCAGCATCATGCTGCCGTCCGGCATCCGTACCAGGTAGATGTCCCCCGCCCAAAGTTGCGGGAGGAGGAGGAAGAGAAGCGCCATGCAACCATGGTACCACGGTTCCGGGGCTCGCCGAAGAGGCCCTCAGCGGCGATCGCGACGGCGGTGAAGCAGTCCCAGCAGGGCGAGGGCCGGAAGGGCCGCCCCGGGTGCGGAGAGCGGCGCACAGCCGCCGCAGCTCGTCTCCGGGGGCGGGGTTGTTTCGCTCTCCTCCCCCGGGGAGTCCTCCACCACCTCCGACTCTTCCCCCTCACTTTCTGGCGGCGTACTGTCCACCGTCGGGCATTTGTAAGATAGACTACGGTCCAAAGTCAGAGGCGGCAAACGCTCAGAAGTCACCGTCAGGCGCAGGGCCACCTCGCCCTCACCCGTGCAGTCGGCGGCGAGTCCCAGCACCCAGGGGCCCAGCAGCAGGCTCTCCCCTGCCCCCACCGTGCCGGGGTCTGCGGGGGTCGCCCAAAACACGGCCGGAGCGGCCACTTCTGCGGAAAGGGTCACGCCCCGCGCCTCTCCCTCTCCCACATTCTCCAGGGATACCGTCAGATTTCCCGGCTGACCGTACACCAGATCGGGCAGATCCTCTTGCTGGGCCAGGACCAGCAGCGGCTCGGGCGGAAGCAGGCTCTCCAGGCTCAGCCGGGGGTAGACCCAGGGGGTAGAACCCCGCGTTTCGGTCACCGGCACGCCGGCGCCCTGCATCCACAGGCCCAGGGTTGCGCCGTCCACGTCGGGGTAGCCCTGGTGCAGCAGGGCGGTGGCCCCGGCCACATGGGGTGCGGCCTGCGAGGTCCCACCCATGATCACCCCGCCCGCGTCGATCATGGCGCCTGGAGCTGCCATATCCACCATCGGGCCGCCATTGGCAAAACAGGCCATCCGGTCCGACGCGGTGACGTTGTCCGAACAATTCGACCAATAGATCGGTCCGGAGTCGCCGTCGTAGACGGCCGTCACCGTAAAGGCGTTGGAGACACAGCCAGGGTAGTTGACCCGGTTGGCATCCACCTGGTTTCCGGCCGAGACCACCATCAACATCCCCGCCGCCACGATGGCATCCAGCGCGGGGGTGTAGCCGGTCTCCGAGTCTTCGCAGGGTGAGGAATAAAGCCAGGTTCCTCCAACAGAAAGATTGACGGCGACGATGTTCTCCTGGGCCTGGTGGTTCAGCACCCAGTCCAGACCCGAGGCGACGGTGGCCACATCCGTAGAAAAGCAGCTTTGGTCTGGGAAAACCTTGACCGCCACCACATTGGCGCCCGGTGCCACCCCCCGGGTGCCGGCCGCAATGGCCGCCACGGAGGTGCCGTGGGTTTCGCAGTCCATGGGGTCGTCGTCCCGGTCGGCCACATCCCGGCCGCGAACCTTACATCCCGCGCCCAGGCACCCCCCTAACTCTGCCAGGGACCAGTCCACCCCCGAGTCGATCACCGCCACGGCCCCGCCGGTGCCGTCCCAGGCGGCCCCATGCCACAGGTCTGCCCCCATCATGGGCACACTTTCGGCGAGCTGTGGGTACATGGGAAGGTTGGGCCCAACACTTTTGACGCCGGGGCAGTCCAATAACGCGGCACGGGAGGCGACGGGCAGTTGGAGATGCAGCAGCGGTGCCATCGTGTAGCGATGTTGCTCGACCGCGTCGGGAACGCAGCGTAGTACCGACTCCCGCCCTGCAGCAATTGCCGCTTTCCAGGCGAGCGGGTCCCGAGGACTCAGCTTGGATGGAAGCTCCAGTGCGACCATCAGATCGGTGGCCATCGGCGGTGTCGAGTCATCCAGGCGGGCGGCATAGGTGAGCGAGAGGAGCAGCAGCATGGCCGCAGGCTAACCTGCGGGCTGCCTGGTGCCGCCTGGAAGCAGGGGCCGTGATACAATCGCGGGCCATGCCGCAAAAGCTGTTGCTCATCGACGCCTCCAACCACGCCTATCGGGCCTACCACGCCATCCAGTCCGATATGCGCGCTCCTGATGGTTTTCCCACGCGGGCCATCTATGGCTTTACCAGGATGCTCCTCGCGATTCTTCGCGAGCACAAGCCCGACTACGCCGCCCTGATTTTTGACCGCGGCCACAGCTTTCGCAATGCCCTCTTCCCCGACTACAAGGGGCAGCGCCCGGACATGCCGGACGATTTGCGTCGGCAGTGGCCTGAGCTTGTACCGCTGGCGGAAGCGACCGGATTGACTGTGTTCAACCTGCCCGATACCGAGGCGGACGACATCATCGGTACGCTGGCCGTGCGCTTCGCCTCGCCCGAGGTGGACGTCAAGATCGTCTCCGGCGACAAAGATTTTTGTCAACTGGTGAACGAGCACATCCACATCCTGGACCTGTTGAAGGGGCAGGAGCTGGGCCCCAAAGAGGTGGAAGAACGCTGGGGAATCCCACCTGCCAGGATCATCGACCTGCTGTCGCTGATGGGGGATGCCAGCGACAATGTGCCGGGTATTCCCGGCGTGGGTGAGAAAAAAGCTGCGCAGTACCTACAGAAATATGGCGACATGGAGGCGGTGCTGGCCAACCACGCCGCCATCGGTGGCAAGACCGGTCAGGCGGTCGCCGAAAGTGTGGAAAAAGTCCGCCTTGCCCGCCAGTTGGTCACCATCAAGACCGACATGGACGTGGACTGTAGCCTGGCCGCCCTGGCGCCCCGCCCCTTGGACCGCGCGCAGATGGCCGAGCGGTTGAATCGGTACAATTTCAAGGGAATGATGAAGGACCTGGGCCTGGATGCCCCCCTTCCCAGCCTGAGCACCGAAGGTGGCTTCAAGCTTCAGACTGCACCCGTGATTTGGGGCGAGCAGCCGCTGAAGAAGCTGGCGGAGGTCATGGAAAAGCAGCGGATTTCCATGCACGCTCCCGGCAGCGGCGAGCCCACCCTTCTGGAGGTGGCGTGGGCCGGCGGCTGCGGCGTGGTGCCCTGGGACGCCCATGCCCGAAAAGTGCTGGTTCCAGCGCTGGAGAAAGCGAGCGTTGCCGCCTATGACAGCAAGGCCTTGCTGCGTCGCTTCCAGAAGTTTGGGATCAAGCTGGGCCGGGTGGCGGGTGATCCCATGCTCTCCGACTACCTGCTGGGCCCCGACCAGAAGCACGACCTGGATGATGTATGCCAGCGTACACTTTTGCTGCGTCCGCAGGGGGATCGGGGCGAAGTGGCACAGCTTGTGCATGCCATTCTGGAGGCCCAGGCTCCGGCAATCGCCGAGCAGAAGCTGACTCAGGTGCTGGAAGAAGTTGAGCTTCCCATCGTGTCTGTGCTTGCGGCGATGGAGACGGAGGGCATTGCCGCGGATGCGACGGCGCTGTTGGCCCTGTCGCGGGAGCTGGAGGGCCGCATCGAGGTGATGGTGCGGGCGCTGCACGCGCTTGCGGGCGAGGAGTTCAACGTCAACTCCACCCAACAATTGGCCACCATCCTCTACGACAAGCTGGGCCTCACTCCCGGAAAGAAGACCAAATTCGGCCGGTCCACCGACGCCGACACCCTGGAAAAGCTGGAACATCCGCTTCCCAAGGCGATTCTTGCCTACCGCGAGCTGGCCAAGCTCAAGAACACCTATGTGGACGCGCTGCCCAAGTGTATCGCCGCCGACGGGCGGATCCACACCAACTACGAGCAGACCGTTGCCGCCACAGGTCGGCTTTCCTCCAAGGATCCCAACCTCCAGAACATTCCGATCCGTACCGACGAGGGACGTCGTATCCGACACTGCTTTGTCGCCCGTCCCGGCCACGTCTTCCTGTCGGCCGACTACTCCCAGATCGAGCTGCGGGTGCTGGCTCACTTCTGCGAAGATGGCCCGCTCGCCGATGCTTTTCGCCGCGACGAGGACATCCACCGCCGCACCGCCTCCGAGGTCTTCGGGGTGATGCCCAGCCTGGTCACCGCCGAGATGCGGCGGGCGGCCAAGGCCATCAATTTCGGTATCGTCTACGGCATGAGCGCCACCCGCCTCGCGGGCGAGCTGGACATCTCCCGCACGCAGGCTCAGGCCTACATCGACGGCTACTTCGCGCGGCAGCCCCAGGTGAAAAGCTACATGGAGGCGGCAGTTTTGCAGGCTCGCCAGGAGGGCTACGCGCTTACCCTCTACGGGCGCCGCCGGCCGGTCAATGGGATCACCGCCTCCAACCCCATGGATCGGGGAGCGGCCGAGCGCATCGCCATCAACACCCCCATCCAGGGCACCGCCGCCGATCTGATCAAGCTGGCGATGAGCCGCGTGGCGGCGGTGATTTCTGGCAGCAACGCCCGCCTCCTCCTCCAGGTCCACGACGAATTGCTCTTGGAAGTCCCTGCGGACGAGGCCGAAGCGATCGGCAAGCGGGTGCAGGCGGCGATGGAAGGGGTCGCGAGCCTGCGGGTTCCTTTGAAAGTGGATATCGGAACGGGTACCACCTGGGATACGGCACACTGAATGGAAAATCAGGAACGCAGCGACGCAGAGATTGTGACCCGGGTGCTTGCGGGCGACCGTGACGCCTACCGCTTTATCGTGCGGCGCTACCAAAATCGTCTTCATGCGATGGTGCTCGGCATGGTTCGCAACCCAGAAGATGCCAGGGACATCACGCAGAATGCCTTCATCAAGGCCTACGAGAGCCTGAGCAGCTTTCGGATCGAATCCAGCTTCTACACCTGGATCTACCGCATCTCCATGAACCTGGCCATCGATCACTGCCGGCGGGGTCAGCGGCGGAAGACCAGCTCTTTTGACGAGTCCATCGGCCAGTCCGACGATGAGGCGCCCATCGATCCCATGCCCGCCCCGGACAACCCGCAAAAGGCTCTCCAGAGAAAGGAGCTACAAGCTACCATTCTTGCCGCGCTGGGCCAGCTACCGGAGGAGCACCGCGAGGTGGTGCTGCTGCGCGAGGTGGAGGGCTTCTCCTACAAGGAGATCGCAGATATGCTGGATCTTCCGGAAGGAACGGTGATGAGCCGCCTGTTCTACGCGCGCAAGAAGCTCCAGACCACGCTCAAGGAGCTGCTGTGAGCGCGCGAAAGGCAGAAGAAAGAGCCGCCGTGAATATCTGGAAGGCACCGTCGTCCAAGGGACAGATGGCTGTCGTGGCTTTCCCCGCACGATGGCCCGCCACCTTGGCGTTTTGCTCCGGCGGGAAAGAGGATCCGATCTATGTCTGAGGAGCTGCTAAGCCGCCTGCTGCGCTCCAGCCTCGTCGAAGACGAGGTGGATCCTGGGTTGGAAGAGGCAGTGATGCAGGCGCTCACGACGCCTGACCTGACGGTGCTCCGCCAGCTTGCGGGGCCCGTCGATCTGGAAGAAGACATTTTTTCCGCGTTGCAGGCCCAATCGGCCTCCGCGGGGATTCAGAAGGAGCTGTTGGCGGAGGTGGACCTGGAGGGCGACATCTTTGCCGCCCTGGACGCCGCCTCCCCCCGTGCGCCGCTGCGCGCAGCCCTGGCCGAGGTGGTGGATCTGGAGGGCGACATCTTTGCCGCCCTGGACGCCACGCTGCCCCGGGCGGAGCTGGTGGCGGCCTTGCGCGCACCGGTGGATCTGGAAGCGGACATCTTTACGTCGTTGGACTTGGCTTCTTCGGAGAAGTCGCGTGGGGAGGCGCTGCAGCAGGCGCTGGGCACCGACGTGGATCTGGAAGCCGGTGTGATGGGCGCGTTGGAAGCGAAAACTGCCCGTCCCTCGACAAAAATCCGCAGCAGCACGGCGCAGCGCGACATCCCGCGGCCTGCCACCCCGTCGGCTTCCCGGCGGATGCCCTGGGTTGCGGCGCTGGTGAGCCTCGCGGCCGTGGCGGCGATGGCCTTCTTCGTGCTGCGTGTGGGTCAGTCCCCTTCGCAGGAAGATGCCTTTGTCCTGGCGGATCGCAACGTGGCCGAGGTCGAGGACCTCTCCGCCTCGGCGACGGCCTCCGTGCAGGTGATGCAATTTGAAGAGAACGGACCTACCTTCATTCTGGTGGATGAAGGCGCAGCTCCTGACAAGGCGGTGCCACTGTGACCCGACGACTTGCCCTCGCGCTGCTCCTGGCCTTCGCGCCCTTGAGCTCCTTTGCGCAAAACCGACCTCCTCCGCCCCCTTCGGCACAGGCCGGCGTGCGCCAGGTGTCGATGGAGCTGATGGTGGTCCATGCTACCGAGTCGCGACCGGGTGTGGACCCGCGCCTCGCGTCGCTGGCCTCCTCCTTCCGCTACTTCAAATACCAGGGCTACTGGCTGCTCTCCACCCAGCGCGCCCCGGTGGCCGTGGGGGACGGCGCCACCTTTTCGGTGGAGGGGGACCGGCGCGTCAAGGTCACCCTGGTTTCGGTGGACGACGAGCGCGCCCGTGTGCGGGTGGAGATGTCCAACCGGGACGGAAAACTGTTGGACACCACGGTCAGCATCAATCGGAATGGCACCTTCATCGTGGCCGGTCCCAAGTATCAGGACGGGATTCTGATGTTGCCGCTGCGGGCCAGCTACTGAGCGCCCACTTCAAAGCCTGCATCCTCGACCGCCGTGTGCAGGCGCGGGGACTGTAGACCGACGCCGTAGACGACGGCCTCTTTTTTCTCGAGTGAAACGTCCACTCTCTGGACGCCGGCCACCCGGTTGAGCGCGTTGGTCACGGACACCACGCAGCCGCCGCAGGTCATGCCGTCGATCTTCAGGATCATTTTTTCCATCGGCTCTCTCCCAAAGCTGTCTACACGCCCCGTTGATCGGGTGGCCAAAGCACCTTGTGTAATTGCAATTGAAAACGTACCGGCAGGCGATCCTCCAGGATCCAGTTGACGAGATCCAGGGGGGCGACCTGTCCGAACACCGGCGAAAACAGCACGGTGCAGCGCAGGTTCAGCTCGAATTCGCGCAGCTTTTCCCGCGCCCACTCGTAGTCACGTCGCGAGGCGATCACAAACTTCACCTCGTCCTTCGACTTGAGGAGGGGAATGTTCGTCCACAGGTTTGCCGCTTCCTCTCCCGAGTCCGGCGGCTTCAGGTCCAGGATGATGTGGACCCCGTCGGGCACCTGCGAGATGTCCCGGCTGCCGCTGGTCTCCAGCAGAACGGTATGCCCACGCTCCAGAAGTCGGGCCATCAGCGGGATGGCCTGCCGATGTACCAGCGGCTCCCCGCCGGTCACTTCCACCAGGGGAATCCCGAACGCCGCCACCTCGTCCAAGACCTCGTCGATGGAGCGGTGCTGGCCGCCCTTAAAAGTGAAGGTTGAGTCACACCAGGTACAACGAAGGTTACAGCCTGCCAAGCGTATAAATACGCAGGGCACGCCCACCCACGTGCTCTCCCCCTGCACCGAAGCATAGACTTCGATCGGGCGGATTCGGGACTCCAAGGGGATAGCGGCGCTCACGGCAGCGGATATATCGCGTCCTGCGGAGGAGGGCAGATGAGCGGGGACATCAAAGTACCGGAAGGGGCGCTGTGGGGTCTGGTGACCGAGTCGGCTCGGCGTCGCCACGGGGCAGCGGAAGCCCTGCCGCCGCTGTTCTGGCGGGTGATAGGGACGCTGCTGCGCACTTCGGTGATGGCCAGCGAAGATCGCGAAGAAGTTCCTGTGGACCGTGCGGAGTGGCTGGCGATGGCGGCGCAGGAGCTGAGCGACGGGATCCACGCGGCCCACCTGCATGCCACCTCCGCCTGGTCGGATGCGGAAGTCTTTGCCAACGCAATTGAAGTGGTTCAGAACCGGGCCTTGGAGTGTATGGTCGGCGAGACGGATGGGCTGGTGGAGCAGAGCCTGCTGCACCTGGAGCCGGTGCGCGAGGTGGAGCTGGCCTGCCGCCTGTACCTGGGGGTGCTGCTGTGGGAGCGGTGGTTGCCCGCTTTCCATGCCCTCCACGGGCCGCTTGAACGCCTGCTGAGTCTGCCTGCCGACCCGGATCGCGCCTGGCAGGAACGCCACCTGGACCGCCTCGCCGACTTTTTGGGACTGCCTCTACGGATAGAGGAGTCTGTTGAAAAAGATTGGTATCATGAGCTTCAGGCGAGATGTGCTACAATAGCAGGTCTGCCTGCGTTTCCGCCCTCTCAAAACTGGCCGGCCCTTTGCCTGGCCCTGCATCGGAGCCTCGCATGATCTTCTGGATGCCCCTGGCCCTGGCCGAGCCTGCCCTGGAGCTGCGCTGGAAGGGCAGCCAGGCTGTGTTCCACGTGGAACCATTGCCGGGGGAGCATGTGGGGGAGGCCCCGTCCCGCATCCGTGTGGAGCAGGGCGGCCGCAGCCTGCTGCTGGAAACCGTAGGCGATCCGGAGGGCATGGGCTTTCGGGTGGCTCCCGGACCGCTGCGGGTGGAGGCGGAGCTGGCCTTCTGTGCGGACGGCTCTACCACCTGTCGCTCCGTACGTTTTGTGGGCGAGGGTGAGGCGAAAGGTCGCAAAGGAAGCCTGTCTTGGGCGCCGCAGCCTCCCCCGGTACTGCCTCCAAAGGCCGGCGCGGGCGTGGTACGGCTGATCGATTTCGGCGCGGTCTGGTGTCCGCCCTGCAACCTGCTGATCGCCGAGGTGTTGGAGGATCCGGAAGACGCCGCGTTGTTGGCTCCTTTTGTGGTGGAGCGTGTGGATGTGGATCGTCCGGAGTCCTGGGCACTCAAAGACCAGTATTCCGTGGGTGGCTATCCGACGATTTTGGCCGTAGATACCGCGGGAAACGAGGTGGATCGGCTGGTGGGCTATCCCGGTGAGGTGGCGTTTTCGGCCTGGGTCAGCTCGCTCTCCAGTCTGCGACCGCTGGCGGAGCTGGAGAAGGGGCTGCCGCTCAAGGGGGCGGAGGCTTCGCTGGCGGCCCGACGGTTGGCGGAGGCTGGCAAGCTGGATGCGGCACGGCGCTACCTGTGGGATGGGCAGGACGGGGTGGATCTGCGTATCGCCCGGTTGATCCTGGACGGCCATGCGGAGGATGCGCGCTGGCTCCTGGAGAACCGGGCGCCGGAGGGGGGCTGGGTTTTTGATGCGATTGAGCTACTTCCGCAGGAGCCGGGCCTTTTTGTGCCGCTGTTGCTTACGGGGGTGGATGCGCCCGCCTACCTGGAGGTCCTGGCGGCCCAGCAGAAGGACGCGGCGGTCTGGAAGGCGGCGGCACTTTTGCTCTATCGGGAGCGGCTGACCGGTGATCCCGTGGCCGACAAGGGCTACTACACCGGTCTGGCCGACCTCTACGCCGAGCTGGGGCAGCGCGCCGAGGCGGAAAAGCTGCTGGCCGGCGCGATTCAGAGCTTTCCCAACGAGTTCACCTTTCACTATGTGCTGGGGCGCATTCGGCTGGATGCTGGGGATCTTTCGGGAGCGGAGGCCGCGGCGCGGGCGGCGCTGCAGTACAGCTTTGGCGATCAGCGCCTGCGCGCATCCATGCTACTGGCGAAGGTGCTGAAGGCGCAGGGGAAGATGGCAGAGGGGAAGACGGTTTTGGAGGCAATCCTGGTCGAGATTCCGGAGCCTCCGCCGGATGTGGACGTGCGCACGCGCCGCTATCGGGGTGAAGTGCAGAAGCTGTTGGCCGATTTCAAGTAGTCCACATTTACAGCGGCACATCGGCGGGTTAATCGGCACGGAAGGGGTGCAGTCCTTGACTGCAGGATCCGGGATGGTCGGGCCGCCATCTCTTCGGCATTGGCCGAGGTGACGCAATGGCGGCTCCGCCTTCTCCTTCCCCCCCTCCGGGCGCATGGGCCCCCCTCCAAAAACTCGCACGCTTCGCCCGTTTGCCGCTGGAGCGTTTTCTGGCGATCGAGGCCGCCAGCGGCATTCTGCTGTTGGTGGCTGCGGCCGTGGCCTTGGCTTTGGCCAACTCGCCCTGGTCGGGGCAGGTGGCCGATTTTTGGGCACTGAAGGTGGGTATTTCTCTGGGTGGTTGGTCTTTCGCACGCGATCTGGCCTGGATCGTGAACGATGGGCTGATGGTGATCTTCTTTTTTGTAGTGGGCCTGGAAATCCGGCGGGAGATCCACCATGGCGAGCTTTCAGAGCTGCGTCGGGCGGCGCTGCCAGTGGCCGCGGCCATTGGCGGAATGATCGCCCCGGCCCTGATCTATCTGGCCATCGCGGGGGGGCCGACCACGCGGAGTGGCTGGGGGGTGCCCATGGCTACGGACATCGCCTTTGCGGTGGGAGTGCTGGCGCTCCTGGGAAAGCGGGTGCCTGCGGCACTGCGGGTGCTGTTGTTGGCGGTGGCGGTGATCGACGATCTGGGCGCAATTCTGGTGATCGCCCTCTTTTATAGCGAGGGTCTGCAGTGGTCGGGCTTCGCGGTTGCTGGGGCGGGGATTGCCGGCGTCTTTCTGCTGCAGGGGCTGGGCGTCCGGTCGAGGTGGGCCTATGTGCCCGCCGGTGTGGTGCTGTGGGCGGGAGTGTATGCGGCGGGTATTCATCCCACGATCGCGGGGGTAATTCTGGGGTTGTTGACCCCGGTGCGTGCCTGGGTGGGGGTGGATGGTCTGATCGCAGGCTTGCAACGCCATGTGGAGGGGCAGCGTGACCTGCGCGAGCTGCAGGGGCACGCGTTGACCGAGGCGCTGGCCGAGGTGGATCACCTGCGTCGGGAAGCGACGTCGCCCGCTGAGGGGCTGATTGAGACGCTGCATCCGTGGGTGGCCTATGGGATCATGCCGATTTTTGCGTTGGCCAATGCAGGGGTGTCGATTGCCGGCTTCAGTGTGGCGGGCGATGCAGCTCGGGTGATCCCCGGGGTGGCGCTTGGCCTTTTGCTGGGCAAACCTCTGGGAATTCTGATTGTAGTATATCTTACAAAATGGCTGGGGTGGGTGGCGCTGCCCAAGGGGCTGGGCTTCCGGCATCTGCTGGTCTTGGGGACCGTTGCGGGCATCGGCTTCACCATGGCGCTCTTTGTGGCACAGCTCGCCTTTGTGGATCCGGCGCTTCTGGATGCGGCCCGCCTGGGCATTCTGGGCGCGAGCGGTGTGGCCGGGCTCTTGGCCCTGGGTCTGGGGCGCTTTTTGTTGGCAGCGCCGCAGGTGCCGGGGGTGGCGCAGACGGCAGATGAGGCGGAGGCGTCGACGGAGGCTTGACTGAAATTCCGGTCTTGGTCGGGCTTTAGGGCCGCAGGCGGTCAGCAAAAAGTGGCGCAGCGTCCACCTCTTCCACAACCATGATGTCCGGCGGGGTGGCGACGGCTTGGGTATCGGGCCGTTGCAGCAGCCGGGGGGCCAGTCCGACGTCGTCGGTGCGGCAGGCCATCAGCCAAAAGTAGAGCGGGCGGCGCAACAGCGGTGTGAGTGCGCCGGGTTCTTCGAGTGCGTCGAAGATTTTGGAGCTGGTCTCATAGTGATCGGGTTGGCCGGCGTAGTTGTCCTCTGCGCCGGCCAGCCACGCAAGGCGTGCACCGCCGCGGATCAGCGCCGCCAGCGCATGGATTGCAGCCTGCCGTTTGGCCCCGGCTTGGGAGGGGGTAGGGCCGTCCTGATCATAGACCTCCTCCGGGAAATCCAGGAACTCGACGAAGACTTCGCCAGACGTTTGGGTCGGTATCCGCAAATGGATGGCCCCGGTGATCAACTCGGTGAATCGTCCGGCGTGGGTGCCGGCACTGGCCGAGCGTGGCGCTGACGGGCGCAAAACAGCGTCCGGGAAGGCCCGCTGCAGTGACTCCAACAGTGCAGGCTGCCGCGTGCGGGGGTACAGAGCCACAAGGGGAAACCAAGCCATCATCGCCTCAATTCAAGATGGTTCCGTTCAAGACGACGTCAATGCCTTTGGCCTCCAACGCCTGCCGTGCTTCGTCAGAGATCTCGTCCACATAGTACCGGAGCTTGGTGGTAACGCCCTCCAGATCGCTGTACTTCTTGGCCGCGTCGAGCTTGATGTCAGCCTTGGCCATGAACTCATCCCAGCTCTTGGTGCCAGGAACAGGGTTTCCGGCGCTCAAAGCCTTCACTTCGCCGAACACGACATCGTTGCCTTCCTTGAAGACCACGTCGATGTCGGTACCGAGCTTGGTGCCGTCCCTGAGCTTGTCCATTCCGGTGAATATCAGTTTTTCGCCAGACTCTCCACCCAGTTTTGCCGCCACCTGTCCTTCGCGCACGTGCCCGATCAGCCGGCCGAAGGCAGCTTTGGCTTTCTCCAGCTCCAAGCTGTCGATAGCCTCCCGCAATTTTCCAGATTCGCGGACAATGTTGTCCAGTAGTCGCTTGCCCCCCTTGTTGAGCGTCTTCATGCGCTTCACGAAATCGCTGACTTTGTCGACCAGCTCAAACAGCTTGGCGATCTTCTTTACTTTTTTGGCTTCACCCAAGAATGGCACGAGGTTGATGGCAAAGTTGATGGCGTCGTCGGCGAGTCCCGGTGCGGGAAGGCCGAGAATGGCCGCGATCGCAAAGTCAATGAAGTGGTCGAGGGTGGTGGCGGCGAGTGCTTTGCCACCCCAGATGATGATGGGGATGGCAGGGCCGGCGCGTTGGGCGGGGGCGGATTGCGTGGGGGCAGCCTTTGGAACGGACTCCCGGGAGGGGGCCGATTGGTCCGGGCCGCCCCCAACCGAGGCAGGTTCGTCACCCGCCACCTGCTCGCCTTGGCGCTGGGCTTCTGCCTCCAGAGACGGATCGGGGTCAGCTTGATCTCCATCCCCCTTTCCAACACGTCCGCTGCGTTGCTGTACGACGTGGGTAAGCTCGTGGGCAAGCAGCTTGTCTCCGGCAGGTGACCCCGAGAGAATCTGGGAGGAAGCCGATCGGATTGTATCCCCAGTCGTGAATGCCTGGGTGCTGGCCTTCGCCAGCTCCGGGTCAATCACCACTTTTACACTGGAAAAATCGGCTCCGAAGCGCTGTTCCATCCGGCTGCGAATCGATGCTGGAATCGCGGCTCCGCCGGTTCCCGAAGGTGTGCCCTTCTTTTCGGGCGCACTTCCAGAGGCAGCCAGCGCGGCAGTGACCTGCTGTGCGGCGAAGGCGTTGCCGCGTTGGTTTGTAGGGCTGACAGCCGCCCTCCCAGCCCCGTTCCCCGACGGAGCCGGTGCCGGGCCGGAACGGTGGGACTGTTGGGGGGCCTGACTTTTCGACATGGCACACCTCACGCTTTTTGTTGGTATCCTGGCGGCGACCACAAGCAAGGGTGTGCAGATAATTTCGACGGCCGCTTGCGCAGCGGTCAGGTTGGCTTTTTTCCAACCTTTCGAAGATCTTTTTCGGCCTTCGCCCGCTTTTGGAGTGCCCGAAGTGCCTTTTGGCTTGGGCTGTTGGGGACCAGGTCGGTATCATAGACAAAGCGCAAGCCGCCGAAGGCCCAGCTCACCTTGGGGATGCGGTGCTCCGGCCCGCCAAAAGGTCGCACAGCAAAAAAGTACTGCTCGGCTACCGAGGGAAAGCCGTGCCCCTCAATACAGCTCTGCAGCGCCAGATCCGCCGCACGCCGGTCCTCACGGGTGCCGCCGTAGTAGTAGATTTCGTCGTGAATGACGCAGCACTCGCGGCAGATTTCATTGGCGAGGGTGAAGGCCGGAAGCAGCTTGGACAGAAACTCCGGTGCGGAACAGCCACCGGTGCTGCGGTCAAAGGGAGGGAGTACAATGGGCATGCTCAGATCGTACCGCTTCCATCCCCATAGTACAACCCCCGCCCATACCCGATCACACGCTCCCAGCGTGGATCTCCCTTGAAGATCCCTTCTCCGGCCAGCCGTTTGGAGATGCGTGTCTGTGCTGTTCGACCCTCTTGGCCCCCTTTGGCGACATCTTCCCACAGTCGACGGATGGCGGCGGCGGTGGGCAGAGGAAGCAGCGCCAGGACGTCTTCAGGGGCTTGACCTGTCAATACCGGAGCGTTCAGGGCGTAGCGGGTGGAGAATTCGTCGATCCACGGGTGGCGGCCGGTCTGGCGCAGTGCCTCCGCAAGCTGCTGGAGGCTGAGGCGGTGCAGGCGGCTACGATGCTGTTGAGGGACCGTTCGGAGGAGCAGCGGCCACAGGCCACGTTCTCCGCCATCTTTCCAGAAGGCGGGGTTCTGGTCGTGGACCAATAGCACAAAGTGCCCTCCCCGGGTCAGGGCGTAGGCAGCCTCTCGATAGAACTGGTAGTAGCTGCCAAAGGGGCAGATAGGACCTGCGGAGAGGTCAAAACCGAGGGCGTCCAGTCTCTCCCAATAGCGCCTGCCCAGGCCGACCAGGGCACACTTCTGATGGTCCTTCGCCGGGTTTTCGCCGTCACAGTCTCCCCCCTCCAACAGGCTGCATCCGCCGAACTCCTGCTCCACCAGCTTGGCTTCGATGTACAGGCTGGGACCGCCGGGTCCGCTGATCTCCAGATCAAAGCTGGTGGGTTGGCCGCTATTTTCGTTGAACAGGCTGCGATCCTCCACCTCCAGCCGCGCCGTGGCATCCGGGCCGGGCCAGGGGATCCCCGCCGCCTCAAAGCCGCCCTTCCATGCGTCGATGTCCCCCTTCTGCTGCAGGGGCAACACCAGGTTGAACAACATGGCCTGGCTGGAGAGCCCGTGGTGCAGGTATTTGTGGAGGGGAAATCCCGCGCCGGTGGTCGCGCGAAGAGTACGTTCCGCCTCAATCATTCCGGCAAGACCCGGTTCAAGCAGGTTTTGCGGCCACTGAGTGTGGTCTTTCAGGATGTAGGGGGCTTGACCTGTCAATAGATTTCGGCCGGAAATCCATGCAGTAGCGGCCTTTTCCATCCGTTTGCGGTAGTCCGCGAAGCGGAGCGCCATGGGCCTACTCGTTGGCCAGCTTGTAGTTCAGCACCAGGCACATCACGGGGTTGGGCAGCGTCCCGAAGACCTTTTCGAGGCGGGGATGCTGGTCTTTGGGGGTAAGCGCCGCCACGCAGGGCAACACCACGGCCCTCGCCACCACTTCCGCGGTGCGATCCAACATCCAACTGCTCTTGGGCACCCCATCCAGCGCGTCGCTGAGGGTGGGCTTGTTGAAATTGATCTGGGTCCCTAGGCCGCCGCCAAAGTGGATCAGCGGCACATCCGCTGCAAAATAGCGGGCAATGCGGGCTGGACCGGCGCCGATGCTGTTCTCCCCGTCGGGCAGTCCCCCGGCGTTGGTGCCAAGCTGGTCCGCCAACATCTTCTTCAACGCGGGAATATCCTCGCGGTCGTCTCCGGCCAGCTCGACCACACAGGAGGACTGCCCGGCCAGCAGGTCTTTGGCCTCGCTGGGGAGGAGCACCGCCGGATCGCCAAGGATGCCGGGATTTTGCGCGGTTGTGGCGGTTTTTTTCAGGAGGTCGGAGCGCTTCAGCTCGTCCTGGGTGGGCGACAGATCGCCGGTGACGTAGGCATCCAGGGCCGCATCCATGCCCAAGGCCTTGGCCTGTCGCCAGGTCAGCCGCAGGGGGCCGCGCCCACAGACGTACTCCTCCTGCGAGTCCAGCACGGGCCCGAAGTCCCCATTTCCAAGGTTGGGAATTGCGGCCAAGTAGGGCACCAACTTCTGCGTGCTGTTGTCGAGCCCCTCCGTCTTCGCCACGGCCTCCCGCCAGCGCCCGAATGCAACGGCCTCGGAGCTGTTCTCCTTGTACAACCATTCATATTCGGAGGAGTTGCCGATCAGGTTTCGGGCGCGGCCCTTCACCTTCGCGTAGAAGTCGCTGTCTTTTTCCAGCAGGGCCAGCAGCCGCGTGTCGGTCATGATCGAGCCGATCAGCTTTCGCGGCGGCAGATCCATGGCGTCGGTGCCGGCCACCCCTCCCAGCGCATCCAACTGGGCGCGACAGTTTTTGAGCGTCTCGTCGCTCTTCCCCAGCAAGCTCCGGGATCGAAGCGCATAACAGCCTGTGGGGGCCATCATCAGATAGCCAGAGAGGAGCAGCAGCGCACTCACGATGAAGCGCGGGGTGAAGATGTAGCCGGACTCCCACAACATCTTCGCCCGCGCCGCCATAGCGACGGGGGAGAAGGTGTACAGGGTGGCCATGATCACGCGCTGCACTTCGGCGAAGAAGCCCGCGACCGTAAAACGTTTGCGCATCATGGAGCGGGTGTCGGTGCCCTTGCGGGGGTCGACCGGCATCTTCCCAAGCTCTACGATGAACTTCGGCCCCTCTGCATTCACCAGCGCGAAGGAGTCACCATGCCGAATGGCGGTGGGGGTCAGCACCTGAGTGGGGCGGCGTGCATCTCCCTTCCACACAAAAACGGCCGCGGTGCGTTCCACGGGCGACAGGATCAGCGAGCCTTCCATCTGCCGGATGATCTTGGCGTGCTCCTTGGCCACGCCGAAATCCTCGGGAACATGCACATGCACCCGACCCTTGTCGCTTCCGAAGCGCACTTCCATGTCCGGGAAGGGCCCCAGCTTTCCCCCGCCGAACTCAGGTGCCACATGGATGTAGATCGCAGTCTCGTCGCGGACCATTGCCACTCCCGCCCACAGTATATCCCCTTCGCCGCGGTGGGCGACCGGGGCGGGACTGATAGAATTCGATCTATTAATCGTAGAGAGTGTCGGCCGACTCGGCGCGGGAAGCAACGAATTCCTCCCATCAAAATAGGCGTGCCCTTCGGCACGGCTCTTGCTAAGACCTGTGCTCGGGGCCATCCCCCCTTTAAGGAAGACCATGTACAGCCTCCTCGTGTTGACCCTCGGTTGCTCCAAGCTTGCAGAGCAAGTCCCGTCTTTCTCCTCCTCCGGCCCAGAGGCATCCAGCAGCACTCCTGCGGAAAGCCAGTTTGAAACCGACCTTGCTCCGGGTGTAGACCTGGCGATTCGCGTGCGTGGCCCTGCAGACTCCCTGCCCGAGGCGCTGGTGGTCAGCTCCCGCACCCCCATGTTTGGGGCCGCAGAGGTGGGGAATGCGCCTCCCGAAGGCACTGTTCTGGAGATCAGTCCCGCGGTGGAAGGCAGCCTGACGGTACAGGACCGCTGGACCCTGGTGTTCCGGCCTACCGAGGCTTTTAAGCCGAATACTCCCTATACCGTCACCCTGAAGTCGGTGGTGAGCAAGGACACCGAGGTCAAGCCCCTCAAGCCTCCGGAGGGCCCGGGCTGGTCTCACCAATTCCGCACCCCGGTGTTCCAATTCCTGAATGCCAAGATGGTGGCCTGGGAGAAGAAGCAGCGCATGGTGAAGGTGGCCCTGTCCTGGGCGGGCGCCCCTGCGGACCTGCCCGCCGAGCTGCCGCTGACCCTGGATGGGATCCCCACCACGGGCAAGGTGGGACCGGGCAGCAACCCCTACGAGGTGATCGTCGAGATCAACGACTCGATCTTCGGCCAGGAAGCTCCCGTACCGGTTCAGGTCCAGATCAAGGTGCCCGAGGTGGGCATGAGCGGCGGCAATGTCCGCGCTCCCCGTAGTACGGCGTCGCTGACCCTGGAGTTCGGGCAGCACCCCATGGTGATCAAGGCCGTTCGGGCCCGCGAAGGTGCCAACGGCTTCTACCTGGATGTGATCTGCGATGACGACGCGGTTCCCGAGAAGACCTGGTGGTACGACCGGCAGTCCTGGGAGGAGTACAAGGTCTCCACCCGCTGTGTGTTGGATGCGGACATGCTCAAGTCTGCCGTCCACTTCTCCCCTGCCGTCGAGAATCTGAGCATGGCGCCGGGCGAGGCGGGCTTCCGCATCTTTGGCGACTTCATGCCGGGCACCTCCTACCAGGCCACCATCGACGGGGGCGCCATCACCGAGGACGGCGGCAGCCTGGTGCGCCGCCACGAGGCGCAGCTCGACATCCCCCACCGGACGCCCAAGCTGCAGTTCGCCTCCTCCGGCCGCTACCTTCCGCGCTCGGCCTGGCGCAACCTGCCGGTGGTCCACACCAACGTGGAGCGCGTGCGCCTGCGCGTGCGCCACATTCCCGAGGCCAACCTGGTCTTCTGGATGTCCGGCCAGGAGCGCGCCGACGAGCGCAGCTCGAATGTAGTGTTGGATACAGAATTTCCGCTGGCGGCCCCCTTGGACACCACGACCACCTCCTTTGTGGACGTGGCCTCGCTGGTCCCGGACGTGGGCAACGGCGTCTATGAGCTTCAGTTGATCAAGGTCAACCCCAGCAAGCCTGCCGCGGAGGGGGAGGAGGCCGAGGAGGAGAACGAGGACACCGGCCGCCGCACCCCCTCCTCCGACGACTGGCAGCAGGCCTCCGCCGAGGCCACCGCGCGCCTGCTCCGCACCGACATGCACCTGCTGGCCAAGACTTCGGGCACCGGGCCCAAGGACAAGGTGACCCCGGGGGTGGATGTCTGGGCCATCGACGTACACGACAACCAGCCCATCGGCGGGGTGGACATCAAGCTGGTGCGGCCTTCGGGCTTTGTCCTGGGCACCTGCTCCACGGCTTCAGACGGCCACTGCAAGGTGGAGGTGAAGCAGGACGAAGCCGACACCAGCGCGCCGATGGCCGTGGTGGCGAAGAAGGGGAGCGACCTGACCTACCTGAAGTTCGCCGACCTGCAGATCCCCATCGAGGGCGATGTGGGCGGCCTGCCCTACCAGACCGAGCAGCCCTACCGGGCGGCCCCCTACCTGGATCGCGGCGTCTATCGCCCGGGAGACACCGCCCACCTCTCGGCGGTGGTGCGCGACGAGCAGAACTCTGCCCCGGCCGAGTCGGTGCCGGTGATGGCCCTGCTTCGCGATCCGCAAGGGAAAATCGTGCGGCAGAAAGTGCTGAATGTGAATGCGGCAGGCCTGCTCAACTGGGATATGCCCTTCTCGGACTCCGCCACCACCGGTCGGTGGACGGTGAGCCTGGAGGTGGCCAAGCGCTCCATCGGCTCGCTCTCCTTCCAGGTGGAGGAGTTTGTGCCGGAGCGCATGCGCGCCAGCGCCAAGGCCAAAAAAGCGGCCTACCTGCCCACGGATGCGATGGACGTGCAGGTGGACGCGGCCTGGCTCTTTGGGGCGCCCGCCGATGGCAGCCGCTACCAGTTGGACTGCCGGGTGGAGCCCCGCCCCTTCGATCCGCCCGGCCTGGAGGGCTTCCGCTTTGGTCCGGCTTCCTTGTCGGGGGACGACAACAGCCGACTGTTGAGCCTGGGCCAGGTGGATGGCGAGCTGGATATGCTGGGGCAAGGAACACTTTCCTGCCCTACCACGCGAGCTCTGGCCGGGTTGGCCACTCCCTCGGTGCTGATCGCTCAGACCTCCGTGTTTGAGGGGGACAGCGGCCGCAGCACCGTAGCGACCGCAGAAGTGCCCGTACACCCCGAAAAGTTCTATATCGGCCTGAAGACCTCCGCCGAGCGCGCCGAGTCCGGCACCCCCGTGCGCTTCGAGGGCAAGGTGGTGGACTGGGAGGGCAAGCCCCAATCCGGCCAGAAGAAGCTGTCCGTGCAGGTGCTCCAGCTCCAGGAGGAGAGTGTCTGGACCTGGGATGCGGAGCGCTATCGCAGCACCTACCGGCGCTATCTGCGTCGGTCCAAAGAGAGCGAGCAGGAAGTGGTCAGTGCGGCGGACGGCAGCTTCACCCTGGACCTGACCCCCGGAAACCGCGGCTCCGGCTGGCTGGTTGTGGTGGACAGCGGCAAGGCGCACACGGAGTACTACCTGCCCGGAGGCATGCGCTGGTGGTGGTGGGACTTCGACATGTCCGTGGATGAAACCCCCCGTCCCGAGGCCCCCAAGTCGCTTGCGGTGCAGCTCCCCGACAATGTGAAGGTGGGCGATACGGTTCCCGTGAAGATCAACGCGCCCTTTGCGGGGCGGGTGCTGTACACGGTAGAGACCGACAGCGTGCAGCAGTACGCCTGGAAGGACGTGAAGCCCGGCGAAAATACCTGGGAATTCACGGTCACCTCCTTTGCGCCCAACCTGTACGTGGGCGCGCTGGTGGTGAAGGACCCGCACATGGAGTCCGCCCAGGCCTTCCTGCCCGACCGCGCCTTCGGGGTGAAGTCGGTGCGGGTGGAGCCCACCGCCTTCACCTCTGAGCTGAAGCTTTCGGTTCCTGCGGAGATCCGGCCCTATTCGCCGCTGAAGGTGGATCTGGATCTGGGTGCCACCACCGAGCCCACTTGGGTCACGGTGGCGGCGGTGGACGAGGGGATTTTGTCATTGACAAAATTCCAGGACCCCGATCCCAACAGAGACCTCTTTGCCCGCCGGGCCCTGGGGGTGAGCGGCTACGAGACCATCGGCTGGACCCTTCTCTTTGCGCCGGGCAGCTCCGGCAAACAGACCGGCGGTGACGCCGCAGGGGCGGGAGGCCGCGTGCAGATGGTGAAGCCGGTGGCGCTCTGGTCCGGTCCGGTGCAGGTGGGCCCCGATGGAAAGGCATCGGTGAGCCTGGATGTTCCTGGCTATCGTGGCGAGCTGCGGGTGATGGCGGTAGCGACCGGCCGCAGCAAGGTGGGTCGGGCCTCGGCCAAGGTGAAGGTACGCGAGCCCTTGGTGCTTCAGACCACCCTTCCGCGCTTCCTCCTGATGGGGGACGAGGCCGATGTGCCGGTGCGCATCACGAATATGTCCGGTTCCCCGCAGAATGTGACGGTGAAGGTAGAGGTGGAGGGCATTGCGGGTGCCAAGAACCCGGTGGAGATCACCGGCGGTGGCAGCCTGAAGTTGGGGAAAGATGAGGGAGGATCGGTCTATTTCCACATGAAGGGTCTGGCGGCCACCGGCGGAGCCCGCCTGCGTGTGGTGGCCAAGGCCGGCAACCTGGAGTCGCACGAGGAGCTGGAGATTCCGCTGCAGCCTCCCCGCCCCCCGGCTCGGGAGGTCCGCCGCATCGCCCTGCCCGCCGGGGTCACCAACCTGAAGGATCAGCTTTCTGCCTTCATTCCTGGCACCGACTCCACCAGCTTCTGGGTGACCACCAACCCCTACGCACCTGCCTTGAAGCGGATGGAGTACCTGATCCGCTACCCCTACGGCTGCATCGAGCAGACCTCCTCCTCCACCCGGCCGCTCCTGTACATCGGCGAGCTGATGGACAGCATTCGACCGGAGAAGAAGGACAAGCTGGAAGATCTGGTCCAGCGTGGGGTGGAGCGCCTGCTGTCGATGCAGACCCCCTCCGGTGGCTTCTCCTACTGGCCGGGCGGCTCTGAGCCGGCTGCCTGGGGCAGTGCCTACGCCACCCACACACTATTGGATGCGAAGAAGGCGGGCTATCCGGTGAACGAAGAAGCCCTGGCCGATGCGCTGACCTACCTGGAGCGGGTCACCGAGAGCAACAGCCTCGCGGGAACCAGCGAGAGCGCATACGCCCACTATGTACTTGCATTGGGCGGAAAAGGGCGTCCGGCGCAGGCAGCGGCCATGCTGGAGCGGGTGAACGGCTCCTTCTACTGGGCGAACGAGACCGACATGGTGCTGAAGGCTGCGATGTACCTGGGGGGCGATCGGCGCTACCAGACCGAGCTGCGGAAGCCGGACAGCTCGGCCATTCTGATGCGTCGCTACAATGGGTGGAATTTCTACTCCGACCTGCGCGAGCGCGGGATGCGCCTGTCCATGTTCCGCGACCTCTTCGGCGACGACCCGGCGGGCGACGCCATGGCAGACGCGGTGGGCTCGGCGCTGATGCGCCTGCCCGACTGGGGCTACACCACTCAGGAGCTGGCCTGGGCGATCACCGGCCTCGGCAAGTCCGTGGGCAAGGCCCCCACCGGCTTCAAGGCACCGGTTGTCAGCCGCGATGGTGCCACGTTGAAGCCCGGTCAGACCAAGGGCAACAACGCCACCTGGCAGGTGGAGCGTGGCAGCAATGCCGACGACCTGAGCATGCAGGTGAACGACAACCTGGGTGGGAAGCTGTACCTGGTCAGCACCATGGAGGGCACCTTGAAGGTGGACGACCGGCCCACCGGCGGAGAGGGACTCCAGGTCACGCGCAGCTACCACCGGCCCGATGGCGAGCCGCTCTCCGGACAGCCCCGCTTGGGCGACCTGATCTATGTCAAGCTGGAGCTGACCAACACCACCGCCATGACCATGGACAACATTGCCCTGGTGGACCGCGTGCCCGCAGGCTGGGAGATCGAGAACCCCCGCCTGGGTCGGGGTGGGATGCCCGACTGGCAGGAGGCGGAGGAGCTGTGGGCGGTGGACCATATGAACGTGCGTGACGACCGCGTGGAGATGTTCGGCACCGTGCAGAGCCGGGGCACGGTGGATGTGGTCTACCAGGTCCGCGCGGTGACCGCAGGCAGCTTTGTGTTGCCGGGCGCAACTGCGGAGGCCATGTACGACCCCGAGATCTGGGCCCGGCTGGGCAATGGATCCGCGGTGGTTCTGCCCCTGCGCGACTGAGATCGGTGGGAGGGGAGGCCCCCTTTGGGGGCTTTCCCTTCTCCGTTGAAGAGGAACTATGTCTCGTTTCAATATATATCGAAACGATATATAAGGCAGAATCCGATGATTTCGCCCCGACTTTTGGTCGCCTCCCTGCTGCTGCTCTCCCTGAGCGTCTTGGGCGCCTGGCTGTGGCCGCTGCCCCCGCGGATGTTGGGCCAGGACTCCGCCGTGGTGCTGTACCGCGACGGCAGCGCTGCCCACGTCTTTCTGTCCGGGGATCAAAAGTGGCGAATCCCGGCGACGCGGGCGGATGTGGACCCCGACTACCTGCGGGCGCTGTTCGCGCTGGAGGATGAGCGCTTCCCCTGGCACATGGGGGTGGACCCGATCGCGGTGGGCCGGGCGGTGGCGAGCAATGTGGCCAGAGGACGGGTGGTGTCCGGGGCCTCCACCTTGACGATGCAGTTGGCGCGGATGCTGGAGCCCCGACCGCGGGTGCTGACCTCCAAGGCCATCGAGGCCACCCGGGCGCTGCAACTGGAGATCCGTCTAGGCAAAGAGGCGATCCTTGAACAATATCTCAGCTACCTGCCCTTCGGGCGGAACGTGGAGGGGATCGAGGCCGCCTCGTTCTGGTACTTCGGGCACAGTGCCAAAGACCTGAGCCGCGCCGAGGTGGCCACGCTGCTGGCGGTGCCGCAGGACCCCAACCGGCGCTTTCCCAGCCCGGAAAATGAGGCCCGCCTGACGGCAGCGCGTGCCGAGATTCTGTACCGTCTGGAGGCGGCCGGGGTCTATGCTCCCTCTACCGATCCCCTGCCTCCGGTTCCGGCCCGCATCCAGACCATCCCCCGCCTGGCGCCCCATGCGGCCCTGTGGATGCACCGGAAATTGCCGGGTCTTTCGCGGCTGCGGAGCACCCTGGACGGGGGTCTTCAGCGTCGTGTCGAAAAAGTGCTGGAGCGGGTGCGCGCCGAGCGGGCTGCGGAGGGTATCCACAACGTGGCGGTGGTGGTGGTGGACCACAAGAGCGCGGAGCTGCGGGCCCTGGCGGGCAATTTCGACTTCTGGGACCGGGAGCATGGGGGACAGATTCTGTCCTTCGACGAGCCCCGGTCGCCGGGCTCCACTCTCAAACCTTTTGTGTACGCGGCCGCCATCGACCGCGGGATCGCGCTGCCGGGCTTCCTGGTCCCCGATGCGCCGGTACACTTCGGCAGCTACAGCCCCGAAAACTATGATGGAACCTGGTCGGGCATGGTGAGCCTGGAGGAGTCGCTGTCGCGCTCCCTGAACGTGCCCTTCATCCACCTGCTGCAGCAGGTGGGGGTGGAGCCCTTCTTGGGGATGCTGAGAAAGGGAGGGGTGAAGCACCTGAACGGCAACCCGGGCTACTATGGACTCTCCCTGGTGGCCGGCGGGGTGGAGCTGACGCCTTTGGAGCTGGCCGGGCTCTACACGGCACTGGCCGAAGACGGGCACTACCGGCCCCTGCGCTGGCAGGCCAACAGCGAAGAGATGGAGGGAACGCCTGTACTTTCGCCGGGAGCGGCCTGGCTGACCCGGCGCGCCCTGCGGCTGCGGGACCGACCCGACTTTCCCACCCGTGCGGCGGTGGCCATGCCCGCAGGTATCCACTGGAAGACAGGAACCTCCTTTGGAAACCGGGACGCATGGGCCGTGGGCTCCGGCGAGCGCTACACCGTGGTGGTTTGGCTGGGAAACCTCGACAACTCCAGCTCCTCCCACCTGATCGGCTCGGAAGTGGCGGCCCCCCTGCTTTTTGACCTGCTGGACGGACTGGATGACCGCGTGCGCTCCGAAGACCCGGCACCGGCCGAGCTGGTGCCGGTACGGGTCTGTGCACTGTCCGGTCACCCGCCGAGCACCGCCTGCGGCGAGCAGCGGACCGCATTGGCCCGGGTCGAAAAAGTACCGACGGAGGCCTGTCCCTACCACAAAAACGTGGAGATCGATGTCCGCGGCTTTCGGGTACACCCCGCCTGTCGGCAGGGCCCCAGCCGGGTGGAGTCGCGGGTGGCCTGGCCCGCCACGGTCAAAGCATGGCTGGGAAGCCGATTTTCTTCGGAGTCCGAAGTGCCCCCGTGGGCCATCGGTTGCGAGGCCCCGGCGGGGCGACCCAGCATCCGCTCCCCCTCCCCCGGCATGGTGCTGAGCCTGATCCCCGGTATGCCCGCCGACGATCAGGAGGTGCCGCTGGAGAGTGTGGGCGGAGACGCGCCCTACACCTGGTTTGTGGACGGCAAGATGTGGGGGCAGGGCAACGGGGAGCGCCTGTGGTGGATTCCCGCCGCGGGCGTCCATCAGATCATGGTGATGGATGGGGGCGGCGGCACCGCCACAGTGACGGTGGAGGTGCGGCAGGAGTAGCGCTCAGGCTGCTTCGATCGCGCTCACCGACAGCAGCTCCACGAGCAGCCAGTCCACCACTTCAGGGGCCACCTCGTCGTGCTGCCAGGCATTGCGGTGCAGGGTGGCGCCCGACGCCAGGGCATTCAGAAGATCGACGAGGAAGGCGTGCTCGGGAATGTGGAAGAGGCGGCCACAGGCGCCCACCACCCGCTGAGATCCACGGGGGAGAGAGCTGATTCCCCCTCGTGCAACGGCCCGAAACCGCGGAGGAACCTCGGTCTGCTCTTCCGGTTCTGGCAGGGTGGTAAAGCCGTAGCCGGTGAGCCAGGAGAGGAGTTGTTCCTCCGTACGCTCGCGTACCGAAGCTTGGGCGAGGAAGGCAAGAATTTGCTCCACCCTCTGCGGAATGGCATCCCGCTGGAAGGGGGGAAGCTCGGGGCTTTCCCCCTCGGCGAGGGCGGCCGTCACCGCATCGGAGCAGAGCTGGGCAGGGTTGCCGCCCCGGAAAAAACCCAGGCCCAAGGTGGTGGTGAGCAGCTCGGGATCGTCTGCTGCGGCGATATGCCAGGCCTCCGCAGGCCAGTAGACGATGTCGCCCGGACGCGCCTCCAGGCGCATGGCCAGATCCAGGTGCTGGCGCCAGTCCACCTCCGGCAGGCTGTGGTTGCCCAGGGGCTGCAGGCCCGGCGCAAGCGCACTGAATACTTCAAAGGGCCAGACGTAAAATACCTTGGTCCCCTCCAGTACAAAGGTAACCACATCCTGGTCGTCTTTGTGGAGGCCGAAGAAGCTCTGGCGATAGCGGCCGGTGAAAATCTCCAGGCTGCAACCGCCTGCGGGCATTTCCTGCGCAAACAGGTTTCCCAGAAGCTGTCGCACCCAGCGCCAGACCTCCGGGCGGAGGCACTGGACATTGTTCACGACCAAACCGGGATCTCGAAGCTGGACTCGCTCCAACCAGCCGGCGAGGTTGGCGTCCCCGGCCCGGGGCAGCAGCGCCGCGTTCAGCGGCAGCTCTTGGCCGTTGCCGTACAGCCGCATGCGCGCACCGGGCACCCCCGCGAGGCTACGTTCCGTAGCGGCTTGTGCCAGGTCAAAGGCCCAGGATGGGGGCATCAGGCGGGCCTTGCGGTGGAGCACCGTGGGCTGCCGTGCCGCCATCAACTGCTTCAGGTGAGTCGCCAGCGCTTCCATCGTTTGCCGTTAACCGAAAGAGATGGCTCCGGCCGGTACCTGCGCCACCGAGCCGAGACCGGCCAGAGCACATGAAGGGGGTTCCCCGGAGCGGCGCTCTCGCCCCGGGGAGAGGAGGGCGGGAGAGGGGCTCTCTCTCCCGCGCCAAGGTCAGAAGCGGAAGCGACCGTTGCCGGCTCCTGCACGCACACCGGTGCGGACGGAGGGGGTGGCGATTCGCTTGCAGTCGGCCGTCGAAAGGGGCTTTTGCATGGGATCCTCGGAGGGGGGAAGCAGGAGCCGGGGCTCTCGGCTCTTGCAGGTTGGGCTCACCGGGGTGGGGCTCTCACCCTGGTGAAGAAAGCTGCGGGAGAGGGGCTCTCCCTCCCGCAGAGATTTTTGTTAGAAGCGGAAGCGACCGTTGCCAGTCCCAGCGCGCACGCCGGTGCGGACAGAGGGGGTCACGATGCGCTTGCAGTCGGTGAGCGAGAGGGGCTTGGTCATGGGGTCCTTCCTTGGGTGTGGGCCGGAGCGGGCTTCATCCGGCTGTACTCCCCTTATGCAAGGGCCATGCCGGCTCCCCCGAACGGACCAAGGCCGATTATTGCAAGGTCAGGGGTAGCCAGACGATGCGCGCGCATCGTGGGAATGCGCGGGCGCGCATGGGCGGTGGGCGCGCGGTCCGAGCAGTGCTCAGGCGGGGACCAGGTGCATCAGCCAGCCGCTCTCGTTGGGCGCGGCGGGGCGTGGGGAAAGGAGGCGGAGATCCCGGTGGGTTGCCAGTGCCTGCACGCGGAAGCCCAGCTCGCGGGCGAAGGCTTCGCCATGTTCGGGACGGAGGAGGAAATCGACAGGTTCTCCCACGAGTTCTACCACTCTGGGCAGGGTACGGCGGTAGAAGCCACCCAGACCGGGATGTTCCAGAGGCGCGTAGAGGTCCAGCACCCCCTCACAACCCCAGGAGGACAAAACCGTGAGGGTGGAGCGCACCGCCGCTTCCGGCAGGTACATAGAGACTCCTTCCCAGAAAAACCAGGATTTACGGTCTTTTTGAAAGCCTGCGCGCTCCAGAGCGTGCGCGAGGTTCTCGGTTGAAAAGTCCACGGAGATCCGATGGACAGGATCCGGGCGCCCCAAGGTGGCCACCTTGCGGGCTTTGCGGCCACCGGTGGCCGGATGATCGATCTCAAAGACCTTCGCATCGCCAAAATTTAGGCGAAAGGCCCGCATATCGTAGCCGGCACCTAAAATCAGCACCTGTTCCAAGGGCCCGGCCGCACGCTCAAAAGCAAGGTCCATCCAGCGATGCCTCAGCAGCGTGTAGACCATCGTCCCCAGACCAAAAACATGGTCAGATTGAGAAATAATCCAAGGATTACCGTTCATTTTTAGAAGTGCGCGCGTGTGCCGGGTCATAAAATGATGCGCCCAACCATCATCCAAAATGCGACGCTCGGGGGGATAGTGCTGCTCCAGGGCCCGCCAAAACGCGACGGCTTCGGCGGTGGTGCTGGGCTGACCTTCCTTCATGGCTTCCTCGGCAGGGGATGGGTCTTTTATCCCGCCCCTTCTGACCGGGAAGGTCTTTTTCGGGAGTCCACTTCGCCCCGGGGTGCTTCCCTCTGTGGGGGCCGGAAAACGTGACAGATGTGCCTTACGACGCACTCCCGGTAGGGGCCGCCGGGGTCAGAGGTGGACGCGAGCGCGGAAAACCCCTCTGCCTGACGACGCAGGGATTTTGCCTGCAGAGCTGCGGCAAAACGGACTGCATTTGCCTTGCGACGCGGTGTGGGAGGGCTGGGTGAGGCGGCCGGGGTCGGTTTTCCGATCAAGTGGATTCTGCTTACGACGAAAAGCGACCTGAAGATTGGAAATGGGCGCGGGAGAAGGGGCTTTGCGGCACGCCGCCAGCGGGGCTTTGGTGGCTCCCGCCTTGGTCACAATTCTGACCGGGGGTTGGTTTTCCATTCAAACGATTTTTTCATCGCGATGGCTTTTTGGAAATCCGTGCGGGTGGGGCGGATTTCGGGAGGGGGACTCCCGCCGGGGCTGGGGAGGGTGGCGCCGGGGTCTGCCCTCCCCCACATCCTAACCGGCCCGACCATTCTGACCAGGGTGTGGTTTTCCTGACAAACGCAAAGTGCTTACGACAGGGGTCTGGACGGCCTTTGGCGGGGTCCCCCCCCGGCGGGGTGAGGGGCGGGGGCCAGGTGGGGAGGGGCGCCAAATGGGCACGGGAGAGCCCATTTGGAGGGCCGGATCAGGGCTGTCGTAAGTAGTTTGCGTTTGCCGAAAAAGCCCTCAGTGGGTCGGAAGAGGGGGGCTGCGGCCGAGCTGGAAATGGGCACGGGGGGAGCCATTTCCGGGGGACTCTCCGGGGCGTCGTTAGCCAACAGTGTTGGCCGGGAAAACGCGGATGGGGAGGGCCGCGGGGGTGGGAGGGGGTGGACGCAGCTCCGAAATGAACGCCCCCGCACGCATTTGGAGGAGCGGGTGCGGGCTTGTCGTGAGTGGAGTAGTGTTTGGAGGGAAAACCGGGGGGAGGGGGTGGTGCCGGGTGTTGCTGGGCGGCGCCTTGCCTGGTTTTCCGGGTTTTTGGGAGGATGTCGGGAGCGGGGGGATGTTGGCTGAGAAGAGGGAGCGGGGTGGGGAAAGGGGCCGTTCGGACGCTGTCGGAAGGCAGTGTTGTTGGTTGAAGGAGCTGCGGGGGCCACGGCCCGGGGGGCCATGTCGTAGCCCGTCGGGAAAGGACGTGCGTTTGCTCTTTTTGCTGCTGGGTAAGGAAAGCGGCGGCGGGGGTGCCGGTGGCGGTCCAATAGGGCATGGGCTGCCCCTGAAGCGGGGGGCGCCGCCTTGGCTTAAAGCAACAGTTGGTTTTTTGCGTAGGGGTGCGCGGTGGGACACATGCTGGGGTCCCCATGCGATTCCGAGAGTCCCCTATGGGAGGGCCTCGGTTTTCCCGGGCAGTACAACGTCGGGAATGTTGTAGGTGCTATATTTGTACTGTATTGTCAATAATATTGGAAGTATATGGAAAATGCGGAACATGTTATTGTGTGTCCCGCGTCCACGCGCGCGGTGGTCCGCCCCGTTTTCCTCAGGGTTTGGGATATTGGGCCAACAGAATGGCATCCAGGATCAGCAGCGCAGCGCCTTGGATAGAGATGCCCAGACCGGCTCCGGCCAGCCCCCGCCGCTGTGGCTCTTGCAACCCCGTCCAGGTCAGGGTGATGCCCACGCCCATGTAGGCTACGTCTAAACCGAGGTTCAGATTGACAAACTCGCGCGACCATGCCATCTGGTCGGCGGTCTTGGGCTCTTCCGTGCCCTTCCAGGAGGCGGCGACGATCGCGCCGTTAATCAAGCTCCAGCCGATACTCTGTATGCCGAGGTGCCGATAGAACGGGTCTTTCCGTCCGGCCACCAGCATCACCGTGCCACCCAGGGCGCTGGTTCCGGCCCAGGCGCCAAGGCGTATCAGATGTCGACGCTCCGCCAAGGCGGCCTGCTCTCCGGGCCCCGCCCACAGCAGGCCAGATAGCAGCAAAGCTCCCATTGGCCGCCTATTTCCCTGCCCAACGGCGCCATGCTTCCTTCTCTTCCTCGGCCGTCCGTCCCTCTTTATAGGAGAAGCCGGCGACCTGCTCCAGGCCGCGCAGGGCGGCGGCACTGACAACGGGGTCTTTGTCCTCCAGCGCCCGCGCCAGGTAGGGGCCACTTTCAATTCCGACACTGGCCATGGCCTCGACATATTTGCGTCGGATCCACAGCGAGGTGCCGCGATACCAGCTTGTGGGGTCCTTCAGCGCCCGCTCCAGGTCGCCCAGGGTGCCAGGATCTTTCAGTTTTCCTAGCGCTTCGGCGGCGGCGGCCCGCACCAGGATCGCCGGGTCGGTCAGCCGCATGGCCACCTTTCCGGCCATGCTCCGGTCGCCGCGCTCGCCGGCTGCGCCCGAGGCCGCGATCCTGGCCCACACATCCCCGTGGTCCAGAAAGTCCACCAGCGCCTGCCGCGCTTCAACGGTGGGCACCAGCCCGAGGGCCCGGATAGCCACCCAGCGCTCCGACACGGTCCGATCCGTGTTCTTCCCCACCTCAACCAGTCCGGCCACGTCCTGCCCGCTCACCAGCCGATCAAAGGCGGGCTGCCGCTCCTCCACGGCGAGGTCCCGGTTTCCGGCCACGCTTACATCTTCCGGCGTGCCGGCGAGACCGATCGCCACCCAGAGGAGAAACATTTTCTTAAAACTCGTAGGCGATGCGCGTTTGGAAGGTCCAGAAGTCACCCACTTCCTGGCCCTTGTCGTTCACCCGGTAGTCCAACCCCACCGAGGACAGCGGAATGCGGTCGGTGACGTGCGCGTAGCCTCCCTCCATCGTGAAGTTGATGTGATCATGAAACTTATGTTTCACGGCCAGATCGATCTCGTAACCGAGCATATCTGAGGTTGCGTTGCACTTGTCCTTCCAGCGCGCCGGATCCTGGCCCTCGGGCACCGGATCGTCGGGCGAGCAGCGGATTCGGCTTCCGTCCGCCTTGTCGGGCCAGGCCATCAAAAATCCGCCCAGAAGCTCCCAGTTGTCCAGGGGGCGGTACTTGACGGTGGGGAAGATGTAGCGGCTGTTGTACACGCCGCCGTTGCTCCACAGTCCCTGTGCGTCCGGGCCCCACACATTCGCGGTACTACGGGCGATGATCTCTTCGTAGAGCAACAATCCGACGTTGTAGTCGGGATGCAGCGGCCTTCCGGTGAACTCTGCATCGGCCACGTTCGGGTCGCCAGAGGCATAGCCGTGCTCCAGGTAGCCGGTGAAGGTGCGGTTCTGGTAGCCGGCGCGGACGACATAGCCCCAGATGTCCGCCTTCTTGAAGAGCGGGCTTTCAGCGCCCACGTTCTCGGCACCGGCCAGCGAGATGGCTTCGGTGTTGCCGCCGATGTGTAGGATCTCGCCCTCGGCGTAGATATTCGCAACCTCGACCTTCCCGTAGGCGTCCAAGATCAGCACGTTGGAGTTGGTCTCCGTCTGCATGCGGTTGACGGCATACACGCCGCCAATCAGGTCGCCGACCCGCCCGCCTGGCAGGGCGATGCCCTCGCCGCGGTAGGACAGCACATAGATCATTTCCCACACGTCGTCCTGGCCGTCCACCCACCAGGTCTCGTTGCGGTTGTCCTCGGTGCGATCCTCGGTGTAGCCGTGATCTTCGTCCTCGGTGCAGCCTACGTCGGTATCCTTCTCGGGGTCACACTTGTAGCCGTAGTACTGGATCAGCGGATCCTCGACCAGTCGGTCCACACCCACAGCAACCACCAGCGGAATTCCGGAGTCCCGCTTCTTCATAATGGTCTGCACGATGGAGATGGGCCGGGTGGCGAAGATCGCCCGGTCGTAGGTGGAACCATATTGGTTTTCACCAAAAGCGTCGTCGAAGCCGTTCCCTTCGTTGGCCAACAGGCCCATGCCCCAGTTGGACGCCTGCCGTCCCACGCGCACCAGGCCGACGGGAACCTTGAACTCCATCCAGGCCCGCTTGATGGTGAGCGGGTCCATGGCGGTGCCACGGATGCTGGTGTTGGTGGGATCGCCGGCGAACAAGGCTGTCGATGCCACCGACTGGTTGTCCCCGAACACCACGCCGTCCAACATGTCGGCCATGATGAAGAACTTGGCGCGATCCTGGAAGTTCAACCCGGGTTGCAGCCGGATCTTGTGGGTCATGTAGGTTCCCGGCTTCACCTGGCCGGGGAACAGACCGGGAAACACAAAGCCCCGGACACGGTAGTAGCCATCCAGCGAGAACTTCCAGTTGTCCGGCGCGTCCGCCATTGCGGGCTGTGCCAGGGCCAAAAGCAGGGAAAGCATAAAACCTCCGGGGGCTTTCCCCTCGGGACAGCCCGAGGGGGTGGGTCAGAATACGGTACAGCTTACTCGGCGATGCAGGAGGCGGGGTAGTAGATCCCGTCGTCACGCCCGGTATACACGTTGGAGATATTCACCGAGTCCGGCTTGATCTCCAGGACAGTGGTGCCCATCAGTTGATGCGCACTGCCATCCCACACGTACATGTCCACATACCAATCTCCCGTGGGCACATTCACCGCCACCCACAGACCGTCTTCGCTGCTCTCGGGCTGGTTCAGCGCCGGGAAGCTGTCGATGAAGTAGAAGATGTCCGCATCCACGATGGTGCCATCCGCACTGCGGACCACCACCTGGGCGCCAGTGATCGGATCTTCGTTGCAGTCATAGGCGGTGCCGGCGATGATGCCGGTGCCGGGCTCCCACTCCACTGCCAACATGGCAGGGATGATCTTGGAGGTGCTCACCGAGACGGAGTTGATGGGCTCGGTCAGCTCCCCATCCGCCTCGAAGCCCCAGATCTGGTGGACTTCGTAGGTGTCCTTGGTCTGCTCCCAGTCGGCGGGCGTGGAAGTCTTGTAGCCGAGCGGGGTACAGGCGGGCACGGTGGTGCTGAAGTCGCCGTTGGCGTCGGCCTTGATCTCCACGTCCGGGGAGGCGGAGATGTCGTCCGAGAAGAACAGGGCGATATCGGCCTGGGGCACGTTGTCGCCGGACTCGAAATCCTCTACCCAGCCTTTCAGCGCGTGGTCGGCGGTGCAGCCTTCACACACGGTGGGCTTGGCCAGCCAGTTGGGCGGGGTGAAGCAGGAGGTATCCCCGCTGTAGGTGACGTTGGTGTAGATGTATTTGCTGAGCTTGATTTCTGTGGTGATACCACTGTCGTCGGTCTTGCTGCCGCTATCATCCGTCGTCGAACCACCGTCGCAGCCCACCAGGGCCAATGCCAGAATCCACCGCATGATACACTCCTCCAGAGTCCGGACTTTTACCGGAGGAGTGGCAGTTTTGTCAAGCAGCGGCGCGGGATTTCATGGTCCTCCGAGGGTAAGGAGCCTTGAAGGGCTGTTCGTCTCTTGACGCGTCAAGATTCACTTCAGAGCTGTAGACCCGCGCGCACGTCGCCACTGCCCTGGGCATCCAGCTTCTGTGCCCACTCCACCGACTCCTCGGTCACGCCGCTGGGGATCACCGGCCGCAGGATCAGGTAGAGGTCCCCCGCCCCGTCGCGGGCCTGCACGCCACGGCCGGGCACACGGAGTCGTGCGCCATTGGCCGCACCTTTGGGAATCTTGACGCGCACCGGCGTGGTGGGGGTGGGTACCTCTACCGAGCCACCGCCGATGGCCTCGGACAGGGTGATGGGCACATCCAGCTCCAGATCCTTGCCCTTCCGGCGAAGGATCGGGTGGTCCTCCACCTCCAGACTCAGCACCAGATCCCCGGCGGGACCGCCGCGGACCCCCTCGCCTCCCTGCCCCTTCAGGCGGATGCTTTTTCCGGTCTCCGCACCGGCGGGGATTCGCACGGTGAGCTTCTGGTCCGACTGGGCCCGTCCGGTGCCATCGCAGGTGGCGCAGGTGTTGGCGAACTCCACCCCCGTGCCTCCGCACTCATCGCAGGCCATGATCAGCCCGCGTTGACCCATGTTCTTACGTCCTTTTCCTGCGCAGGCGCGACAGGGGCGCTGCCCGGTGCCGCCTTCGCCCCCGCAGGCACTACAATGTGCGGGGCGCCGAAGGGGAACCTGGACTTCTCCCCCTCGGACCGCCACCATGAAGGGGATACGGGTGCGGCCTTCGATGTCCGCGCCCTTCATCACCCTCCCCCGACCGCCGCCTCCACCCCCGAAAAAGCTGCCCATGTCGCCGCCGGCGAACAGGTCTTCGAAGCGGATGCCTCCGCCGCCGCCGAAGGGGTTGCCACCGCCGGGAAACCCTCCACCCGGGAAGCCGCCCCCGCCGCCCGCAAAGTTTTTGTACGCGCGGGCCTGTTCGGCGTTGAATCCAGGGCGAAGGGAATTCTCGCCGAATTCGTCGTAGAGCGCCCGCTTCTGCTCATCGCCGATCACCTCGTAAGCGGCGGCAATCTCCTTGAATTTCTCCTCCGCACCCGGCTCCTTGGTCACATCCGGGTGGTACTTTCTGGCCAGCGTCTTGAAGGCTTTTTTGATGGTGGCCTGGTCGGCGTTTTTTGCGACGCCCAGGACGGTGTACAGATCCCGCATGGATCCCCCTGCCGTGGGTCGAGCCCCGGACTGGGAAAGGGTTGATTTCGTATAGGTGCCCACCGCAGCGGGCGATGTCAACGGCCCCTCTGTGACCGGCGTTGGCGAAGTCTGTGATAACATCCTCCCCATGAACAGCCTCTCCCAACAACTTCGTGCCTTTGACTATGTCTTCTGGATCTGCATCCTCATGGAGCTCATGGAGCGTATGGCCTACTACGGCGTGCGCTTGGTGGTCCCGGTCTTTATGGTTTTGGCGCAGAGCGAGGGCGGTGCGGGCCTCAGCCACACCGAAAAGGGCACCATCCTGGCCTGTTGGGCGGCGATGCAGTCCTGGCTTCCCACCTTTGCAGGCGGATTTTCGGACCGATTCGGCTACAAGCGCACCATCGCGGTGTCGGTATTTCTGAAGACGGTCGGCTACCTGTTCATGGCGCAGGCGGGTGACTTCTGGGGCATGTTCGTGGCCACGCAGTTGTTGGCGGCGGGAACCGGGCTTTTTAAGCCAGGTATCCAAGGGACCATGGCGCACTCCATCGCCAAGTCGCCGGATTCCGCGTCGATGGGCTGGGGCCTGTTCTACCAGTCGGTCAACGTAGGCGCGGCAATCTCGGCCTACATCCCGATCTATACCCGCGATATCTATGGCTGGCCCAGCCTCTTCTACGCCTGCTCGCTGATGGTCTGCTTCAACCTTGTCCCGTTGTTCTTCTACCAGGATCCCGTGGATGAACGGCAGAATAAGAAGGACGAGCGCGGCGTTTTTGCGCTGGTCGTCGAGTCGGTCGCCACGCTGTTCACCAGTCCGCGCCTGCTGGCCTTCGTGTTCATCTCGGCCGGCTTCTGGTTCAGCTTCCACCAGCTCTTTGACATGCTGCCGAACTATGTGGACGACTGGACGGACTCTTCGGTGCTGCTGCGGGATCTGGGTGGGGCGCTGGGGGTACAGAGCTGGATCGATGCGGGAAATGCGGGCGAGCATGTGCCGCAAGAGCGGCTGTTGAACATCAACGCGCTGATCATCATGTTCACCATGTTCATCTTTGCCTGGCTGTCCAGTCGGCTGCGGGTGCTCACCTCCACCATGGTGGGCATGATGCTTGCCACTGGCGCCTTTTTATTGTTTGTATGGACGGCAGATGTGTACGCAGTGCTTGCCGGCGTAGTCATCTTCACCATCGGCGAGATGTTGTCCAGCCCCAAGCGGCAGGAGTACATGGCATCGTTGGCGCCTCCTGGAAAGCGGGCGCTCTATCTTGGCTATGCCAATATGCCCGACGGAATCGGGTGGGTGCTTGGCTCGGTGGTTGCCGGATCGGCCTATGATGAGCTTGGCGACAAAGTGAACCTTTGTCGCGGCTGGTTGGCCGATCAGGCGGTGGATCCGGCGCTGGCGAAGGGCTGGGTAGAGCAGGCTGCGGTCCTGGTAGGAAAGGTGGGCAGCCTGGAGGGCGAGGCGGCCACCACCGCACTCTCCGGCTCGGGCTGGACGGCGGGCGCGCTGCGGGAGCTGGTGGCTGCAGCGCGGGAGGCGCTGAAGCTTGGCGAGTCTGTACCGGCGTCGGAAGTGCTACAAAAACTGGCAGCAGCGCCAGACCTGCCAAAAATCCTGGTGGACCTGGTGCCCCGGGCCGAGGTGCTGGACTACGCAGTTGCCGTGGTTCCACAGCTTCCCGGTGGGATAGTGGCCACCCACGACAGCCTTCGCGTACTGCTGTACAACAGCTACGAGCCGGGACAGGTCTGGTGGACCTTTATCGCGATCTCGGGCGCTTCCGTGGTGGGTATGTTTGTGTACGACCACTGGGTGCGCCGGAACCCGGCCCCCACCGAATGACCGTTTGCGACCAGCCACACCTGCCGCCAGTGGTTAGCCTTGTACGGAAACCTGGAGTCGTCATGCGTTCTCTCGTTCTGGTCTCTCTCCTTGTTGCTGCCCCCGCCGCCCTCGCCTGTGAAGGGGAGCACGCCAAAGCTGGGGAAGGCAAGTCTCACTGCAACATGCCCGCCACCACCGCCAGCACCGCCGCCCTTCCCAAGGATGGCACCCATACCACCCTGAACGTTTCCGGAATGACCTGCGGCGCCTGCGCGGACAAGGTCCATGCCGCGTTGATGGGCGTGGAAGGGGTGACCGGCGCTCAGGTCGACCTGGCCGGCAACAAGGTGGAAGTTGCCTATGACAGCAAGAAGACCGGTGCTGACAAGCTGATCTCGGCGGTGAATGCCCTTGGACACTTCACGGCCACCCTGCCTGCGGGCAGCTAGTCTTCTGGTTCTGGGTGGCTGCCTCTCGGCTCCGGCGGCGGAGACGGTGGAAGTTGCCCGGATCCTGGAAGCCCCTCCGCCACGTCCTCCCCCTCCCCCGCCGCTGTTGGAGCTGGTGGCGGTGGGGGACATGATCCCGCACGACTCGGTGAAAGCGGCGGCAGAGCGCTATGCTCGGTCCTATGGAAATGAGGGCTGGGATCGCCTTTTTGAGGCGGTTGCTCCCACCATCCAGCAGGCAGACCTCGCCTTTGTGAACCTGGAGACCCCCGTGGCCCCGGCCACCCAGGTTCCGGTGGTGAACGTCGTCTTTGACGGGCCCCTGGCTATGCTGCCGGCCTTGAAAAACGCGGGCTTTGACGCACTCTCTCTCGCCAACAACCATGTCTGGGACCAGGGCGTGAGTGGCCTCGTGGAGACCGTGGGCCACATCGAGGCGCAGGGACTTGCCTACGCCGGCGCCGGGCGCGACTGTTCTGCCGCCACAACGGCCAAGCTCCTGAAGGCCGACGGCTTTACGGTGGGCTGGATCTCCACCACCGATGTGCACAATTACTATCGGAACCGGCGCCCGCAGGATCCCTGCGTGTTCAAGCTGGACGCGGCGAAGATTTTGGCGGAGGGCAAAAAAGCGCGCGACGCCGGGGCAGAAATTGTGATCCTCTCGATCCACTGGGGCATCGAGTACCAGACCCAGCCCCGGGACACCGAACGTCGTCTGGCGATTCAGCTTCTGGAGGGCGGGATCGATGGCATCTTTGGTCACCATCCCCACGTGCTCCAGCCCATCGAAGAGCTTCTCACTGCCGACGGTCGGCGCAGCTTTGTCGCCTATAGTTTGGGCAACTTCTTGACGGGTCAAGGGGCTGGTTATAAGCCTGCAAGCTCCCTTCGGGACGGACTACGTCGGGACAGTGGGATTCTGCGGGTACGCTATGGTCGGGCGGAGGGCAAGGTGGTGTTGCAGGAGCTGGAGCTGCTGCCCACCTGGACGGACTGGGGAGAGTGTGGAGGCGGGCGTCGTCTGAGCGTAATGCTTTTGGGAGGACCGGGTTGCGCCGAATTTGGCCCGGTACGGGTGCCGCTGATTCGCCGGGCCGTGGGAGAGGGCTGGGTACGCGAGGGATAGCTTGATAGGGGGGAAGCTCGATGCCCCTGCCCTTCACCCGATCCCTGCGCTCCCTGAATGCGGACAGCCCGCGCGGCTGGCTGCTGTGGATTTTTGTGTGCGTGTCCCTGGGATTTGTGTGGACCTTGTGGTTTACCCTGGCGCCGCTCACCGTACGTGTGGCCAGCACGACGGCGCGGGTCGAGAGTCTGGCCGCGCCGGTCCAGAGCCCGCTGGAAGGCAAGGTGGCGCGGGTGTTGTTCGAGCTGGGCCGACCGGTTCAGGCGGATGAAATCCTGATCGAGCTGGATGCCCAGGATATCTGGTTGAAGCTGGAGGAAGAGCAGGCGCGTCGCGACGCGGCAGAGCAGCGGCTGCGCAGTGCGGAGGCCCGGCAGAGCGAGGAGCAGGCGCGCTTGGCGGCGGAGGCCGAGGCCGAGACGCAGGCCGAGCGGGTGGGACGCTCCCGGCTGGAGGTGGCGGAGGTGGCGGCACAGCAGGCGAAGCTGGTCCATGAGTCGGCGTTGCGCCTGGTGAATTCGGGCGGGATCTCCGCCGCGCAGGTGCAGGCGGAGGGTGCCGACTTCGCCTCGTTGTCCGCCACGGCCGCGGCAGCCCGCCAGGAATTGGCCTTGCTTCAGGATCAGCACCGGGCCAATGCCGCAGCGCGGGACACACGCCGCCGGGGACTCACCGACGAGCTGACTTCCTTGCAGGAGGCCTTTTCCACCGCCGAGACCCGCGTGGCGGCCTGGGAGGAGCAGGTGGAGCGCCACCGCATCCGGGCACCGGTGGACGGAAGGGTGAGTTTGGTACGCCAGCTTACCATTGGGCAGCGGGTGGGGGTGGGCGAGCGGCTGGCCACGGTGGTGCCAACGGCGGACCTTCAGGTGGTGGCCTGGCTACCGATAGCGGCGGCGGGTCGGGTGCAGGAGGGGCAGTCCGCGAGGATGTACCTGGATGGATTCTCGTGGATCCGCTTCGGCGCACTGCCGCTGCAGGTGCGCTCGGTGGCAGAAGAGCCGGGCCCGGAGGGGCTGCGGGTGGAGCTGGAGGTGGGGGAGAGCCCGCTGCTCTTGGGCCATGGCCTGCCGGGGCGGGTGGAGATCTCTGTGGAGGAAAGTACGCCGCTGGGCTTGGTTTTGGACGTGGTGGGGCTGCACATCGGGGGAGGGGCGTGAGGCGGCTGGTCCCCGAGGTGATCCAGACCTCGTCGATGGACTGCGGGGTGGCGGCATTAAAGGCCGCGCTGGCGGGTTTTGATATCGAGGTGGACCTGGGCCGGCTGCGGGAGGCCTGCCAGACCTCGGTGGACGGCACCTCCATCGACGTGCTGGAGGATGTCTGCAACCAGCTCGGACTGCGCTGCGAGCAGCGGGTGATGCCCATCGACCTCCTCCTCCACCCCCTCTCCCGCTGCCTTCCGGGCATGGTGGTGACCCGCTCGGGCCTGGGGCTCACCCATTTTGAGCTGCTCTGGGGTCGCTACGGTAGCTTTCTCCAGGTGATGGACCCGGGGACTGGTCGGCGTTTGGAGCGCATTTCTTCGCTGCGCCCCCGCCTGCATGTACACGTCATGCATGTGCCCGCGGCGGACTGGCTGGCATGGTTTGCCGACGAAGACTCGCAGCGCGTACTCGCGGCTATCCTGCGGGATCTCCACGTTCGCCCTGCCTTTCGTGAGGAGATCCTGGCCACGGGGCGCTGGCAGGATCTGGCGGCGCTGGATGCGGCCACGCGTCAGGTGGGGCAGTTGGTGGAGGCAGGCGCGCTCCGTCGGGGGCCACAAACCGGGCGTCTGGTCGAGCTTTTTACACAGGACGCCATCGCCGCAGAGCGGCCGATGGAGGTGATCCCCGAGGGGCTGTGGTCGGCGCGACCACCGGACCGCTCCGCGCCGGGTTTTTCCGAGGAGGAGGGCGAGCAACTCCGAATTGTCGGCGCCGTGGTGCTCTGTTTCCAGGGGCGGGCCACCGAGGTCGTGGCGCGGGAGAGCCTGCCGGTAGAGCTGCAAGCAGCGCTGTCGACGCCGCCCGCGCGTCCGGGCCGAATTCTCTGGTCTTTGCTGGCCTCTCCCCATGATTTTCCGCCAGAAGACGACCTGACGAGGCTGCCGCTGTGGCCAGGCTGGGCGGCGCTGCTGCCCTTAGGTGCCGTGCTGGGCGTCGGCTTTGCGGCGGCCGTTGGGGCGGTGGTCGAAGCGCTGCTGTTCCGAAGCTTTTTGGAGGTGGGCAGCCTCTTGGGTGGTCCGGTGGCGCGCTTGGAAGCAGGCCTGGGAATCACCTTTTTTCTGGTGGTGCTGCTGATCGCGGAGCTGTCGGGCACGGCCGGGGGCCTGTGGCTGGGGCGGCGTCTGGAAACCCGCCTCCGCCTCGCCTTCCTCTCCCGGATTCCCCGCCTTGGCGACCGCTACTTCCACTCCCGCACCATCACCGACCTGGCCAGCCGCAGCCACTCTCTGTACACGCTGCGGCAAGTGCCCGCATTTGCGCGGGGCCTGGTGCAGATCGCCGGCGGGCTGATCGCCGCCTCCATCGGGCTGCTGCTGCTGGATCCCTGGTGTTTGCCGGTCCTTAGTGCGCTGCTGCTGCTCTCTGCGCTGCCGGCACTCCTGGTGCAGCCGGCCATGGAAGAGCGCGATCTGCGGATGCGAACCCAGCAGGCCTCGCTGATGGGCTTCTATTTAGATGCCTTGTTGGGCGTGATTCCCATCCGTGCGCACGGCGCAGAGACGACGATCCGGCAGGCCCAGGAGACCCTGCTCTCCGAGTGGCAGCGCTCGGCGCGGGGTCTCCTCGCCTTTTCGGTGGGCGCCGAGTTTTTCTCGGGATTGGCCGCGCTGAGCGGAGTGGTGCTGTTGGTGGGGCTGCACCTGTGGCGCGAGGGGGCAGGCGGCGAGGCCCTGCTGGTTTTGTGGTGGACACTACGGATTCCCATGCTGATGCAGGGCCTCGTGATGCAGGCCAGAATGTATCCAGGACTACGAAATGTGGTGCTGCGCCTGCTGGAGCCCCTGGGCACCCCCGTGGAAGGGGAGCTTCCCCCAGAACAGTTGGAACAAGCAAATTCCGTGCCGGCGGCGCTGTCCTTGCAGGGGGTGACGGCGGTGGCGGGGGGGCACCCGGTGCTGCACGGCATCGACCTGGAGGTGGCGGCGGGCGAGCATGTGGCCATCGTGGGGCGGTCCGGAGCCGGAAAGTCCAGCCTGCTCGGGCTGTTTCTGGGCTGGCTGCGGCCGCAGAGCGGCGAGATCCGGGTGGATGGGCAGCCGCTGACCGGGGCGGCACTGTACCCGCTGCGGCGGCGAATTGCCTGGGTAGACCCTGAGATTCGGCTGTGGTCGCGCACACTGATCGAGAACCTGCGCTATGGCGCCGATGGGGATGGTCTGGCGACGGTGCTGGAGGCGGCGCAGTTGCTGCCGGTGCTGGAGCGCCTGCCCGAGGGCATGCAGACCGAGCTGGGCGAGGGCGGTTGTAGGCTGTCGGGGGGAGAGGGGCAGCGGCTGCGGCTGGGCCGCGCCATGCTGCGGAGTGGTACCGGCTTGGCCTTGTTGGATGAGCCTTTTCGGGGACTGGATCGCCCCAACCGGCAGCGGCTGATGGCCGCGGCGCGGCAGCTCTGGGCGGGCTCCACGCTCTTGTGTGTGACCCACGACATGCAGGAGACGCTGGGCTTCCCCCGAGTGCTGGTGATTGAAGATGGGGTGGTGAAAGAGGACGGCGATCCTGCTCAGTTGATGCAGGAGCCCAGTCGCTACCGGGAGCTGGTGGAGGCGGAGCAGCGGCTGCAATCTGAGCAGTGGGGCGATGTGCGCTGGCGGCGGCTGCGTCTGAAGGCGGGTTTGTTGGAGGGATCGGCCCCGGCAGAGGAAGCGCGATGACCCTTCCCTATTGGCCGGAGGAGCGCCTGAGCGAGCTGGTGGAGCGTCTGGGCCGGCAGAGCGGCTTTGCGCCGGAGGACCCCGGAAGCAGCAGCGGCTTGGACATCGAGCGGATCGCCGCCCGGATGGGGCTCCACGCCGAATTGCTGGAGCTGGGCTATGCCGATGTGGAGGCCTTTTTGAGCAGCTCGGCCCCGGCTTTGGTGGCAACGGCGCAGGGCTGGCTTGGCATTCTTATGGGGGGCGAATCGCCCGGACTTTTGGCGCCGGACTTGAGCCAACCCCGCCTGCCGAAGGCGCTCTTGTGTGCGGAGCTGCGGAAGACGGTGGAGGGGCGCGCGGGGGCCCAGGTGGACCGGGTGCTGGCACGCGCGGGCATCCGCTCGGAGTCGGCCCGGCGGCACCTGCTGGGACAGCGGCTTGGGGGTGCCCAATTCTCGGCGGACTACCTGTCGGAAGGGATGACGCCGCCGCGCTTCTTCCTCCTCCGTCCGGCGGCGGAGCGGCTGTCCCAGCAGCTTGGCGAGCAGCGGCTGGGTCATCGTCTTGCACAGTTGTTGATTCTGTTGCTGCTGAGCCAGCTTTTGGCGATTGGCGGCTGGTGGGTGATGGGTGCGGGGCTGCTGGCGGGCCAGGTGGATGCGGCCTGGTTTTGGGGCTGGGTGCTGCTGATGCTGTGCGGGCTGCCGCTGAACCTGGCGATAAGCTGGGTGCAGGGGAACCTGGCGCTGGGGGCGGGCGTGCTGCTGAAGCAGCGATTGCTGTTGGGAACCTTAAAGTTGGAGCCGGGGCGTATACGTCAGGCGGGGGTGGGGCAGCTCATTGCGCGGGTGGACGAGTCGCAGGCGGTGGAGGCGCTGGCGCTGGGCGCAGGCTTTGCTTCGCTGGCAGCCGTGGTAGAGGTGGCTGGAGCAAGCTGGGTACTTTGGAATGGTGCGGGGGGCGGTCTGGCGATGCTGGCGCTGGTGGGGGGCTGTGCGGTGGCGGGGCTGCTGGGCACCCTGTACGCGCGGCAGCGGCTGCGGTGGACCGATGGGCGGATGAGCCTGAGCGCGGACATCCTGGAAAATATGGTGGGCTACCGGACGCGGATTGCGCAGTTGCCTCCCGACGCGTGGCATGCGCAGGAGGATCGGCTGCTGGACCGCTACCTGGGCGAGGCGCGGCGGCTGGATCGGCTGGGAATCCTGCTGAATGGCCTGTTTCCGGGGCTGTGGCGGATTCTGGGGCTCGCGGCCCTGCTGCCGGGGCTGCTGATGGGGGCGAGCACCGGCTCGCTGGCGGTGGGGCTGGGCGGGGTGCTGCTGGCCCACGGGGCGCTGCTGAAGCTGGTCGGCGGGCTGGAGTCGGCGATCGGTGCGGGGGTGGCGGGTCGGAGCATCCTGGAGCTGGTGCGGGCGGGGGGGCAGAGAGAGGGGGTCCCGGCGGTGGAAGGGCGGCCGGAGGGAGCCTTGTTGGAAGCCAGAAACCTGGTTTTTGCCCATCCGGGGCAGGCGCCCACGCTGAACGGGCTGAACCTGCGGGTGGAGCGGGGGGATCGGATACTCTTGGAGGGGGCTTCAGGCGCAGGCAAGTCAACTTTAGGCAGTATCTTGGCGGGTATTCGCGCACCCACGTCGGGACTGCTGCTGTTTGGGGGGCTGGACCGGGCAGCGCTGGGCAGCAGTCGGTGGCGCAGCCGGGTGGTGCTGACGCCGCAGTTCCACGAGAACCACCTGGTTACCGAAACCCTGGCCTTCAACCTGCTGATGGGACGCCCCTGGCCCGCCCCCATGGAAACCCTGGCCGAGGCCACCCAGCTCTGCGTAGAGCTGGGGCTGGGACCGCTTTTGGAGCGGATGCCTGCCGGAATTCTACAGATGGTGGGCGAGGGAGGCTGGAAGTTGTCGCATGGGGAACAGAGCCGGGTGATGCTGGCCCGGGCCATCCTGCAGGAGGCGGATGTGGTGGTGCTGGACGAGAGCTTTGCGGCCCTGGACCCGGAGACCATGGCCCTGTGCCTGGAGACGGTGGTGCGCCGGGCGCCGGCCCTGGTGGTGATTGCGCATCCCTAGGCCCGGGGGCAGATTCTGCCACTGAATGAGGCTTCATTCAGTAGGAAGGATGGAAATAAGCTTGTATTTTCAGCGCCACGCCAGCCGCGCGGGCCAGGGGCCCGGGCGGCTTTGGGGGGGCATCGTGCTCGGGGCCTTGACGCCCTCCCCCGAACGGCCTACCCGATCCGGGGAAGGTGCCAATGTGGAGCCTGATTGCAATGGCGGCGGCGGGCACGCGGATTGCCACGGTCCATCTGGGGGTTGGGCTGCCGGATCTGATGGGGGGCAGTGTGTCGCTGACCGCCTTTCGGCCGCTGGAGGTGGAGGTGGGGGCGGCCAACGGCATCCTCTACACGACCCTGTTTGCCCGCGCCGGAGGGGCACTTCCGCTGTTGGATCGGCGGGTAGAGGGGCGAGGGCTGCTGATCGAGGGGCTGGCCCTGGGCGGCTGGCGCTGGCTGCGGAATGCCTACTGGACTGGAGATAGCAGCCGCCACGGACTGGAGCTGAACCTGGCCGCCGAGCTGAGCTATTGGTTCAAGCCCCATTTTGCGCTGGATGTGCAGGTGCTGGCCGGGGGCGGGCTCTGGGTCGAGCGGCCGCCGGGCCCTTTTTTGGATGGTCGCTTCACCGTCGGGGTGGCCTTTTGAGGAGCGATTTGGGGGGCTTTTTCTCAGTATAGACGCCTATACTGAGAATTACGCTTTTTTGCTGCTGGTCTATCTCAGCCCGTCGCGCAAGTCTTCCACGGCCTGCTTCAGCCGCGTGCGCTCGGCCGCCGCAGAGGCCACGAGCCCAGCAAAATCAGCAAAAGCCCGGTCCAGCAGCTCGTCCAGCCCCCGCGCATCCGGCGCCTTTGACGTGCCATCTTCCAACCGGTCCTCGTCGCCCAACAAGAAGGCCAGCACCCGCTTGGCATCCTGCAAGGCCTCGTTTGGCGCCGATGTCAGGCGCTCCGGCTCCAAGCAGGGGTCGAAGGAGAGCCGCTTTTTGGCCCTTCTGCGGCGCTCCTTCAGAGCTGGATCGCCCGCCAGACCCGCCACGACCCAGCCCTCCGCATCCTGCTCCGGGCATCCGATCACCAGCGCCTTCGATTTCCTCGGCTTTTCCGCGAACCAAGCCAGTGCAGCTTTTGCAGCGTCTACCCGATCCTTCTTTCCATCGGTATCCTCTAATACAAAGATTAGACTCCCAGGAAGAAGGGTCATTTCTGCAAGGGTGACCACGTCGGCGGCCAGACGTGCGTGAGGATGGCCGCGCAGCGGCCCGGCCGAGTCCTGAAACAACGGCCTGCCGGGCGGCAATTTCAGCTTGGTTCGCAGCAGATCTCGTACTCCTTGGTGCATAAAGAAGTCGCGCTCGTCCGGTCGTAGGCCTACCGGGGGCGGAGGCTCTTTACCCACATCTTGCGCCGCCCACCGCAGTAACCACAGCCCCAACGCCCGGTGGAGTTGATCCTCTCCCGCGATCAGCACCCGCTCAGCCATTGCCCGCCACCCACTCTTCTCCCAGGTTGGCCCACAGCTCTCCCGCCGTCATCGCGGTGCGGAATGCAGCGGCGTCCGGATGGTCGGCGAGGGGACGCACGTGTGTATGCCCGTTGCTATCCAAGGCCATCACCCGCACCTCTTCCACGGCGACGTCGTGCATAAAGTAGGGCGAGTGGGTGGTACACAGAATTTGAAGGTCCGGCCGTCGTTTCTGCGCGGTACGGATCGCCTGCATCAACTTGAGCTGGGCACCTAAGTGCAGGCCGTGATCGATGTCATCCATCAGGATCAAGTTGGGCATGCCGGGGTTGTGGACTGCGGTGAGCAGGGCCAGCGCCAAGAGTGTGCCGTCGCTGACGCGGTGGGCGGGCAGCTCTCCTTGAGACATGACCAGCTTGAGGGTGTGGAGGGGGGTATTCCCCTGCCCGTCTGCGCTCCGGCGCTGGCCCTTTCCAAAGGTCAGGCTTCGGAAATGCGGCACGACCGTTTGCAGGTCGGCTTGGAGCTGAAGGTAGGCCTGCGTGTGATCTCCGGCCATGTCCTTCAGAATGGTGACGAGACCGTAGCCGCTTGGGGCCAACTCAGTCAGGGTGGTTTCAGAGGGGCTGGCGATGGCGCTGGGTATGAGAGCGAGGCGTTGGGCCCGCCAGCCAAGGTGCGCAGACAATAGGCTTTCAAGGTTATCGCGAAAATTTATGATGGTATTGTTCAGAGTGGCTTGGGTACCGTCAGGTCCGGTGACCTTTACTTCGATCCGGTCGCTCCAGTGTTTGGGCGTCGAGATCGGTTCCAAGCGAAGCTGATATTTGGCTCCCCGGTCACTTGTTCCGGCCCATTGCTGTCGAAAGTTACCGTTCGTTGTTGCTACGGTGTCCGGGTGGTCGGACTCAAACACCAAACCCGCACTGCCGTAGATGTTCGACACCCGGGGGCCCGCCGCCTGCGTAAACGCACACAACCGCACAATCTCATTCAGCAGCGTACTCTTCCCACATCCATTCGGCCCCACCAGCACAGTAAAGGGGCTCAGGTCCAGGGAGACATCAGCAAGCGACTGGATTCCGGTGAAGTGGACGTGGGTCAGCATCCCTCCGTCTTAGCCCATCCAGCCCCACCCGCCACCCCCCTAAAAAGGCACCTTCGCCCGCATCTGCTGCGCCACCTGCCCATGCGCGAAGTCGGAGATGTGTACCCGGTCCAGGTACTCCCGCTGGATCTCCCGCAAGGTCCCTGTAAGCTGTACTACATTCAGGGGAAGGCCCGCGGCGGCGACTGCTCTCTGCGTCTCCCGGTCTTCTTCCACTTTGCCGCTCAAATGGGGCAGATACCAGAGTTGCAGGGGCGGACCCAGCTTGGAGATCGCGCGAAAGGTCGTCGCAGCCGGCACTTCCGGAACCCGCGTCGGCACCTGGATCGACTTTCCCGTCTTTTCTGCAAGGCGACGGTGCAGATAGCGAAAAGCCTCGCTCTGCTTCAGCAACCAGGGCTGGTACAGAGGCGGATAGACCACCCAGTGCCGGGGCATCGAGTACAGCGCCACCCCCTCCGGCACCGCCACCGAGATCGACGGGGTCATCGTGTGCCCGTCGTTGAAGCACAGCAGCCCGATGATCAGGTCCACCTTCAGCCCCGGAAGCACCTTCTGCATCAGCGCGAGCTGATCGACCGGCTGGTAGCCGTCCTCTGCCAGCACACAGACCTGCACATCTTTGCCCAGATCCAGCCGCGCTGGCCAGGTAAAGCGTGCTTCTTCCTCTGGTGTACGCGGTTGCGCTCCCTCCTTCCCGGCCGAGCGGGTGGTCGAGTCGCCAAAGGCAAGAATGGTCTTGCCCGGAAAATCCGGCTTACACTCCCCCCAGGCCGAGCGGAAGCCGCCCCCCTCCAACAGCGCAAAACGGCGGGGAAGGTAGGCCAGTCCCCAATCGGGCGGCGCGGCGATGGCGGTGGCCTCTCCGCGCGCCTTCCCCATCAAAGTCGCCTTTTGATCGCGGAGATCCAGGCGGTTTTCCCGTGCGTACCACTCCGCCCAACCTGCCGTCGCCAACAGCCCGATCAACGTGGCTACCAGCAGGATGGCAAGACGACGCCGCATCTCAGCGCCGCGCGCCCTTTTTGGGGGCCGCCGGGGCTTCTGTGGCCGCCGGGGCTTCTGTGGCCGCTGGGCCTTCGGGCTCCGGTGGCGGCGCGGGCGGCTTGCGCGGGGGCGGAGGAGGAGGTCCCTCAGCCGTCCGATTCAGCAGGTCAAAGGTACAACCAGGTGTCAGCACGTGGACCTTGGTTCCCAGCACCGAGGCCGGGGCCCGCCCTTCGATCTCGTGGACGTCGGTGTAGACCAGCTCTGAGCCGTCCACCACGGTCACACAGCCGCGCCCCCAGACTTCAAGCTGGTTGTTCCCGTTGATACAGGCGGCCGTGTCCTCGTCGATGCCGACGCCCACCAGGAAGGGGTTCATTGCCACCGCAGAAAACAGCCGTCCCATCCGATGCCGCTGCGAAAAGTGCTGGTCCACCACAATGCGGTTGGTCAGCCCCAGACCGGGCGCGAGGCTCACCATATGGCGGCCTGCAACCTGGCCGGAGCGCCCCCGACCGATCATGTGCTGGCAGATGGCCGCGGCCCCCGCCGAAGTCCCCGCCACCGGCACCCCATGCGCATTCATGCGGCGGATGACCTGAGCCAGTGGCGTGCCGCCCAGGGTCGCCACCAGACGAAGCTGGTCGCCGCCGGTGAAGAAGATCAGGCTGCACTCCTGCAGGCGGGCAAGCTGGTCCGGGTCGGACGCATCGGCGCGGCGGGTCGCATGGATCACATGCACATCACCCGCGCCCAACTCCCGGAAAACCCGCAGGTAGACAGCAGAAAGCTCGTCCGGTACCATGGATGCCGTCGGCACCACAGCAATGCACGCCGAGCTTCCTCCTGCAAGCTGCGTAAGGCGTGCGAGCACCCGACGTTCTTTCTGCTTGTCCTCGGCGCCCCCGATGGCGATCAAAGGGCCGCGAACGGCAGCTTCTGGGGTATGGGCGGGCATGGGCACCTCAACAGGGACGGCCCTCTATCGCGGGGCCGCCCCGGCGGCATGTGCTCAGTTGCCGTTCAGGAACAGCAGCTCGTAGTACTTGGGCAGTGGCCAGATGTTGTCCGCCGCCAGCTCTTCCACCGCGTCCGCCGCATCGCGAAGTGCGAAGAAGGCAGGGATCAAGGTAGAGGACAGCCATGCCGCCTTGGTGTGCTCGCCTGCCGGAGCATCCGCCACCAGCTCGGCCAGGGCCTCGCGCTTGCCGATCAGGCTGCCCAACGCCGCCTCCAGCTTCGCGCGGCGCCACACGCCCGCGTTGGCCAGATCCCGCTCCACCGCCGGAATCACCGAGCCATCCACGAGGCGAAGCAGAAGATCGACCTCGATCTCTACGCGCTTGTTGTACTGGTCCAGCTTCACCTCGTAGCGGGCGTGCAGCTCGGGCTCGGTCAGCACCTTTTTCGAGGTGAACAGCTCGGTCGCCGAGGGGGTGATCAGCAGGTCCAACGCGGCGGGGGTGTTGCGGGCGTGGGGAAGTCCGCGACCTTCGGCCTCGACCACCCACTCCTGGCTGTAGTTGTTCCCGTCGAAGCGCACCGCACGCGAGGCGTTGAAGGCCCAGGCCACGGCCTCCATAATATCGCCTTTCTCGGCGATCTTCTGGCAGAGCAGCTCGATACCGTCGGCCACTGCGGTGTTCAGGCAGGTCGCGGGCCAGGAGATAGAAGCCGAGGCACCCACCGCGCGGAACTCAAACTTGTTCCCCGTGAAGGCGAAGGGCGACGTACGGTTGCGATCGGTGTTGTCCTGGGCGATGGTGGGAAGGCGGGAGATGCCCAGCTCCAACATGGCCTGACCGGTGGGCTTGTTGTTGACCTTGCCGGCGGCCACATCTTCGACGATCTGGGTGAGGGTGTCGCCCAGGAAGACCGAGATGATCGCGGGAGGAGCTTCGTTTGCGCCCAGGCGGAAGTCATTGCCGTAGGAAGCAATCGCCGCGCGGAGCACGCCCGCATGACGATGCACGCCCAGCATGACAGCCGCGATGGAGGCCAGGAAGACCAGGTTCTGGTGCGGATCGTGGCCCGGCTCCAGCAGGTTCACGCCGCGGTTGTCGGCCATCGACCAATTCAGGTGCTTGCCCGAGCCATTCACGCCCGCAAAGGGCTTCTCGTGCAGGAGCACCGCCAGATCGTGGCGGGCGGCCACAGTGCGCAGGGTGGACATCACCAGCTGGTTGTGGTCTGCGGCGAGGTTGGCCTCGGCGAAGATGGGGGCCAGCTCGAACTGGGAGGGCGCCACTTCGTTGTGGCGGGTCTTGGCCGAGACACCCAGCAGGTAGAGCTCGGTTTCCACCTCTTCCATGAAGGAGAGAACGCGGGCGGGAATACTGCCGAAGTAGTGATCTTCCAGGGACTGGCCCTTCGGGGCGCGGGCGCCCAACACCGAGCGACCGGCGATGGCCAGATCGGGACGGAGGGCCAGATAGCCGCGATCCACCAGGAAATATTCCTGCTCGGGACCGACGGTGGGGGTCACGCGGCTGACGCCCTGCTCGCCCAGGAGCTGAAGCAGCTTGGTGGCGGCGTGGTTCACGGCGTCCATGGAGCGAAGCAGCGGGGCCTTCTCGTCCAAAGCCTGGCCATGATAGCCGATAAAGGCCGAGGGAATGCAGAGGGTACGACCGTTGGGCGTGTCCATCAGGAACATCGGGCTGGTCGGGTCCCAGGAGGTGTAGCCGCGCGCCTCGAAGGTGGAGCGCATGCCGCCGGAAGGGAAGGAAGAGGCATCCGGCTCTGACTGGATCAGCATGGAGCCGGTGAACTTCTCGATCGCGCGACCGGTACCATCAAAGGCCAGGAACGAGTCGTGCTTTTCGGCGGTGAGGCCGGTCATCGGGTGGAACCAATGGCAGAAGTGGGTCGCCCCCTGCTCGACCGCCCACTCCTTCACCGCGTGGGCGATGGCATCGGCCACGGAGCGCTCGGGGCGGGCCCCCTGCTCGACAATGGCAACCCAGCGGCGGAAGATTTCGGGCGGCAAGCGCTCGCGCATCCGATCGGAACCAAAGACCTTGGAGCCGAAATAGGCAGAGATGCGGGCAGGGCGCCCTTGGGCATCAGAAGGCCGGGTGAAGGTACGGACACCACGGGACAGGGCGGCGCTGACGGCAGCATAGCGAGGGGTAGCCAGGGGATCCTCCAAAGATGGCGCGCGCGGTCTATGGCCTTGGGGGGGGCGCGGCAAGGTCACCAACAGCGGACGAACAGGTCCGGTATCGGGATAGAACCTTCAGATCTGGGGCTGTAACGTCTAAGAACGGCCTTCCGTTTGAGAGCGCCGGGGTGCGTAGAAAATTTCGCAGTTTTTCGGAACCGCGTCAGCCGCGCGGGCCACTCAGCCGGCGTCTACCCGTAGGAAGCGATCACCCGCTGCTTCCTCTCCCCGCTCCACCTTCAGCTCGCCCATCGCCCCCATGCGGCTCAGCAGGTACCAGGCCGTGCGCGCATCCACATGGGCGGCGGCCGCAAGCTGGGCGGCGTTCTGCGGCTCGGCGCTCAGCACTTCCCGAAGGCGCAGCTTGGCCGCCAATATTCCCGTGGCCGCCTTCTTGCCCGCCTCTACCCCCGGCTGGTGGTAGGCATTGACGCCGATGCGGAAGGCGTACAGGCCCACCGCCCGCTCATAGAGTGCGACCAAAGCCCCCAATCGGAAGGCATCCACGTTGTCCATGGTCAGCATCAGCACGGGGTGCCGGGGCTGCAGCGCCTGCCAGGTGCCCATCAAAAATCCCTGGAGGTAGTCTCCAGCATGGATGCCGGGCTCCACGTCCTCCCCCACAAAGCCGTCGTCCAGCACCCCGATCAGGGTCACGAAATGATCGTCGGGACCGTCGCGCAATTGCTGCACATAGGCGTGCTGGTCGGTGCTGCCTTTGTTGCCGTAGACCGTCAGCCCCTGGTAGACCAGATTACCGGCCAGATCCTTCTCTTTCCCGAGGCTCTCCATCACCAACTGCTGTAGGTAGCGCGAAAAGAGCAGCAGCCGATCCCGGTAGGGCAGCACCACCATCGCACGCTTGCCCCGGCCCTCACCCAGGTTGTACCAGGCTCTTGCCAGGATCGCCGCCGGGTTTTTCTCCAGGTCGGCAATGCGGGTGGCGGCGTCCATGGCCGCAGCCCCCTCCAACAACAGCTCCACATCGGCCCCTTGCAGCGCCAGCGGCAACAGCCCCACGGCCGAGGTCACCGAAGTCCGTCCGCCCACCCAGTCCCACATGGGCAGCCGCAGCTTCCAGCCCTCCGCCTCCTTCCACAAGCGGCTTCCTTCCTGGCTGATCGCCACGGCGTGCTCGGCGAAGGGCAGCCCCGCCACCCCGAAGGCGGCTTGGACCTCGATGAGTGCGTTGCGGGTCTCCGGCGTGCCGCCGCTCTTGGAGATGCAGACCACCAGCGTTTCTTCCAGGTCCAAGGGACCGATCACCCGCGCCATCCCCTCGGGATCGGTGTTGTCGATGAACACCAGGCGCATCCAGTCCTCCGGCTCCTGCAGGGCGGAGGACAAAAAGGCCGGACCCAGGGCGCTGCCGCCGATGCCCAGGATGAGGGCATTCTTGAATTTCCCTTCCTTCTTCAGCGCAAAGGCGAACTTTTTGCAGGTGGAGACGACGGCGCGAATCTGCGCACCCAGCCCCTCCGGCGCCAATTCTGGCGTCCTCAGCCAGTAGTGGCCCACCTGCCGCCCCTCGTCGGGGTTGGCGATGGATCCGCCCTCCAGCTCGGCCATCTCCGAAAACGCCGTAGTCCAGGCTACAGAATCATCCGAGAAGGCTGGACAGGCGCTCCAGTCCAGGCTGAAGCCGAGGGTGCAGTCCCTCCACAGACGATCCAGGCTCACGGTTCCTCCTCCATCTCATCCAAGATCGAGCTTTTGACTTTCTTTCCAAACAGCCGCACCTGCAGGCCGGCCCGCAGACCGCCGCTGACCATGCTGCCTACCGCCGGTGCCTGCACGGCTTGCAGCACGTCGGCACTGCCCTCGCGTTTTTCCTGGAAAATACTGCCACCTACCGTCAGATCCACCGGCACATGCACAAAGAAGTCGACGCGCTTGGTCAACCGCAGCTCGGCGCCCACCATCACCTCGGCGATGATGCTTAGCGGAGCAGGGAAATTGGCAAGTCCTTCGGGGGGAACTTCCTTGCTGCGTACCGTATCCCCCAGCCAGAACTGCACCGCCCCGCCCACCACCGGACGGATGGGGCTGACGGGGATGAAGGAGCCGACAATGCGCGGCCCGAACACGAAGGAGCTGCCCTGGAAGGCGTAGATTTCCGGACTGGGGATGGTCTGCCCCACCGTCTGCTGCTGGTAGTCGCGGGTCACCCGGCCCGAGGCGATGCCGAAGTCCAGGCCCACGTCCAGGGAGGGGTGGACACCGTAGGCGACACCGGCGGTAAAGTAGCCGCCAAAGCCGTTGGTCACCGCTTGGGCGGTGTACACATCCACCACCTGCCCGGAGTCATAGGCATAGCGCCCGTAGTAGGTGTTGTAGGAGGGCTGAATCCCAAAACCGACCGTCGGCCGAATGAGGAGCTGCCCCTGCCGACCCGTCGCAAGCTGCCGCCAGGCATCCAGGGTCCGCCCGGAGTTTTTGTAGCGCAGGTACTCGCCGGGCGACATGTTCAGCCGCTCCCAGGGCTTGGTGCCTTCACCCTGCATCTGGTCGGCCAGGTCGTCCATCGTGTAGTCGGGGCGTTCAATCACCGTATTCGGGCGGTTGATCACGGTGGAGATGTCACCCAGCTCCTGGGAGAGGGAGTCGAGCTGCTGCGCGATGGCGTCGTCCGACATCTTCCGCATATCCCCTTCGGGATCTTCGGATTCCGGGTCGGGCTGCCGGATGTCGCTCTGCTTGAAGGAGCCGCCAATGGCGTCGGACAGCATCTCCGCCACCGCTTCGGCGAATTTTTCGTCCTGGCCGGACTCCAGCTCGCTCTCGAAGCTGACCACCACGCGACCGGAGCGGATATCCAAGATTTCCACCTGCACTTTGGAGGCAGAGGGGGTCACCCGCGTGGTGCCGGTGATCGCCCACTCCACCTCGCCGCGCTCGGCGGCGACGTAGGTACAGCCGATCATGTCCCCCGCAGGGCAACCTTCCAGGTAGATCCGGGCAGAATAGTCCTGAAAGGGCGGGAGCTGCTCCGGGCGCACCAGCTCGATGTCCTGATTTTCTTTCAGACGGGAAGCCAGGAAGTTTTCCACCAGGGAGGCCAGGGCCTTGCTGTCCTCGTTCCGAGGTTGAAACTCGGAAACCAGCACGCGGACGCGATCTTCATCCAGGGCAAAGGCCAGAGAGCTCAGCAGCAGAAGCAAGGCAACCTCCGAGGGGGGTCAGCGCACCGTCCGCCGCTGAGGGGCACGGCGCTCGGGTCCGCGGAGATCGCGGGAAACCAGCAGCGCCACACTCTCGACGAAGGGGGTGAAGGGCGACACATCATACGACACAATGCGGCGAAGATCATAGCCCTTGCCCGAAAGCAGGGCGATATCCCGCGCCAGGGCGCGCGGGTTGGTGCATGCCAGCGCGATCCGACGGGGGGAGAGCTGCTCCAGCGCCGTCAATACCTCGCCCTCCAGACCACGGCGCTCCGCGTCCAGGTAGACCAGCGGCCGCAGACCGGCCAGGCGCGGACTCTCCAGAGCCTCGGTGACCGGGCCTTCAAAGAACTCGGCAGAAACCTGATTTGCAGAAGCATTTTCGCGCGCATGCCGCACCGCGTCCTCGGAGGACTCCACGCCCAAAGCCCAGCCTGACTTCTTGGCCAACAGCATGGTGCGCAGCCCCAGGCCCGCGCCGATATCCACGACGGCATCACCTTTTTGGGGGTTCAACGCCGTTACCACGTCTTCGGCCATCTTCAGCGCCAGGGTGGGATGCGCCGGCATGGGGTCCTTGGGGCCCACCTTCAGACGCAGCCAGCCCGCCGACCATTCAATGGCCGGCTTGCCGTAGGTGAGGAAGAGATCGTCCCCGGTCGGATCGTCCTCTTCCCGGTGCAGATAGACGGACGCAAGCTGGGGAACAGCGGCCCCCATCGCCACGGCATAGTCGCGCAGGATCGGATTTTTCCGCACGGTCCCCAGAACCAGGATCACTTCCTCGCTGCCCGGCACCTGCATGGCGCGGATACGGCGCAGCGTACCGCCGCGACCGTCGGCCGGGCGGATCTCCAGCGCGCGCATATGGTGGGCTGCCACCTTCATAATCTCGCGCAGCACCGGGGTCACCAGGTTGCAGAGCGGGATGGGGATCAGTCCCCCCTTGGCGGCGGTCACGCCCAGTCGCGGGCTGCCTTCGTCCGAGTAGCCGGCCAGCAGCTCGATGTTGTGGATGCTGTCCTGTTGGTGGCTGTGGACGATGGGCTCCAGCTTGGGCTGCACGCCCGCTTCACGCAGGGCCAGCTCGATGATGCTGCGCTGGGCGCTGTCGATGCCCCGGTCGTTCAGATGCATCAAGGTACAACGCCCACAATAGGGCAGGCGCTCGCAGGGCGGCGCCACCCGGTCCGGGTGAGGGGCCAGGATGGGGTCCATCACCTTGCCGAAGACCTGATGTGGCGTTCGCGAGGTCACACGGACGCGCACCCGCTCTCCGGGAATCCCGCCCGGGATTACCAACTGCGCGCCATCGCCCCGCACAAAAGCCTGTCCCCGCGAAAGCCATCCATCGGGAACTACCACAAACTCGTCCGGTCGCATCTGTTTACCTGTCAAGGGCCTGGACTGAGCGTCCAAGGGGGCGGCCTATAACCCGGCGGGATAGATGCGCACGATGGACAAGCCGCTGCAGATCTACCGGAAGCTGTTGGAGCGCTGGCGGAAGGCGATGGATCTTGTGGGTCCAGGTTCGGTAGATCCGCACTTTGAAGATTCACAAAAGGCTGTGGCAAACCTTTCTGTGTCAGGACGATGGGCCGATCTGGGCTCGGGTGCAGGTTTTCCGGGCGTGGTGCTGGCCGCCACCTTTCCGGAGGCTCGGGTGGAGCTGGTGGAGCGTCGGCAGAAACGTGCCACCTTTTTGGAGACGGTGGTGGCAGAGGCCGGCTTGAAGAATGCCACGGTGCACTGCATGGACAGCGCTGAGCTTCCTGCAGGAAGCTACGACGGGGTAATCAGCCGGGCCTACAAGCCCCCTGCCGAGCTGCTTCCAGAGGGGCTGCGTCTGCTTCGTCCGGGGGGCTTTCTGGCGCTGATGCTGGCCACAGAGGAGGCGCCGGTCGCCCCCGGCTACACGCTGTTCCACGTGGAACGCTACACGGTGGAAGGCAAGGCGCGAAAGGTGGTTGTGCTGCAAAAGATTGATTCGGTGTAGAGAGAAGTCCTTCACCTCTAAGAAGGAGAAATATTGTCAGAGGATTCTGCGGTGGTCTTTGTTCCGAAGGCCTCCTGCAACGGAGGGCCAAGGCGCCGGTGGACCAGGACGTCCACCAGATCGGCCGACAGGCGCTCCGCCACCACCAGCGCCCGGTTTCCCCAGCCCATGGTCACCGGGGTGCGTCCAGATAGCAGGCATTGGAGCACAGCATCCGCCACCTGCTCGGGTGCCACGGGTGGGCTACCCATACGGGTCCACAGGGCACTGTAGGGCTGCTCCGCGGCGGTGGTGGCCGGGGCCGGGCAGAAGTAGAGCAGGCGGCGCTCGTCCCCCTCCTGCCGCAGCTCCCGGTTGACGCTATGGGCAAAGCCCGCCAACCCGGCGCGGGCGGCCACGTTCACCGTGTAGTAGGGCAATGCCACCCGCCCATCTCCAAAGCCGCCCAGCAGAAGCAGTGAGCTGCGGGTCTGGGCCAGCCATGTGCGAACCACGGAGATCGGCCCCAAAAGTGCGACGTCCAGCTGTTGCTCCACCTCTTCATCCTGATGGGCGTCCAGCCGCTTGCGCAGGTCCATGCCGGTGGCGACCACCACATGGTCCACCGGACCGCCTGCTTCCGCAGCCCGCCGTTGCGACGAAACAGAGAGATCGGCAAGGATAGAGCTTGACTTCAGCTCCGCCCCTAACAGCGCCAGGCGGTGGGCATCCCGACCGATCAACACCAGCTCCGCCCCCTCCCGATGCAGTGCCCGCGCGATCGCTTCCCCCAGGCCTCCATTGGCGCCAATGACGGCCACCCGTCGCCCGGAAAAGCTACTTCCTGTGCGGACTTTGGGAGTGCGAAACCGGTTGATGAGCTGATTGCCCAGGATCACCGCCGGACCCCAGAACATCACCTCTCCGAAGCCCAACAGTACGGCTGCCGCAATGGCCTTGTCTGCTAAATCCAATGGGAGAAAGGGTGGAACCACAAAGGCAGCCAGCCAGATCGGGAAGGACAGGAAGGCCGAGAACCAGGCCATTTTTCGCAGCCAGGGCGCCTTCATCGGCTCGCCTGCGGGGCCGAAAAGTAGGCGTTGATCTGGGCACGCAGCGTAGCATCGGGGGGGGCCAGGTTCAGGGCGTCGGCCAGCCACAGGCCATCGGCCGTCAGGCGCATCACCCAGGCCTCCACCGGGTCCCGTGCATCTTCCAGCAGCGCGGCGGTCCAGCGTGTGTAGCGCTCCCGCATGGGTTCGATGAGCTCGGGACGCTGGGCGATCGCTGCGATCAACGTGGAGTCTTCAGCAGTGGCGGCGGCGGTGACGCGAAGGTAGGCCCGCCCGAGATCGCCGGGTTCCTGCTGCGGTTGCTGCGCCAGCTCCGCCTCGAAGTGATCCAGGGCCGCGACCAGCATGCCCTGGATGAGCGCTTCTTTGGTGGGGAAGTGGTAGAGCAGGCCACCTTTGGAGACGCCCGCTTCGGTGGCGACGGCGTCCAAGGTCAGCGCTTCGGCGCCCGCACGGCGCACAACCGTGGCGGCGGCATGCAGGAGGTGGAGACGACGGGAGGGGGCAGCCATCGGGATAGTGTACCGTCCGGACGGTCCATCATCTATTCCGAAGTCCGCCGGCTTGGCCTTTGGTGGTGCTGCGTACCGTCTACCCGACGCTGTTCCGCTATTGGACCACGACATCCAAGGTGATCGGCGCGGGATCCAGGCAGAAGGTGCCTTCGCCGGTACAGGAGAGCGAGGTGACCTCGATGCGGAAATTCACCACGGTGCCGCCGGCGATGGCTTCCCCGGCGGTGACGGTCACGCCCAGCTCTGAGCTGCTGTTTCCGAACAGCCCGTACAGCCAATTTCCCCCCGGATCGGGCACCACCACCTGGCTGTCGTCGGGAATCACCAGGATCCCGGGGTAGTTCATGTAGTCGTCGCTGCGCAGGTTGGTGAGGGTGGCGTAGACCGTCAGGCTCTCACCCGCCGTCCATACTCCGTCGCCGCCCGCGTCCTCCGCCCGTGGCGCTGAGACCACGATCCAGCCTGATTCGCCTTCTGGATCGCCCGATTCTTTGGAGTCTCCACTGTCGTCGGAAGGGGTGGAGTCCGATCGCCCGGTGTCGCCGCTGTCCGACCCGTCGGGCCCCGCCTTGGGGGGCAGGCTACCCGTACAGCCCATCGCTACCCACAACAGCATCATGTTCCATCCTCCAATTGCAGTATGGCATAGTCTATGTCGCTCGGCGATCAGCCGGGTAGGATCCGGATACGGGCGACCCCTTTTACGTTGCCGCAGGGTGATCCGGCCGCCAGAAGTCGGAAGGGACCGCCCTGTTTTTCCGGTAGCGGTCCGTTGCCCAGGCTGTGCAGGAGGATGGCCTCCCCTGCTTCCACCAGGCCCACCGGCTCGGTGGTCATGCCGTCCTGCGCGGCGATGATCACCCGCGCACCCTCACCGCCCAGTGCCAGCAGGCCGCGCAGACGCAGGCCCGCACCCTCCCGTCCGGGAACCAGGGGGGCCACATCGGCGATTTGCCCGGGCAGAGCGGCCAGCGCTTCGCGGCTGAAGGAGAGGCTGTTGCCATCGGCATCCACCAAGGCCACAGATGGCCCGCTCTCTGCATTTGCCGCCAGAAGGCAGGCGGAGAGGGCGCAGGAGAAGGCCTCGATATCGGCCCCTTCCAGAAAAATAGCGTCGGCTCGGCTGTCGCGACGGTAGGCGGTGGGCTGCATGTTCAACTTTCCCCCTGCCAGATCCACGCGGATGTAGCCCAGGTCCGAGCGGAAGAGCCCCTTGAAGCGCTCGAGCCGTGGGCTGCTTTCGATCAGGCGCCGCAGCGCGTCGTAGGAGAAGCAGTCTTCCGGTGGAAAGAAGAAGGAGCGGCCTTCAAAGCCCCAGGTGGAGGGGTAGCGATCCTGCCGGGAGGCCTGGAGCCGCAGCCCCGCGCCTTCTGGCCACTCCCAGGCCTCGGGCCCCACCTGTCCGTGGGCGGACCACAGAAGCTTCAGTGGTGGCGGCCAGAGCTGGGTAACAGTGCGTTCAAAGCGCGCAAGTGCCTCGGGGCTGGCCAGGTCGCAGCGGCTTGCAACCAGGATGTCGGCGGCCTCGAGCTGCTCCTGAAGCAGCGGATTCGGGGCTGCCCCAAGGCGCTCCGGGTCCACCAGCACCACTACCGGACCCAGTGCAAGCTGCGCCTTAATCGGCGAACGCCGAAGCATATCACCGATGTCCTGTGGTCGTGCCAGTCCCGATGGCTCAATAAATATGCGGTCCGGACGCAGCTCGGCCAGGATCGCCGTGAGCGCGGGCACCAGCCCCTCGGGGGCGGTGCAGCACAGGCAGCCACCGGGGATGTCCTGAATGCCTACAGCGGCGCCCAGAAGCTGGCGATCGATCTTGGCTTCCCCGAAGTCGTTCACCACCACCGCGCAGCGCTCCTGGCGACGGGCCAGCTCCTTTTGCAGCAGCGTGGTCTTTCCCGATCCGAGGAAACCGCCGATCACATGGACAGGAACAGGCATTATAAAACCTCTTTCAGCGATTCAGCGGCGCGACGTACTTCCACACGGAGCACCTTCTTCCGCCATGTGGGCGCGGGCGCATGGGTGCCCAGCGGCTGCACGCTGCGGTAGGCGGCCTCTGCCAGATCTTCCGGGCTTTCCCCCTGGACTTCAATGGGAGCAGGCCCCACCGCACTCACCACGGCCCGGTAGCCATTCTGTGTGCGACTTGCCGCAACTAACAATAGTCCGTAGTCGATCGCCGCGCGGGTGCGCAGCTTCCGGTGCGCGGTGGGCGCCCCGGCCGGGGGTAGGAGCACACGGGTGAGGATTTCTCCCGGTTGTAGCAGCATTGGGCGCAGCCCATCGCCACTGTACAGCGCTGACACCGGCACCAATCGCACCCCCGCTGGGCCCACCAGCTCCACCTGAGCCCCCAAGAGCCACAGGGTGGGCACGGTGTCCGCTGAGTGCGCCGCATAGCAGCCCCGTCCCTTGGGGGCGACGTGGCAGACCGCCCCGTTACACTTCAGACAGCCGCCGATGGAATCTCGCCAGCCCACTGGTTGGTTGTAGTAGAGACAGCGGCTTTCCAACAGGATGTTCCCCCCGATAGTGGCCGTGCCTTGCAGGGTGGGGGTGGCGACGCTGCGGCAGGCTTCCTGTAGTCCAGGATACGATGAAAGCGCAGGAAGACGCGCGAGCTGCTGCAGGCTGAGCCCGGCACCCAGGGCCAGCGTGCCGTCCGACAGCACCTCGGAGGTGCGCAGCTCGGGTAGGCGCCGGATGGAGACCAGAAGGGAGGGCTCAAAGAGCCGATGTTTGAGCGAGGGGAGCAGGTCGGTGCCCCCCGCAAGCACACGCGCGCCGGGGGTGCACAGCAGGCTCACCGCTTCGCGCAGGGAGCTGGGGGCCGCGTAGTCGAACTCAGGAAAGGGAAGCAAGGCGCCTCTCCAGACCCTTCAGGATTTTTTCAGGGGTAAAGGGAGGTTCCCGCAACCAAAGGCCGGTGGCATCCTGCAGCGCCGCCGCGATGGCCGGTACGGTGGAGAGCTGTGGTCCCTCGCCCGCCTCTTTGGCGCCGTAGGGGCCCCCCTCTTCGTGGCTCTCGACGATGATGCTGTGGATCTCGGGGGTTTCGTGGAGGGTGGGGATTTTGTACTCCAAAATCGAGGGGGCACGGAGGATGCCGCCCTTTCGGTAGACCTGCTCCTCATAGACCGCCTCCCCCACCCCCATGTAGACGCAGCCTTCCATCTGCCCTTCCACAATGGTGCGATTCAGGGCGCGGCCACAGTCATGCGCCACCCAGATGCGCTCGACCTTCAGAATCCCGGTTTCTTCATCCACTTCCACCTCGGCCACCTGTGCGGTGAAGGAGTAGGCGGGGGAAGGTCCCACCGACTGCCGCCGAAAGCGGTTGCCGATCTTGGGCGGGGTGTAGCTACCGGCCTCGACCAGGGGGCCACTCTCTTCTGCCAGCCATACGGCATCCACAAAGGACATGCGCTTCTCTGGCTGATACTGGACACAAATGAAGCCCTCCGCAGCCCGCAGCGCGGCCTCCTCCACCCCCAGCTTCTTGGCAGCGGCGGCAAAGAGGCGGGCGCGCACCTTGTCTGCGGCCGCCACACAGGCATTCCCGGCCATGAAGGTGACACGAGACGAATAGCTGCCCAAGTCCACAGGGGTCAGGCTGGTGTCGCCCTCCACCACCCGCACCTGAGCCGGTTGGATGCCCAAACGCTCCGCACAGAGGGTGGCCAGCATGTGGATGCTGCCCTGGCCGATATCGGCGGTGCCGGAAAAGAGGCAGACATCGCCGGAGCGATCCACCTTGATCACCACGCCGGAGTGGAAAAGCTCGTTCTGATAGGTGGGATGCAGGGCGCCGCACATGTAGGCGGAGGCGGCCAGACCGATTCCCCGCCCCGGACCCATCTTCCCCTTCTTCTCGGCGTAGCCACTGGCCTCTACCACCGCCCGGATACAGGCCTCCATGCCTACCGAGCCCACCTTCAGCCCGTTGCAGGTCTCTGTATTGGGGGATACAATGTTGCGAAGACGAAGCTCGTCCGCCGGGATTTTCAGAAGCTGCGCCGCCTTTTCCAGGTGCAGCTCCAGTGCAAAGCGGGGCTGGATGGCGCCATGGCCGCGCTTGGGACCGCAGGGCGGCTTGTTGGTGTAGAGTCGCAGCGACTCAAAACGGTAGTTTTGTAGACGGTAGGGCAGGGTCATAAAGACCCCCAGATAGTAGGAGGTCACCACACCGTAGCTGGAGTAGGCCCCCCCGTCCGCTTGCGCTTTGAAGTCGATGGCGGTGATACTGCCATCCTGGCGAAAGCCCATCTTCAGCCACATGCGCACGGGATGGCGGCCGCGGTGGGTATAGAACACCTCCTCCCGGTCCAAGATGATCTTCACCGGTCTGCCGAGTTTTCTGGCCAGGTAGGAGGCGCAGAGCTCGGTGCAGAAAGGGTCACATTTGCCGCCATAGCCGGCGCCCACCGCGGGCTTGATGAGGCGGACCTGAGCAGGTTCCAGGCCCAGAACCCGCGCGATGTCCCGGTGGACATAGTGGGGGTTCTGGGTGGAGGTCCACAGCTTCAGGCGCCCCTCCGGCTCCCAGTGGGCCAAGGCGCCGTGGCTCTCCAGCGGCACATGGGTGGAGCCGGGGTAGTCGTAGCTTTCCTCCACAATCAGATCCGCTTCGGCAAAGCCTTTTTCCACATCTCCGTAGTCCTGGGCCACCCGGCGCAACACATTGCTGGCTTTCCGGGCGTCGTGGTGGATGGTGGGTCGGCTGGGATCCAGTGCGTCGTCGATGCTCAAAATCGTCGGGAGCGGCTCATATTCCACCCGCACCAATCGGCAGGCGCGAAGGGCGGTTTCTTCGTCCTCGGCGGCGATGCAGACTACCGGCTCGCCTACGTAGCGCACCTTGCCGATGGCCAGCGCCGTTTCGTCCTGGCAGACGGGGATAGCCCCAAATTTCCGGGGAAGTTCCTCGCCGATCATCGCCCCTACCACACCGGGCAGGGCCAGGGCGGCACTCAGATCGATGCCGCGAATCCAGGCATGCGGGTGCGGGCTGCGCACAAATTTTGCGTGGACCATACGCGGAAGGCGTAGATCATCCACAAAAAGAGCCTGACCGGTGATGCGCGCCATCCCGTCGATCTTCGGGCCGGCGTGGCCCACCACCTCGGCCGCTTCCCCGGCATGCCAGCGCCCGCTCATGGGGCCCCCACGGCGGCGCGTGCGGCTGCCAGTATCTTGGTATAGCCGGTACAACGGCAGATATTAGAGCCCAACACCTCGCGGATGCGCGCGTCGGACGGCTGCGGCTCGTCGCGGAGCAGCGCCACCAGGGCCAAGACGATGCCGGGTGTGCAGTAGCCACACTGGGCGGCCACCTGCTGATCGAAGTGCCGTTGGATAGGATGGGGCCCTTCCGGTCCGCCAATGCCCTCAATGGTGGTGATGGATACACCCTCCATCTCCACTGCCAGGGTGATGCAGGCTAGACGCGGCTGCCCCTCGACCAGGACGGTGCAGGCGCCGCAGTCCCCCACATCACAGCCGTGCTTGGAGCCGGTCAGGCCCAGATCCTCACGGAGAAAGTCCAGAAGGGAGCGCTGGGCGGGCACCAGACGTCGGAAGGACTGGCCGTTGACCCGCAGGCTGAGGACGGACTCGTAAGGCATGGCCTCCTCTATCCGGTTTTCCGTCGGACTTCAGCGCAGCCCGTCGCGCAGGCGCGCGCGAAGTTCCAGGGCGGTAAGCGGGCTTCCATCCAGAAGAATGCGGCTGGGGGCGCCGGGGGCACAGTCCACCAGCTCCACCGGGAGCCCCAGGCGCAGGCAGGCCAGCAGCACCACCTGGGTATCGCCCGACCATCCGTCGCGTTCCAGGCGGACTCTTGCCCCGGGCGTGGAGCGAAGCTCCATGTGCGGGGTGCTCCGCCGCGCAGAAACGGTCACCGGCCGCGGATCCGCAGATTCTCCCAGGCCTATGGCCTGCTCAAACAGATCCCCAAGTTTCATCTTCCTCTCTTTCTCTTGACGCGTCAAGATCGTCAGCGGCGGAAGTCGGTCTTCCCGGAGTAGGTGGTCTCGTCCCCAGCATCTTCCTCCAAGGCCAGCACATCCACCACCAGCGCGGTGGCATCGTCTTCGCCCTCGGCGGCGTCCACGGCCTGGATAATGGCGTTGGCGGCCCGCTGTGGAGATCCACCCATGGCCCACCAGCTATCCAGCAGCTCGTCCGGATCCAGCACGGCGGTCACCCCATCGGTGACCAGCAGAAAAAGGTCACCCACCAGCACGGGCTCCTGCCAGAGCTGGAGGACTTCCGAAATCTTCGGCCCCATTCCCACATAGGCGCCCAGGGCCCGGCCGCCCCGGTGGGACTTGGTGATGCGGGTGACCTGCCCGTGGCGCACCCGGTATACCTGCGAGTCGCCAACATGCAGGATGGTGGCCATGCCATGCGCCAGCCACAGCATGGAGCAGGTACAGGCCGAAAGCCCACGTCCTTCCGCCCGAAGCTCCCAGTCCACCTCGGAGATGATCTGTTGGAGACTGCCGACTTCCGGCTCAAAGTCTTTATCAAAAAAACTGTCCAGCTTGGAGCAGGTCAGCAGCGCAGCCTCGCGCCCGCGTGGCACCGAGCTGACGCCATCGGCCACCGCATACAGGCAGCCCCGGTGCGCCGCAGCGACGACCGGGTGCGAACCATCAAGGATCCTATGTTGATCCTCGTTTTCCCGATGATGGATACCCTTCCGACTGAAGGCGGCGCCGCTGCTGAAGGGCAGGGTCGGACGACCAGCCACCCACATCAACGCGTACGGCGACGGAGGAAGAGTCCGCCCAGAAGCAGCAGAAGGGGCGACCAGGCCATGCTCTGGCTGCTGGTGCAGCCGCAGGTGGTGACTTCAGCGGTAACCTTGCCGGTGTCGCTGTTACCGCCTTCGTCCACTTCATCGGGCACACCATTGCCGTACAGCGGGATGGTCAGCTCGGGCAGGTTGGGGTCGTTGGAGTACAACACCAGGTTGGCACTCTGGGATCCCTCGCTGCTGGGCGAGAAGGTGATGGACAGACCGTCGGTGGTGCCGGGCATGGCGTTGAAATCTTCGGGGAAGACACTGAACTCTCCCTCTCCGATGATGACCGCGTTGCCATAGAGCGACAGGTTGCCTTCGTTGGTGAGGGCGAAGTTGATCACCGCCTGGCTGCCGGGCTCCACATCGCCAAAATCCCCCTCAGACAGACCGGGGTTCAGCCAGGGCAGCGGGAAGGTGAGGAGCTTGGAGGGGAAGTCCTGCTCGAAGGTATCCACGGCCAGATCGAGGGGGAAGTCGAACTGGGCGACGGTGATGCAGCCCAGGATCACCGCGCAAGCCTGGATTTCGGGGGTGAAGACCAGGGAGAAGGTGGAATCCCACGCGCCGCGGAAGGTGGAGGCCACATCGTAGTCGGCCACCTGCTCGGGCTCCAGGTCCATCGCCTGACCTTCGCTGGAGGCGTAGCCTTCGTTGTTGGTCCAGCTCACCCCTTCAAAGCCCACGGTGAAGGTGGGGGTCATGTCGGCCTGGAACTTCAGGCTTAGACCGGTGATGATCTCCCAGTCGTAGTAGATGAGCTGGGCAGAGTCGGTGGTGTCCACGATCTCCACCCGATCGGTGGTGGCACCGTCCATGACGAAGGGATCGAAGAATTTGGTACCGTCAAAGCGGATATCGCGACGGTCGATCTCGAAAACTCCCTCGTAGCCGTAGTCGGACAGGTCGATGGCGATCTCGGTGACGGCGGCCAGCGACCCATTCAGGATCATCACTCCGGTGCCGGGATCCCCGGTGAAGGCCAGGGTGAGCGCCTCGGGCCATGTCAGGTTGCCGATGCCCTCCATGGTGACGTTGGCGCCGCCGTTCGCTTCGATGCGGAACTGCACGCCGACGGGGGAGCCCGAAGGGATGATCCCTGTGGAGAACTCGGTGTTGGTGAACAGCTCGGCCCGATCCTGCAGCGTGACGTCCACCGGATCGGATTCGAAAGCGAGGGCGAGGGAGAGCAGAGAGAGGATCATGGGCGGAAGGATACCGCAACTTTGGGGAAAGATCATCCCCCGGGGGACCAGGGGGCGAGATTTGCTGAATGAGGGCTCATTCAGCAGCCTCTACCCTCACACCACCTTGCAGAACTCCGCAAATTCCGGCCGGGGAAGGCGCGGGAAGAGCTTGGAGGGGTCACCATAGCCGATGTTCATCAGGAAGTTGGAGCGGAGGCTGCTGTCCGGGAAAAAGGCCGCGTCCACGGCGGCGTTGTTGAAGCCGGACATGGGGCCACAGTCCAGACCGACGGCGCGAAGTGCCAAGAGCAGGTAGGCGGCTTGGAGGCTGCCATTGCGGAAGGCGGTGGTCTGAGCCAGCTCCGCGTTGCCGGCAAACCAGGAGCGGGCGTCGGCATGGGGGAAAAGGCGGGGAAGCTCCTCAAAAAAGGCGAGGTCGTGTGCCAGGATGGCGGTGACCGGGGCCTTCATGGTCTTGTCCAGGTTTCCAGGGGCCAGGGCGGGGCGCAGGCGCTCCTTCGCTTCGGCAGACTTCACAAAAACCACGCGCAGGGGCTGGCAGTTGGCGCTTGTGGGCGCCATGCGGGCAAGATCCCAGGCACGATGAAGAAGGTTGTCGTCTACTGCGCGGTCCTGCCACGCAGAATGGGTGCGGGCCTGCACAAAAAGAAGGTCGAGAAGTGCTTGTTCGGACATGGGGGAATCCAGGGGTTGTCGGGAATCAGTTGTATTCGGTGCGGATGGTCTCGACGATGAACTTCAGCGCCTGCTCCACCACCCGGGTATCGGGGTGGCGAACGATCACATAGCCATCGCCTTCATAGTGTGCATTTTTGGGCTTTCCAACCTGCGGAAGTTTGGCTTCCACGACAAGATTTCCCACGCGCTCCTGGGCCTTGTCCACGCCGAGTACCCGTGCCACCCGACCCTGGCCCGGCCCGCGAAGGTAGGCGCAACCCGCTGCATGCGTGCGCTCCATGGGGCCTTCCAAGCGCTCTTCCAGGATGGCCTGGGCCCAGGCCCGGTAGAAATTGCGGCCGTGGGCGTAGCTCATGAGGGTGGTGAATTGGGCGCCGGGTGGGCGGGCGCCGATTTCGGAGACCACCGGAGACCCGTCGGGACGCCGGAACCACTCCATATGGGTAAAGGCGGTATGAATACCCAGAACCTCGTTGACTTTGGGGCCCACGGCATGGATGGGCGCGAACTCGGGGGTGTCGATGTGGCGCGGGGCGACCACACACCATTGGATCCACTCGTTCCGGGTCACGTCCAGAGGGCCGGGCAGATAGCGGAGGATGTTCTTGAACAACACCTTTCCGTGGATGGTGATGGTGTCGAAGCTGAACTCCTCGCCGGTGATGAACTCCTCCGCCAGGGCTTCCCGACCGGGTGCGGGGCGCAGCTCGGTGAGGACGTGGTTCAGCTCTTCATAGGAGCTGACCTGGTAGGTGGAGCGGCAGCCCGCGCCATCGGGGGGCTTGATCACCAGGGGAAAGCCGATCTCTTTGGCGGCGGTCATGCCCTCGTCGTGGCTGTGCAGCAGCCGATGTTTGGCGCAGGGCAGGCCTGCCTCGCGCAATACGGTCTTCATCAGCGACTTGTCGCGACAGCGTTCGGCCACCGCACGGGTGGTGCCAGGAATGCCCAGGATCTCGCGCGCTGCCGCAAGCTGCTCCTGGATGTTCTCCAGGATGCCGACGATGCGGTGGATGCCTCCCCACTGCCGGGCCACACCCCGCGCCGCCTCGACGATGGGCTCCACGTTCGTGGCATCCGCCACCCGCCAGTGGTGGCAGCCCTGTGGGACTTTTTCAGGTCCATCCTGGGTGACGACCACAATTCGGAAGCCGGGCAGGCTGGCGGCAGCCCGGACAAATTTGAGGGTGGCTTCCATCAGAAAGGGGGCAACAAAGACGACGGTACGCATGGGCGGGGCCTTATCACCGGGGAGAAGGGCAGGCCAAGACCGAAGTGTTACTCCTCTCCCACCCGACTCCGCCCCTGCTTGACCGTTGCCCGCTGCTTCTTGGCGGCATGGCGTCGCTCTTGGGAGCCCCGGGTGGGACGGGTGGCCCGTCGCGGCTTGGGGGGTGGCGCAAAGTGCCGCTCCAGCAGGACCCGTAGCCGCTCCAGGGCCACCTCCATGTTCTGGTGCTGGCTGCGGCGTTCGCTGGCTTGCGCCACGATCGCGGTTTCGCGGTGCCGCAGGCGCACCGCACTCTCCGTCTTGTTGCGATGTTGCCCGCCGGGCCCAGAACCCCGGAGGGTCTCTACATCACAGGCGGCCAGCAGCGTGTCGTTGTCGGCCGGGATCCGGGGGTTCATCATGCCTTCTTCAGCTTTGTAGTAAAGACTACAAAACCTCACGGACGGAGAATTCGTAGACGCCGGTGTCACCCGCCGAGGAGCCAATCACGATCACATACTGCTTACCGCCCTCGACCACCAGCTCCACATAGCCCTCCTCACCGGAGGCCCCGGAGTGCCCACCGGCGCCGATGGCGATGTTGGCGGCGGGGGTGTCGTCCTCGTCCAGCTCGTCCGCATCCAGCCAGTCGGTGGAGTAGACCTGGGCTGGCAGGCTGCCCCCGTGGAAGCTGCACTGCTCCACCACCACCTGCTCGTAGAAGCTGGTGGGCTCGGGCTCGTCGCTGTCCAACACGCCGTCCTGATCCCAGTCGTTGCTGCAGTCGGTGGCCGTGGTCTGGCGCTCGCCACAGAAGTCCTCGATCAGGCTGTCGCTGTACATTTCAGCGCTGAGGATCTTCTGGCTGTAGAGGTAGGTAAGGAGGGAGGTGGGGAAGCCGAAGTCCAGCGCCGCGCCCGTTCCGGTGCAGGCGGAGGATTTGGTGTCGTAGACCGTGGGGGCGGGCACCAGCTCGGCCGGCGCCACCGCGATCCAGGGGTCGTCGGGACTGGGGCTACCGTTGGAATCGGCAAAATGCCGGTCAATCCACGCAACAATGTGAACTTCTTGGCCGATGGCGCGATCCGTCAGGTCCAGGAGCCACTGGTCGGTGTCCATCACCTCGCCCTCTTCCTCGCCATCCTCGCCGACCGTGGTGGTGGAGCCGGGTGCGGAAAGCTCGCCTACACCGCGAATGATTCCGCCATCCGTCGGCAGGTTCGGCAGGCGGATGCGGTTCACGTCGGTGGGCGAGTAGATGTTCTCGATGGCGTAGTCGGGGTTGACCGGGTCAAACCAGCGGACGACCGCGATGGCCAGCCCCGCCTCTTCTGCCTGGATCTGGGCCGTGGCCTGATCGTAGTTGATGCCGGTCAGCTTGATGATCTGGCTGGCATAGTTGTCCTTCATCCAGCCATAGAAGGAGAAGCCCGGCGTGTAGATGTAGTCATCCGGGCCGTCCAGGCGGATCTCTTTGGTGGGCAGCTCTTCCGGGATTTCGGTATGGCCCTGAGCGGCAGGGGTGTTCAGTCCGCGCAGGTCCACGCCCACCTGGTAGCCGTTGGCGCCAAAGTGACCATTGGGGGCCGATGGGGGAGCCGAGAGGATCTCGATGGGAGCATAGGGCGGATACAGCGTGGGATCCACCAGCGGAGCGCCGGTCTCGTCGGTCACGCCGGTGGTAAGCAGGGCGATCTGCCACTTCAACACCACCTCGCCGAAGTTGTATTCGCCGGTTCCATCCAGGATTGCGTCCACGCCGGTATCGGAAGAGGACATGATCGCTTGGAAGGTGGTGGTGCCATTGCCTTCGCCCTGGCTCTCAGCGTAGTCGTAGAGCCAACGGGCAAACAGATACTGTGCGCCCCGATCCAGGGTGACGATGCTGCCGCTGGAGTCGGTCACCAGGGGGTAGAGGTGGGGGGCATCCAGGTAGTCCCAGACATCCTCATAGTAGGTGGCGCCAAAGCCGCAAAGATCGGCGGCGAGGGTGCCCATGGCGTCGTTGAGCCAGTCGTTCTCCTCGGTGCCCTCGTTCACCAGAACATGCTGGTTGTAGGAGATCAAGTAGGTGAAGGAGCGTGCGACCTCGGCCGCCACCTGGTAGCTGTTGTAGGCATCGATGGTGACGGGCGCATTGGGGTTCAAAAAGCCGTAGGGGTCGGGCGCGAAGACATAGATCATCTCCTGCTCGTCCGAGCCCGGGTTGCTGCGCTCGTTGAATTCCGTGAGATCCACGCCGGGTTCTGCGTAGGAGGACAGGACCTTGTCGTAGTCGGTCTCTTCGTCGCTGGTCAGGGTGATGGCGTTGAGCACCGGCGTGATGAGCACGGACACCCGGCCGTCACCGTCGATGTCCGATTCTTGTCCGAATAGCGCGCGGGTGTTGGGGATAATGTTGGTATCCAACACTTCCGCAGTGATTGCGAGGTCGCAATTGTCGAAGCCGTAGGAATCGTAGGGGGCGTAGACGTCGATCACGCCGTCGCACTCGTAGTCCCAGTCGATGGCCACGTCGTCGTCCACCCAGATGGACACGTTGTCCCGGAGGGCCCAGAGTGTGCCCAAGACTGGCGCATAGGAGTACTCATCCGCGAAATCGTCGCGAACCAGAAACTCTTCTTTTTTGTAGCCGATGTCGGTATCTGACAAAGCCGGTGGGGGCGGGGGGACGGCGAGGTTGCCCCGGCTGCGGGGTGCGGAGGCCACCGGCGCCTTGCCCGTGGGCCGGCCGGGGCCGTTTGCGCCGGAGCTGCCCTTGTACTTCAGGCGGAAGCCGTTGCTGCTCTCGCCGGTGTTGGTGACCACCAGGTAAAACTCCTGGTCCTTGTTGGACTCTCCGGAGACGTCGGTCAGGTCGACGTCGATATCGGGCGAGGATGCGTCCGCATTAGCCGACACGTCGCCCGGGTCGTCAAAACCGCCGGAATCGGTGTTCCCACTATCGTCGGTCGGGACGCTGTCGTCGCGGGACTCTTGCTGGGTGTCGCTGTCGTCGATGACCTCGGAGTCGTCCTGGTCCGGTTTGCCGGTATCCGGGGTGTACTTCCCGAAATCCGGATCGTCGGGCCCTATACAGGCCACCACGCCGATCAGCGGCAGCAGACAGCAGATTCGCAGCAGACCCGGGCGCTCCATCTCTCCTCCACACCCCCTCACGGTACCACGGGCGCCCTTGTGGCGTCTACGGCTGTGTGGGGCTCGCACCGTTCCCGGCGCTTTTTTACGGGGGGTAGAGCGGCCGCAGTCGAAGGGGCGGGCGGCGCCTCAGAGTGCGGCGAGGATGTCCGCAGGCTCGGCATGGTCGCCCGCGGAGGTGGAGACCTGACGGAACAGGAGCTTTCCGCCGGGGGCCACAACCACCACGCCGCCAAGCTGGAATACGTCGCCTTTGGTGGCCGTTTGTTTGTAGCCCGCGCGCATGGCACGCATGGCATTTTTCCAGACGGAAGGCTTCACCAGGGCCAGGGGATCCTTGAGGAAGCCCGCTGCGGTGTAGGCGTGGAGGCCAGGGTCGGTGTACAGGGGAAAGGAGAGCTTTTTCTCCTCGGCAAATTCCCGGGCCTGTTCCACCGATCCGTTGCCGATGGCAGCAATTTTCGCGCCTTTGGCAGCGAAGCGATCCACCCAGTCTTCCAGCCGAGCAACCTGCTCGGCACAGAAAAGTCAGCCGTAGTGGCGGAGAAATACCAGAACTTGAGTCTGATCAGACCAGAGGGTGGAGAGGGCGACCGCTTGACCATTGCGGTCCAGGACGGTGGTGCTGGGAAAGGCCGGAGAGAGCTTCATGGGCGGGAATGTAGGCACCTGCCGACCGAAGTCTACCGTGCCTGGCCCAACGACTCCATCAGCTCCTCCCACTCCCGCTTGGAAAGCCCCGAATCGGCCTGTACTACCGGTTCGCCGCGCAGCATCCGCTGCACCACTTTCAGCGCCGGGGCCGAAAGATGTACGGCGCCGAGGCGGAAATCTTCGAAAGCCTCCCAACAAAGGGGCACCCAGGCACGCATGATGTTGGCGATGGCGTCGCCGTAGACGCGGATCTCGTACTGGGCGTGGCGGTCGATGCGGAGAGAGAGGAAGTGGAGGAGGTTGTGGAGGTCCACTTTCCAGTACCACTGGGTGTACCAGCTCACCGGCAGGTTCACACGGGCCAGCTCGCGGGCCAGATCGTGATCCTGCATCAACTCTTCGTAGCTTTGATAGCAGTTTTCGGCGTCACGCTTCAAAATATGAAGCACCTTTGCGGCCTGTTCTGGCGACAGCGGCTGGGCGCGGCCCTGCTTGTTGTCCTTACTTTGAACCGCCAGATCTTCGGCGCGGGGCAGGTAGAACTCCCGGTCCAGGATGGAGTAGCGGGCGCTGATTTCGTTCACGTTGGCGGTGCGGTGCCGGATCCACTGACGTGCAACAAAAATGGGGAGCTTGACGTGTAGTTTCAGCTCACACATTTCAAAGGGGGTGGTGTGGCGGTGCCGCATGAGGTAGCGGATCAAGCCCCGGTCGTCGGAGAGCTTTTTGGTGCCCTTTCCGTAGGAAACCCGTGCGGATTGCACCACCGCACCGTCGTCACCCATGTAGTCCACCACGCGCACAAAGCCGTGGTCTAAACAGGGGATGGGGGTGTAGAGCAGCGCTTCCATCGCCGGGACCGTGGGGCGAAGGGTGGGCTGGGGGTTGCTGCGGGCTTCGGCGATCTCTTCGGAGGACATGGGGTCGCGGGCTATCCGGGTTTGGCGAAAAATGCAAAGAGGAAGCGCTGGAAGACGCGCTGCGCCACGGCCAAAGGGAAGATTCCAGGCACGTCGCGCCGAGAAAGTGCGAGGGATGGGCGACAAGCCACTGAGCATACCTGTGGTGAAAGCCATATTTTTGGTCAGCGTCGCCGCACCAGCCCCCTGCTGCGCTAAAATGTGCCGCCTGGAGCAGCGATGAAGGTACTGGAGACACGGGTATATCGGGGTCCAAATCTGTATGGCTATCGGCCGGTGATCCGGCTGACGGTGGACCTGGAGGAGCTGGAGGAGTGGCCCAGTGACCGGATTCCCGGCTTCGTGGATGGGCTTTTGGCGGCGATCCCCACCTTGGTGGAGCACACCTGCTCCTATGGAGAGCGCGGCGGTTTTGTGCGGCGGCTTCGCGATGGCACATGGATGGGACATATTCTGGAGCACTGCGCCATCGAGCTGCAGTGTCTCTGTGGTACCCCTGTCACCTACGGAAAAGCGAGGGGTACAGGGGAACATGGGGTCTACCATGTGATCTACTCCTACGACGAAGAGCGCGTGGGGCTGGAAGCGGGGCAGATCATCCTGAAGCTGCTGCGCAGCCTGCTGCCGCCTGAGCTGCCTTCGGCACTGAAGGAGCCTTTCGATTTTGTAAAGGAAAAGGAGCGCCTTGCAAAAATGGCGCAGGAGAACGCGCTGGGTCCCTCTACCCGCTCGCTGGTGGACGAGGCCAAAAAGCGTGGAATCCCCTCGATCCGCTTGAATGACCAGTCGCTGGTGCAGTTCGGCTATGGCAAGTTCCAGAAGCGGATCCAGGCGACGGTGACCTCGGAAACCCGCCACATCGCGGTGGAAATTGCGCAGGACAAAGAGCTTACAAATCGACTTTTGAAGGACACCGGCCTGCCCGTTCCGCACAGTATCCTGGTGCGCAGCGAGGAGGAGGCGCTGGAGGCGGCGGACTCCATCGGCTACCCGGTGGTGGTGAAGCCCTACAACCTGTCTCATGGGCGGGGAGTGGCGATCAACCTGACCACTCCCGAGCTGGTGAAGGAGGCCTTTGCGCGCTGCTATGAAATGACCGACTACATCCTGGTGGAAACATTCCTGACGGGAAATGATCACCGGGTACTCGTGGTGAACGACGAGGTGGTGGCGGTGGCGGAGCGGGTGCCCGGCCATGTGATGGGGGATGGGACCAGCACAATTGCGCAGCTAGTGGAGCAGGTGAACAGCGACCCCCGTCGGGGGGTGGGTCACGAAAAGATTCTCACCCGCATCGAGATCGACCACCAGGCGGAGCGGCTGCTGAAGCAGGCGAACTACACGGTGGACACGGTGTTGAAGGCGGGGGAGCGCTTCTTTTTGCGGTCCACGGGGAATCTTTCCACCGGCGGTACGGCGGTGGACCGGACCGATGCGATCCATCCCGACAACATCGAAGTGGCACGTCGTGCTGCAAAGGTGATCGGTCTGGATATTGCAGGCATCGACTTTATCATGCCGGATATTTCCAAGTCGGTGCGCGAGGTGGGTGGCGGCATCGTCGAGGTGAATGCGGCCCCGGGCTTCCGGATGCATGTGGCGCCCACGGAAGGGAAGCCGCGCAATGTAGCGGCGCCGGTGATGGAGATGCTGTTTCCGCCCGGTACACCCTCGCGGGTTCCCATTGTTGCCGTGACCGGCACCAATGGTAAAACCACGACGTCCCGTATGATCGCGCATATCTTAAAAATGTCGGGCAAGCGGGTGGGCTTGACGACGACGGACGGGATCTACCTGGATGGGGAGCGTATCCTGAAGGGGGACATGACCGGTCCGTGGTCGGCGCGGGTGATCCTGCGGGATCCGACGGTGGAGGCGGCGGTGTTGGAGACGGCCCGCGGGGGCATTCTTCGCGAAGGTCTGGGCTTTGATCGTTGTGATGTGGGCTGTGTGATGAACGTGACCGCGGACCATCTGGGCCTGCGGGGGATCAACACGCTGGACGATCTGGCCTATGTGAAGCGCCTGGTGGTGGAGGTGGTGCGCCGGGAGGGGCACTCGGTGCTGAACGCCGACGATCCGCTGGTGGTGCAGATGGCGGAGAAGGCCGACGGTCAAATCGTTTGGTTCTCCATGGATCCTGCGAATGCGATCGTGCGGGAGCATGTGCGGAACGGCGGCATCGCCGGGGTGTTGGAGGAGGGGCTGAAGGGGCGGATGTTGACGCTGTATCGCGGTGAGCAACATATTCCTCTGCTCTGGAGCCACCTGATCCCCGCGACCCTGGAAGGGGCGGCGATGTTCAACGTGCAGAACGCGTTGGCGGCGGCGACGATGGGCTTCTGCTTGGGGCTTTCGCTGGAGCAGTTGCGCCAGGGCTTGCGCACCTTCGACAACAGCTTCTTCCAGGCACCGGGCCGCTGCAATGTCTACGATCAGCACCCCTTCCGGGTGATTGTGGACTATGCGCACAATCCGGCGGCGATGCGGGCAATGGCCGATCTGGTCGGTCGTTTGCGAAAAGGGAAGTCGATCGGTCTGATCGCAGCGCCGGGCGATCGCCGGGATCAGGACATCCGGGAGCTGGGCGAGATCGCAGGCCGCACCTTCGACCGCTTGGTGATCAAGGAAGATTCCAGCCGCCGCGGCCGGAAAGTGGGCGAGGTGGCGGGGATGCTGCGGGATGCGGTGCTGTCCACCGGGAAGAGCGCGTCGGACATCGACGTGGTGCTGGACGAGGTGGAGGCCGTAAAGGCGGGGATGGCGCTGGCGGATCGCGGAGATCTGGTGGTGGTCTTTGCGGATGACATCACGGCGGTTTGGAAGCAGGTGATCTACTTTGGCAAGGAAGTGGGCGAATAGCCGACCAAAAGGCGCTTGCGGCGCTCGGGCCGCACGCGCCTTGCATGGTGTGGAGAGTATTCCCCTGATTTCCACCCCTTCTGCTGAATGAGGGTTCATTCAGCAGTGGTGGCTGTCCAGGGAGCGGATGCCGTGGCGGGCTCAGGAGAAGGTCACCACGCAGGTATTTACGGGTCCACCGGTGCAGGAACACAGCGCCGAGAAAGCCTGATTCCCCAGTAATACCGAATCGGCAAAGGGCTGGTAGTTGTGGTCGGACATATCGGCCCACACGGTGTTGGAGCTGTCCAGTGCGGTGGCGGTGCCCACACCCAGCTTGTTCTTCCCGGCCGAGGGGTTGGAGAAGGCGATGGTGATGGTGCCCAGGTCCCCCAGGCTGTACTCGACCAGGCCCGAACAACCCGCAGTGGCCCAGTCTTTTTCGTAGCATTGGATGTTGTCCACGTGGTCACCCGGCGCAATGGAGCTGGGCCAGCTCGCCCCGTCCGCGAGCCGCCCGGAGTCGAACCAGTCGGCCACATAGCTGAGCGGGAGCGCGGTATTGTTACGGATGGTGAGAGAAACGACGTGTGACTTCGGCATGTTGTACTCCTATTTCGCCGCAGATGTGCGGTGCTCCCCTGATTCGCAAGTCCCGTGCCGGCGGGGGGCGACAAGAAAAAGCGACGTTTGTTCATGTTTCTGTATACTCCGACGGGGCCGGATACGTTGATTTTTGACGTATCCGCGTCCAGAAGTGACGCGAACGCGGAGCGTGGCCTCCCCAGCGGGCTGACTCCTCGGGGGCCTTGCTCTCCTGAAAAAGGATCGCGGCTCGACCCGCTCCGCCCCCGTGCTACAATTGTGCCATGCTCCTCCTCCTCTTCCTCGCCTGCACCCCCGTCCCGGCGGATTCCCTACCATCAACGGCGATCCTGACCAATCCTGGCCCGCGCTGCCCGACCTGGACGACCAGATCGTCGAGATCATGGAGCAGGACGGCATCGCCGGGCTCTCTGCATGTCTGGTCATCGAGGGCGAGACCCGCTGGTGTGGTGGCTATGGCGACCGCGACCCGGACCAGGGGCTCCCGGCCTATCCCTCCACGCCCTTTCTTCTGGCCAGCGTCTCCAAGACCGTGGTGGCTGTCGCCGATATGATGGCGGTCGAAGACGGAACTCTGACGCTGGATGACCCGATCAACAACCGCCTCGACTTCACGGTCAACCACCCCGACGATCCGGGGAACCCCATCACCCTTCGTCACCTGATGAGCCACACCTCAGGCATTGCGGACAATTGGGACATCATGGACGCCCACTATGTCAACGGGGACTCCTCCGAGCCGCTGGGTGCCTTTCTGGAAAGCTACCTGACACCGGACGGGGAAGACTATCGTCCCTTTGCCAATTTCTACGAAGAAGGGGTGGGTGGGGTCACCGAGTACAGCAATATCGGGGCCTCCCTCGCGGCCTATCTGGTCGAGTCCGCCACGGGCACGCCCTTCGACCGCTACACCGAAGAGCGCATCCTGGGACCCCTGAACATGTCCGGCGGCTGGTTTCTTGCTGATTTGGACCTGAACGAAGTTGCCGTCCCGACGCTTGTGGAGGGGGGTGAATTTGTCACCATTCCCCACTTTGGTGTTCCCGACTATCCCGATGGCCAGCTCCGCTCCGATGCCCACTCGATGGCCCGCTTCCTTTCGATGGTGGACAATGGCGGCGTTTTTGAGGGGACCCGCTATCTGACCGAAGACAGCGTAGACGAGATGTTGACGCCTCACTACAATAATCTGGACGACACGCAGGGCTTGATCTAGTACTGGTGGACCCTGGATGGGGCCGATGTTTGGGGCCATAATGGGGGGGAAACGGGGACTTCTACCGAAATTATGATCCGCGACGAGGATGGCGTAGGAACTGTGGTCCTGATGAACAGCGAGGGGCAGAACCGTACGCTGGAAAGGGTGGAGCGGGCAATGCTTGCGGCGGCCGAGGAGCTGTAGGGGGGGGCCTTCGACCGCTACTCCACCCGCAGCACCTGTCGCAGGCCCACATCCCGCCGTTCCACCACCCGCCCGTCCAGCCAGGTCACCCGCACGAGGTCGGCCCGTTCCACCGCCCCCAAGCCGAAGTGCAGCCGCGACGGCGACTGTCCGAAGGCCCGCAGGTTCTGTACCTCCTGCACATAGCGCCGCCCGCCTGCTTCCACCTCTACTCGGGCCCCATACCCAAAAGAATCGCCTGTTCTTGGCTCTACTTCCAGCCATGCGCCGTCGCCACAGCGGTTCTGCCAGTACAGCGGCAGCCCCTGGCTGGTGTTTACGACAATCTCCAGGTAGCCGTCTCCATCAAAATCGGCCGCCGCGAGGCCAAAGTTGTGCTGCTCGCTGGTGAAGCCGAGTTCGTCCGACATCTCCTCAAAGGCCATCGGGCCGGTGCCTCGCCAGATCGCATCCCGATACAGCGCATCGGGCACAGTTCCCCCACCCAGTGGCTGCCCGGCGGCGGTGGCCACATCCAGGTAGCCGTCGTTGTCAAAATCCAGGATTTCGATGGACCAGGCAGACCAGGGCACCTCGTCGGCGCTGTTTTTGGTGCGCAGCCCCAACAGCGCCGATACCTCGTAGTAGGCCCCCGCCCCGTCGCCCACCAGACATCGGGTCAGGCCGGTATCGGTGATACAGTAGTCCAAAAGCCCGTCTTCGTTCAGATCGGTGGTGGCGATGCCCATGCCCGACATGATCAGGTCGGCGTAGATCTGGGGGGCGTCGTCCTGCAGCCGCAGGCTGTTGCCGTCCAGGCCATCGTTTCGGTAGAAGGCGGTCGGCGGAAAGTCCTTTGGATCTTCGTGAAAGCTTCGCTCAGAGGCCACCAGGAGGTCCAGATCCCCGTCCTGGTCCCGATCGGTGAAGGTGGCGGCGGTCGAGGCCGCGGCCCCGCCGATGGGGGCCAGCTCGGCGGCGAGCACAAATTCCCGCCCCTCGTTCCGCAGCAGCAGGGTGGGTGCGGGCAGCGGGGGGGGCTCGACCTCACAGCTTCGGGTGACCTGGCACTCCTCCGTCATCAACTGCACCTGCGGCAGCACTGCGTCCAGGTCGCCGTCCCCATCCACATCCCCAAAGGTGGCACTGGTCACGGCCCCGTAGGGCAGCGGGGCCTCCCAGAGTGTCTCCAGCTCCGAAAACTGCATGGAGCCCAGGTTGCGCGACACCAGCAGGCTCCCGGGGCGGGGGATCAGGATCTCGGGAAGGCCGTCGCCGTCCAGGTCCAGCACCGCGTGGGCCGGGCTCATGGGCGCGTCCAGGTTCAGCTCGACCCGCTGGAAGCTGCCACGCCCGTCATTTTTGTAGATTGCCGGGAAGAAGGCGGTGCCCAGACTCAGGTCGATGTCGCCGTCGCCGTCCAGGTCCTCAGCGGCGACCGACCCGCCGACGACTCCGGGAAAATCATCCGCCCAGGTCCCGTTTTCCTGTACAATCCCGTGGGCGGCGGCCTCTTCTTTCATGCGCACAAAGCCGTCGAAGGGATCGGTGCAGACGATGGGATCGGTGGTCGTATCGGGTGGATTTCCAGGGTTTTCTACCGGATTCTCGGGGAGGCAGGCCATCCACAGGAGACTGAGCATGGTTCACGGTAGCTCAGTCGTGGAGGTGGGTCAATGGCCTCTGGAACACGATAGCCATGCGCCTTTGTCTGGTCTCGGTCCACCTCCCCGCCGGCCCCGTCGGCTCGATCTCATTATAGACGCCTATACTGAGATTTTCGCAGATGCTCCTCCCCGCCGTTCCCGAAAACCAGGACTTTTCTCTCCTCGTTCGGCGCCTGGAAGCGCTCTCCCGCGCGCACTTCCTCGCCTACCGCCTTGAAGTGGGCAGGCTGATCCTGGAGAGCTTTTTTGATGGCCGGGCCGAAGCCTACAGCAGCCGGGACAACCAGAAGTCCGCCCGCTTCACCCAATTCCTCACCGAGCAGCACGATGCCCTGCGCGATCTTGGCCTGGGCGAGCAGGTCCTTCGGCAGTGCATCACCACCCGTGTTGCCGCCGCTGCCCTGCCTCCCGCTCTTCTGGAACGCCTGCTTTTCTCCCACCTCGTCGAGCTGAGCCGGCTGACCGACGACGACCAGCGCCGTTCCCTGGCCGGCCTCACTGTGGAGCAGGGCTGGAGCAGCCGCCAACTTCGCGGCGCGGTCCAGGCCACGGTCGCCGGCCGCCCCCTCGATGCCGATCCCGACCAGCCCGGCCTTCAGCCCCCCGAGCCGATAGAGGAGTCGGCCCCCCTCCCTGCGGGCCGTGTGGTCACCCGCTTTGAAAAAGCAGCCACCGACCTGGAGCAACTGGGCGAGCACTGGGAGCGCCTGGACCCGTCGCGCCTCTCCTCCGGCCAGCGCAACCGCATGGCGGCCTCGCTCGGGCGCCTCAGGGCGCGGCTGGAAGCGTTGGAAAAGCGCCTCCTCTGATGGAAATCCGCCTCCTCAGCCCCGAAGACGCCCCCCTCTACCGGCCCTTGCGCCTGCGTATGTTGGGCGAGCACCCCGAAGCCTTCAGCTCCAGTGCCGAGGAAGAGTCCCTTCTGCCGATGGACGCGGTGCGTCAGCGCCTGAGCAGCCACAGCCGCTTCTATTGGGGAGCCTTTGAGGGCGGAAGGCTCTTGGGCACCGTCGGCCTGGACTGCGAACAGCGCGAGAAAAACCGCCACAAAGCCACCGTGGTGGGCATGTATGTGGCCCGGGAACACAGCGGGCACGGCCTTGGCCGCGCCCTGCTCTCCACCCTTCTGTCCGAGGCCCGCGAACGGGGCCTCGAAGTCCTGGTTTTGACCGTCACCGAGGGGAACCACGCAGCGATTCGCCTCTACGAAAACCTCGGTTTTTGCACCTTCGGCATCGAGCCCCGCGCCATCAAGGTGCAGGGCGTAGCCTATGCAAAGGTCCATATGGTCCTGGAGCTTCAGCCCTCTACCCCATCGCAGTCGTCGTCCACCCCGTTGCCGGGGAGCTCGGGAGAGCCGGGGTGGACCATCGGATCGCTGTCTTTGCAGTCGGAGGTGCTGTAGGACTCCCCGACATCCACACAGTCCGTGTCGGAAGAGAGCTGCGCCTCGTCCTGGTAGCCATAGCCGTCGTGATCGCTATCTGCATAGCACAGCTCCAGCCCGTCGCAATTGCTGTCCACATCGTCCGCGATGTTTTCGACCGCACCCGTGAAGATCGTGGCGTCAAAGTCGTTGCAATCCACACCGGCCGCCTCTCCATCCCCGTCCTGGTCCAGTGCCGGTGGGGTGTTGATTTGCCCGTCGCAGTTGTAGTCCACCCCGGCGGCATCGAAGGCACAGGGGTGGATGGCGGGATCGCTGTCGTCACAGTCGCCCATGGATCCCGGCCAGCCGTCGCCGTCGTTGTCGCCGGGGGCCGGCTCCCAGGTGGAGAGGCTCACCACCGTACCCACGCCATCCAGCTCGGCCCAACCAACGCTGTCTTGTTCCATCGGATAGCCACCGCCCAACAGAGCCCAGAAATTCTGGCCGCAGACCTCCAGGTTCGCTCCATTCTGGACCTTCACCGTGTGGACACCGTCGGTCACCACCGCCGCATAGTCATGTCCGGCGAGGAAGCCCCCCCACGCGTCGGTCCGAGCGGACTGCGATCCACTCAGTGTGCAGGTACCCTGCTGAAAGTCCATGTGGACCGAGCTGGAGTCGATCGCGTTTGCGCCCGACCAGCCCCATGCACCCCAGCCCTCGCTGCTTTCCGCGTGGACATAGGAAAGCCGATAGTCCTCAGTACGCCCGTCCTGTCGCAGCGCCACCCCGTGTGCAAGCCGGTGGGAGCGGCTGCTGCTGCTCCATTGAGAGTCCCAGCTCCCCATGTCGTCGGTGAAGCTGCTGCTGACCGTCCCTTGCACATCCACTTCCGTGCCGGCGTAGGGATCCGCCCCCGAGGCTGGATCGACGGCTGCCTTGAGCGCGCGGTGCTGCTGCCGGTCACTGCTATGCTCCTCGTTGATCCCATCGAAGTACGAGCTGCCCTCGCTGCGGTTCAGGTACAGCCCGTCCGCGTCCACCCCGTCGGTGGCCTGGGTGCACGACGACCGCACCCACTCGCTGCCGGCGGACCAACAGTTCAGGTTGAAGCTGTCGCATAGGCTTGTGGTGGCGTACTGATCACGGCTGCCGCAGGAGTCGGCCAAGCCCTCCAGGGTGCTGAAGTCGGGGAGGGGCAGGTTGTCCGGGTCCAGGAGCAGCTTCGCTTCTGCTGGCGTGGAGAAGCTGACACAAGTGGCGGCGGTCGTGGTGACGCCATCCAAACCGTCGCAGTCACTGTCCACCCCGTCGCCCAGTGTCTCGACGGAGCCGGGGTTGATCGTAGCATCCTGGTCGTTGCAGTCTTGCCCGAAGGTGGCACTTCCGTCGGTGTCAAAGCCGTCTCCGTCGGCATCCTGGGCGCCGTACCACAGCTTCAGCGACCCGTCCCAGATCGCCGCGTCCAAGCTCCCGTCCCCGTTCAGATCCCCCAACGGTACCAGCACAGACCCGGTACTGCTGCCCAGCCAAGGTTTGGTGGCTCCGTTGGCGTAGATCGCTAGGATATAGCTGGTAGGACGCCCAGCCGACCAGCCGTCGGGAATGGCCATCGCCAGCTCATCCATGCCGTTGCCATCCACGTCCACCACATGAACGCTGCTGACCAGTCCAGCCAGATCCGTAAATGTGCTGCCCTGCACGTGAATCACCAGACCATCGGCGCTGACCAAAAGCTCTTTTCTGCCGTCGCCGTCCAGGTCGCCGCCCAACAGAACCAGGCGGTTTTCGCTCAGCCACGCACCCACGGTGCTGGAAGCCGAGCTGGAGAGCCCAGAGGAACTGCCCGAGAAGGTCACAAAAGTGTTGGCGTTCCCCAATCCATCGTCCCATGTGCCGCCGATGGCCAGGTCATTGTAGCCATCCCCCAGCAAGTCCAGACCTGTCGCAACAATGCCTGCATTCGGGAAAAGGCTGCTGCCCGCAGCGGTCTGGTGCTGCCAGGTCCAGTCAGCCGCCGTGGACGGGCCGTTCGCAGCCCCGTAGTAGACATCCAGGCGATCCAGGCCGTCGGTGGTCGCATCCTCCGCGATCCAGGCGGTGATTCCCAGATCGTCGTAGCCATCACCGTTCAGGTCGCCCAGCCCAAAGAGGCCGGTTCCAAGCTGCTCTCCCGGCGCGCCGGTCCAGCTCTGCCGGAAGGTCGGGCCGCTGCTGCCGCCCACATACAGGCTGACCGTACCGGCGCTGCTGCTATCGGAAGGATCTCCCACCATAAAATCGGCGTAGCCATCGCCGTTGACATCCCCTACCGCTGCGAGCGTACAGGCATAGCTGCCGCTCCCGCTGTCCTGCCAGGCGGGGGAGGAAGAAGCGCCGGTTGCACCGCCATTGTACAGACTCACGGTGTGGGTGGAGCAGTCCCCCACCAGAATGTCGTCGAAGCCATCGCCGTTGACATCGCCGGCGGCGTGGATGTCGGAGCCGGTGCTGCCCAGGTTGTGCGGGGGCAGCAGGGTGGGCTCCACCTGCCAGTCGGAGGTGGGAAGGTCGGTGGGAGAGGGAATGCAGGCAAGAAGGAGGAGAATCACGGTTGTTCCGGTGTGTGCCGGGGTATAAGCAAGAGCCGTGCCAGCGATTTGGGGGCTGGGGGAGGAGGCGGAGGCGCTCTGCTGTGCATGCGGGGCCCGTGGGGTGCACAGGGCGGGGGGAACAGGGATGCACAGCGGGGGTGCTGTGCGGGAGGAGCGTCGGGGCCGGAGTCCTCAACGACGATGCTGCTCCGGGCGCCCTCCCGCAAAAAGCTCCTCCAAGCTCCCCGCATTTTCTCCCGCCACCCGACGCAGCTCGTTGTCGATCTCCGGATCTCCCTCCACCTTCCTCCAGAAAGTCGCCGCCGCCGTCCAGATTTCGGGCCAGAGGGAGCCAAGGCGGGGGGAGGGAGGCGGAGGAAGCAGCGGCGGCGTGCTGAACTCGCCTGCACGCGGGTAGTAGCGCATGGGCAACATGTCGTAGACGGGTGTGAGATCGCCGATTCTCCCCTCGTCAAAGAAAAAGGAGAGGTTTCCTGCATGGCGGTCGGTGTTGCCGATCAGCGCCCCAAAAATGTCCAGCCACCGCATCCGTTCCCGAATGGACGGATTCAGCAGAGCCCCCAGATCTTCGGCCGCCGCCGTCCAATTGTCCAGCGCCGCCCCTGCCCAGCCCGCCACGGAGCTGAGCGCCACCACCCCCCGACGCCCACCGGCCGGCCTATCAAAACGCTCCACCTCCAGAAAGAGACGGTCCTTCCCACGGATCAGTGCGGTACGCGCCGCCGGAATCCCCAGCTCCCGAAGCAGGCCCAGCGAATGGTGTTCGGCGCGGAGCAAATCCGCAACCCGACAAGCCGCCCGATCCCCCAGGGGTGGGGAGAATTTCACCAAAACCGGAGTATCACCCGCTTCATCGCGGCGAATGGTCAGAAATTTTGGCTGCTCTCCTGCCGCTGAAGATCCGGGTACACCCGAGGTCATGGCCTGCTGTGCAAGCAGACCGTAGGTGCCGGCACGCTCCGCGGAAGCTACCGTGGGTAAACCGGGGCTGCCGGTGCGCAAAAAGGCAGCATCTCCGACAACAAAGCTGCCCACCATGTCCACCCCCCAGCGTGCCAGCCAGCGCAGAAGCTGGCTTCCCGACCACATGCGGGCGTCGGCGGGAAGCTCAGGGTCGGCCTTCTGCAGAACCTGGAGCCTTCCCAGAAATCCCTCCGGGCGGAGATCGTTCAAAAACCAGGGAAGGTCATCATAGAACCCCTGGACCGGAAGCGGCGAACGGACAAAAAATCCTTTGGGCTCCACCGGGATCAGGGTACCGAACAGGCGGGGCTGCCCGGGGAGCAGCTCGTATATCGGGATCTCCGCTGGCAAGCCGGGGATCTCCCGCCGCAGCGCCACCACCTGCGCACGTGTCGCCCCCACCGTGAGCAGCTCTGGCCGTAGCGTGGACATCGCACGGGTGAAGGTGGCGGGGCTCAGCGTGGTCCGCAGCTTCAGGTCGGAAGGCGCGGTCGGCCCGCGCAGACGCAGCTCCTGCCGGATTTGGAGGGCGGCGAGGGTTGAGGAGGACATCCTGTAGTATTAGGAGAGGAATGGACGATTGTCAATCCCAGTCGATACGCTCCTTATTTTCTGGAGCTGAGAGGAATAGAGAGGGTTTATGGCTTTTGCCTGGCCGCCCCGGGCGCAGGGCCCACCCGGCGGCGCTCGCGGCGCTCGGGCCGCGCGCGCCTTGCGTGGTGTGGACGATTCTCCCCTTATTCCCAGAGCCTTTTTACTCCGCCACCCCCACGTACTCAGCCGTCGACGTGCATGGGAAGCTCAGATCCGGCCCATAGAGATCCTGCAGATCGTCGCAGCCGCCTTCTTCACAGTTCATCGTTACGGTGTTCTGCGCAACAAAAACATCGGGTGCCGAAAAGCTGCCGACCAGCACCCGGCTGAACAGCGCCGGACGCCGCCCGGTGACCTCCCAACTGCCTAGATCACAGGCGAAATCCATGCCCTCCAGGCTGCAACGCCAGGTGTCCCAGAAGTCGGGGTACAGGATCAGCACGTCCCCTCGGGGGTCCAGGGTCCAGGTCTGCGTAGGCTCGGCGTAGGTCGCCGAATCTTCCAGGGCGCAATCGCCCACAAAGCTGGCAGCGGCCGTCACCGTGTAGCGCCCCCCCTCAGGAGCCTGGACCACGTCCTCCCTTTGGGGGTTTTTGTTGTTCTCTGGTGCGCAGCCGGTAGAAAGGAGAAGCAGAATCATGGGATCACCTCCCCATTGGGACAATAATCACGTTTTGTGTTTACATAGAGCAAGATGCGTACATCTTCCTCGTGCGCCCCAAAACGCCAGGCATCTCCCCAGAACGAGGCGGGCCCGTCATAGTCAGCAGGTACGTCCGGGTACACGGCGCGGTCGGGCGTGAAGCTATGTCCCCAGCTACAACCGTCAAAATCGGGATCGGCCAGGGTGGGTGAGCCCGCCACCCAGGGCACAATCCCCCCCGGAATGTCGGCGTCAGGCAGCCCGGTCGAGGCCAGCGTGGCGATGGGGAAGGCCATCGTGGCGACCCCGTGGGCGATCCACCAGAAGTTGGCCCCGTCGTTGAGGTAGCCGCCCACCGGTGCCTCCATCCTTGTGCACCGGAAAGAGCCATCTCCGTCAGGATCTTCCCAGGCGCCGTCGGCACAGCGGCTCCGGTTGGCCATGGTGATGGGCACCCCCGTCATGGTGGTGGCCGTCTTCATAGCGATGGCGCCCAGCCAGTCGCGTGCTTCGGTGTCGTCCAGGCTGCTGGGGTCAGAACCATCGGGACGCAGGTGCATCGGATTCAGTCCCCAGCCCATGTAGCCGTAGCCAAAATCTTCGTCTCCCGCGTCCACTTTCCCATCACCATTGGCATCGGGGAACACCGGCTCCTGCACCATCATGCCCAACGACAGGTAGGCCTCCCAGGCGGAGCGGATCTCGGTTCCGTCTTCGAGGGTGATTCGGGGCGTGTAGTAGCCCCGGTGGGACCAGGAGGGACTTTCCCCGGCGCTACGCCGCATTCCCTCGACCTGCCCATGCACCCCCACGCGCAGGGTATCTGCCATGGGCTCGTTGTTGTTTCCCCCCTGGCAGGCGAATTCCACGGAGCGGCTGGCCTCGGAGTAGAAGGGCGCGCAGATATAGCCCCAGGCCTCCACATCAAAGGGATCGGGCAGGCTGCCATCGGTCCCGAATTCGCCCAGAACTGCGGCGGTAACGGTGTAGTCGGGTGCGCAGGCCAACAGCTCCACCTCGGCCCGGTTCCAGTAGCCGCTGCCCACGGCCACCACTTCCGGTGCCTCCACCGGGCAGATTTCCGCCTCTTGACAGGTCAAGAGGTCGCCACCATTCTCCTGGATACAGGAGCGACATTCAGAGCCCTCTGGGAGGATGGTCTCGATCTCCAGGTCCACGCAGTCGCCCTCGTCCATCGCCGCCTCGGCATCGCCGCCATTGGCGGCCAGCGCCGCAACACAGCCGGGGGTGAGGGAGGCATAGCCCACCTGTAGGTCGCCAACAAAATTCTCCCATAGCGCCATGCCCAGGGTGATTTCCCAGTCCTGGCCGTTGTGGTTTGTGTTGTAGCGCACCTGCGGCAGCTCACAGACCCCCTCGTGCAGCCCATCCCCAAAAAGCTCCGCCTGGGTCAGGGCCGCCACGCCGTACTCGCGCACTGGGCGCCGGGAGCCCTCCGCCTCCTCCAGCTTCTCCGCGATGCGATCCCCCAGGTTGTCCACAAAAACGGCATCGGTGACCGGGGAGCTGAGCTGATCCAGCACCGTCTCCTCCTCCAGCCCTTTTTGCGGGGGCCGCATTTGGCGCTGGGCCGAAGGCAGGCTGCGCATGCCGGGGCGTTGCTCTCCGGTGGGCGCAAATGGGCCTGCAAGCTGGGGAGGTACTCCTTCCAGTCCGCTTGCGCCGGTGTTTGCTCCCGGCAGCTCCGGGGGTGCCATACAGGCGGCAAGGGGCAGCAGGTTGACGAGCAGTGCGGCGCGGGCCAAACTGGAGGGATGCGGAAGGTCCATTTTTTCCTGTATCGTTTCTCCTGGCGCTGGCAAACGGTTGCGAGGGTGCGGAGAAGTCCCCCGAAAAAGAGGTGGCCTGCACACTCTCGGCGGCCCCGGTGGCTCAGCCGGTTCCAGGCGACGCCAACGGCGATGGTCACTTCGATGTTTCGGATGGTGTGTACTATCAACGTACCTATCTGGCGGGTGGCCCCGCACCGGTCTGTGTGGAGGCGGTAGACCTGACGCCCGACGGCATCGCCGACTTTGGCGATGCCACCGCCATGTGGTTCCACCTGGGACCCAACCGGGAAACTGAGCTGCCCCAAGCTGCCAACTGTGTGCAGGTGGAGCGGGAAGCCGAGCCGGCCTGCGCCAATGGTCTGGCCCTGGGCATCGATGCTCCGTCCACGGTGACCGGGGCGGCGGGGACCGCGACCCCGTTGCAGGCCGCGGTCACTCTTACCAGTCCGATGTTAAAAGTAGGACGTGGTCTTTCACGCTCACGGCGTCGGGATGTACAATTCTAAGCAGCTCCACCAATGGCACGGTGGCGGCAGATCGCGAGGATAGTCCGCCCGGCAAACGCGACGGCGGCATGGCCTGGCAGGAGGTTGCGGGCCCGGGCGAGCTGCATGTGCTCACCGGTCTGGACTGGCGGAATCCCACCACGTTGCCCACCCTGGAAAAAGCGACTGCCATCCATCAGATTTCTCTGGAGGCCACCCCGGCTTCGGGCTGCACCCCCTGCACGCTCAGCCTGGTTCCCGGCACCCCCGGCACCGGTGTGGAGACCGTGATCAGCGGCGGCGGCTATCGCTACATTCCTGCACTGGCGACGGCGACGGTGTCGGTGTGCGCGGGGTAGGGAGGAGGGAGGCGGGGAAATACTGAATGAGGGTTCATTCAGTTCGGCTTCAGGTGTCTTTGGGCTCCTCCTTCGGCAGCCCATCCCACCAGTTCCACAGCTCCAGCTCAAACTCCTGGAAGGGCTCGATGGCGGCCACATCTTCGTCGGTCCAGACGCCCAACTGCATCCAGAAGGCGCCCTCGCGGCGGTAGGCTTCCACGGTGCGGGCGCGGGGGGAGACCAGCCACTGCCAGGTCACACCGGCTTCCAGGTACAGACGCGCCTTGGCCTTGCGGTCATGGCTTTCGGTGGAGGGAGAAAGAACCTCGCAGACCCAGTCGGGGGTCACAGAGACGCATGCCCCATCGGGAAGCATCGGTACATGTTCTCGTTTCCATCCGGCGATATCCGGTGAAAGAACCTGAGTCTGTCCCCGTACATTCAAATGCAGCTCGGGTTCACCAAGGATCCACCAACCGGAAGGAGGGCCGTCGGCGCCCTTTTTGCGACGGGAGCGGATACGAAGCTCTCCCGCTAGTTCCAGTCCGATGTTGGCGTGGGGAACCCCGGGTCGGGGGCTGGTGATCAGCTCCCCGCCCACAATCTCGCCGTTGCGATTGGGGGGAAGCGCACGGAGCTGCCGGTACAGCTCTTCAAAGGTGGGGCCTTTCAGGGCTTCAGACATGTCTCCAGTATAGCCCACCCCGCCGCCGCTGGGATAGAGGCATCCAGAGGTCCGCCCTGCTGAAGTTGTCGTCGTCATCGCAAGACCGCTCCCCCATTCTGGTGACTGGCGGCGCCGGCTTTATCGGGCACCACCTCTGCACCCGTTTGCTGGCAGAGGGTCGGTCGGTGGTGATGGTGGACAACCTCGCTCCCTCTGGGGATGTTAAGCTAAAAAAGGACCGTCTGGCCTGCCATCTGGGCCATCCCTCCTTCCGCTTCCTCCCCCTGGATCTCTCCGAAAAAGACACCACGGCGGCGCTGTTTGCCGAGCTTCGCCCCGAAGTGGTGGTACACCTCGCGGCGGCCGTCGGTGTGCGCGCTTCGATAGAGAATCCCGAACGCTATGTTCAGGACAATGTGGCTGCTTTTACGCAGATTTTGGAGGGATGCCGCCGCCAGAAGGTGCGGCACCTGATCTACGCCTCCTCCTCCTCTGTCTATGGCCTCAACCAGCGCCTGCCCTACCGCGAGACTGACCCGGTCGATCACCCCATCTCGCTCTATGCAGCCACCAAGCGGGCCAATGAGCTGATGGCCCACGCATGGTCGCAGCTCTACGGGCTGCCCACCACCGGCCTGCGCTTTTTCACCGTGTACGGTCCCTGGGGCCGGCCGGACATGGCTCTTTATCGTTTTACAAAATCGATTTTGCAGGGGGAGCCCATTCTGCTCTACAATGGTGGCGACATGGCCCGGGACTTCACCTATGTGGGCGATGTGGTGGAGGCCCTGCTGCGTCTTCTGGACCATCCGCCGGTGGCTGATCCGGCCCGACTTGCGGATCATCCAGCGCAAAGCCCGGCTTCCTTCCGCCTGTGTAATGTGGGCAACCACCAGCCGGTGCGGCTGCTCGACCTGGTGCAGATGTTGGAGCAGGCCATCGGCAAAAAAGCGAGGGTGGAGCTGCTCCCCATGCAGGCAGGCGACGTGCAGCACACCTATGCCGACGCGCAGGCGCTCAGCGTGCTGACCGGCTTTGCGCCCTCCACCCCCATGGAGGTGGGCATTGGGCACTATCTGGCGTGGTTCCGAGACTATTATAAAATGTAGCGTGGGATACAAATGGAAAGCTACGATCATGTCTTTGTCATCTCCGATCTGCATATGGCAGCCACACCGGGGCTTTTTCGCAGTGGCGAGCAACTGGAACGGCGGCTGACCCAGATCGCAGAGAGTCCCGGGAAGGGGGTCCTGGTGATCAACGGGGATTTTGTCGACTTTCTGGTGGGACGGAAGCCCAAGCAGTACTATGACGTGGCGAGTGCACTGGCGACGATAGATGCGCTGACCGGGCTTTGGGGGCCGGTCTTTGCGGTGCTGCGGCAGGTGGCGGAGAAGAAGAAGCTGGTCATCACCGTCGGCAACCATGATTTGGAGCTGATGGCGCCAAAAGTGAGGAAAAAGCTGGAGCATGTGATCGGGCCGGTGCAGTGGGGGATGGGCGAGGGCAAGGACCGGGGTCGCTTTGAGTGTCGGGTGGGCGGGCGCCGGGTGAAGTGCATCCACGGCAATGGTGAAGACAAGTGGAATGTCTACAACCTCGAAGCGGTGAACACTCAGGTGGCCGAGTCCAAGACGCCTCCCCCCTGCGCCGGCACCCGGTTGGTGGTGGACATTTTGAACGAGGCCAAGGCCGTGGATCCCTTTTTAGAGGTGTTGAAGCCGGAGGATCAGTCGCTGCTCCTCATCGCTGTAGCCCGGCAGAAGGCGCTCTATGCGAAGGTGCCGCTGCTGGCGGGGGCCGCGTTGCAGCAGGGGACCACGAAGAAGAGATTTTTGTCCACGGATGGAAGTGTACAGATTGCGCCCACCGCCGAGGCGCTACATGCCGAGCTGGCCGCCGGCGAGGTGCGGCCGGAGGGGCTGGAGGAGGGGGATCGTCTGGGCATGGGTGGCCTGCTGCTGGACAGCCTGCTGGGGCGGGATCCCTCGGAGAACCTGTACGAAGCCATGCGCGACTGGCTGGAGCGGGAGGGGCAGGACATCTACGCGCTCCAGGGGCCGGACCCCACCTTTGAGGCACGAAAAGACAATGCGGGCGCCGATTTTCTGGTGGCGGGCCACACCCACCTGGCCCGGTGTATGCGCAACGGTCCGGGGGTCTTTTTGAACGCGGGAACCTGGACCAACCTGATGCGGATTCCCCCGGCCAAGCTCCGCAGTGCGCGGGCCTTTCAGGAGGTGGCCGATGCTATGGATCGTGCGCGAGGAACTCCCGATGAACCGGGCAGCCTGGATCCACTTTCTCCTTATCTTTTTGACCCCCGAAACTGCGTCCATATCCGGGTGGCCGACGGGATGGTCCGCGCCGAGCTGCAGGAGACGCGCGCCGATGGCAGCGTGCAGGTGGTGGCGGCCGAGCTGTTGCCGGTGGTGGCGGAGGTGAAGCATGCGTAGTGTCAAGCTGGAGATTTTGCGTCGTGGCCCGGCCCACAACCAATTGCTTTCGCCACTGACCGAGTACATCGCTCTGGTGGGAGATCATCCGCCGACCATGGTGCGGGTGAGTACGGAACATGCTGCCTTTCTGGCCCGTCTTGGAGGCCTTCGCTATGCGTCGAACCCCAAGGTGGAGCGGCGCCTGGCGATGGAGGAGGCGGGGCAGGTGGTCTCTCATCTTCTGGGGCAAATTCCTGCTCTCTCCACGGAGTTGGGGGCCCAACCGGGCACGCCGGTGCAGCTACGGCTGGTGCTCTCCGGCCTGGAGCTGGCGATGTTGCCCTTTGAGCTGGCGCTTTCCCCGGAGGGCTTTCCGGGCTCTCAGCAGCACCTGTTCCGGCAGGATGTGCATCCGGTGTACCTGACCCGGGAGGCGCGGCGGGGGCAGGAGCGGGAGCTGTCCTGGCCAGAGCGGCCGCGGGTGCTCTACGCCTTTTCCGGGGCGGGCGGGCCGGTGCCCTTCCGGGCGCACCTCGCGGCGCTGGGGCGGGCGATTGAGCCCTGGCTGGGCTGGCATGCCGATCGGGCGGTGGAGCTGCCCGATCACCTGAAGATCCTCTCCAACGCCAGCCTCGCCTCGATCCAGGAAGCCTGCTCCAAAGAGGCATTCACCCACGTCCACATTCTCTGTCATGGTGCGGCGCTGCCCCATGCACCAGATCGCTTCGGGTTGGCCTTCTTCCAGGCGGATCTGAGCGGGGTGGAGGTGGCCGACGGGGAGCAGGTTGCTGCGGCGCTCAGCCGGGGGCCGGGCGGGATGCCGGCGGTGGTGACCCTGGCCTCCTGTGACAGCGGGGCGGTGGGGACCGTGCTGTCGGGTGAGGCCGGGGTCGCCCACGCGCTGCACGCGGCGGGGGTGCCGCTGGTGGTGGCCTCGCAGTTTCCGCTCAGCAGCAAGGGCTCCACGCTGTTTGTGGAGGCCTTCTACCGGGCGGTGCTCTACGGCCGAGATCCGCGGGTGGCCCTGCATGATGTGCGACGGGTACTGTTTGCTCAGGCACCCACCGATCACGACTGGGCCAGTCTTGTAGTCTACGCTACACTTCCGAAAAACATAGATAAAGAGCTGCCAATGGTGGAGCTGCGGCGCCATCAGAAGGCGGGTGACGTGCTGCTGGAGCGGTTTCGGCGGGCGGGGGAGAAGGGAGAGGATCCGCCGAACCCCAAGGATCTGGACCGGGTGATGCGGCAGGTGGAGCGATTTTTGGAGCAACCGGCCACCCGGAAGAAGGCGCATGGCTGGCTGGCGGCCGCGGCGATCCGGTGGGCGGTGGACATCGAGCTACCGGGAGCGGGATGGCCGATCGATCAGCCGGGGAGCCAGGACGGGGGCTACCGTCCGTTGTCCATCTGCAACCGGAGCCTTGCCTTGCAGCGGGCGGTTCACCACTACCAGCGTGCCTATGCGGCTGAGCCGCTGGACATGGGCCCGGCGGTGGGCGAAGTGGTGGCGCGGGCGCTCTTGGCGGAGCAGCTCGGGGTCCCCGATCCACTGTTGGAGGAGGACCTGCGGATGATCAAGCGGTCCTGCCTGCGCCTGCTTCCCTATGCCGCCAGCCTGGAGGGCGCCCACTCGCAGATCGCACTGCATGGCTACCTGGGTCTGATGAGCCTGCTGTTGGGCGAAGACGCGCTTGGCCACTTTCGGGCGATGGTGGACTGTGGGACTACCTTCCACTTCACCTGCTTTTCCAACGGTCGATCGATCCGAAGGCTGGCCAGATGCGGGCCGGCAGGGGTGCGGCAACCCGCAGAGGAAGCCTGGAAGATGCTGAAAAGTCTGGGTGTTCCTGAGTTTTGGACCGAGGCGACATCCTGGTGGAAGAACCCATCAGGGGGTGGGATCGAGCGGTGACCGGAGGGAGAGCACCGACAGCATTGTCGATCGTCGCGTGTCACCACCCCACCCCAAAACCGGATAGAAGCCCCCCTCCGAGGTGAATGTTGCCGAACGTCGTCGTGGTAGGCGCCCAGTGGGGAGACGAAGGAAAGGGGAAGGTCGTGGACATGCTGGCGGCGCGCAGTCGCTATGTGGTTCGCTATCAGGGTGGCAATAATGCGGGTCATACCGTCGTTGTCGGCGGAAAGACCGTGATCCTGCACCTCGTGCCCTCTGGCATCCTCCAACCCGACTGCATCTGCATGATCGGCAACGGCGTGGTGGTTGATCCCGGTGTTCTCCTCCATGAACTTGACGTGTTGGCGTCGCAAGGCCACCCCGTTTCGCCGGAGCGGCTCTACCTCTCCACCGAAGCCCACCTGATCCTGCCCTGGCACCGGCGCATGGATATGGCGCGCGAAAAGGCGCTGGGCGATCAGCGTATCGGTACCACCGGGCGCGGAATCGGCCCGGCCTACGAGGATAAAGTCGGACGCCGTGGCATCCGCGTCGCGGATTTTCTCGATGCCGAGCTGCTGCGCGAGCGTGCGGCCGCCGTACTTCCCGAACACAACCGTCGTCTTGCCGACTACAACGAAGCGCCCCTGGAGCTGGAGGCCGTGCTCGCCGAGCTTAGCCCGCTGGCCGAGCGCCTGCGTCCCTACGCGCGTCCGTTGGTGCGGCAGCTTCATGCTGCGGTCAAGGCAGGAGAACCTATTCTTTTCGAGGGAGCCCAAGGCACCTTTCTGGATGTGGATCACGGGACCTACCCCTTTGTCACCTCCTCCAATACTGTTGCAGGTGGCGCCTGTGCGGGTGCGGGCGTGGGCCCCACTGCCATCCACGCCGTCCTCGGAATTGCAAAGGCCTACACGACGCGGGTGGGCTCCGGCCCTTTCCCGACGGAACAGGACAATCCCATTGGCAAATTTCTGCGCGATGTAGGCCGGGAATATGGCGCAACCACTGGCAGGCCACGCCGCTGTGGCTGGTTCGATGCCCCCCTGGTCCAGCACGCCGCCATGCTCTCGGGAATGACCGGACTGGCCCTGACCAAGCTGGACGTTCTTTCCGGCATGGAACGCCTGCAAATTGGCGTCCGCTACCGGGGCTGGGAGGAGTTCCCCGCCGGCGCCGCCGCGCTAGGCCGCGTCGAGGTGGAGTACGAAGAAATGGAAGGTTGGCCCGAGTCTCTCTCTGCCTGTCGCCGCTGGGAAGAGCTGCCCGAAGCCTGCCGCCGCTATGTGGAGCGTATCGAGACGCTGGTGGGCGTGCCGGTGACCATTCTGGGTGTGGGGCCCGGCCGGGATGCGGTGATCGAACGGTGATCGGGGCACCGATGTTGCTGTGCAAAATAGACCCTTGACGCAGTGCAGCAAAGGGTTACCTGGAAGCGGTAGAACGGAGCGCCCATGCACCCCACCTCCGACTGGCACCACACCTGGAGCCGCTTTCGCCCGCAGGCGGAGGCGCTGGTGGACGTCGCAACGGGTCGGCGTTGGACCTGGGCGCAGACCGCAGCAGAAAGTTGGGCTTGGGCGCGGCGCTTGGACCAGGAAGGCGTAGGCCCCGGCGACCGGGTGGTGGTGCTGGCCCAGAACAACATCGACAGCTTCGCGCTGATGTTTGCCTGTGCCGACCGTGGCGCTATCTTTGTCCCCCTGAACTGGCGTCTTTCGGACCCGGAAATTGCCTACCAGGTGGGCAATTGTTCGCCCAAAATCAGCTTTGTAGACCAGAGCCAACAGGGGCGTATTCCTGGCGCTTTTTCGCTGGAGGCGGGCGCAGGTTGCGATGCCTCGCCCTATCAAGGCCCCGGCTCCCGCCTCGCCGATCCCTGGGTGCTTATGTACACGTCGGGCACGTCGGGAAAGCCCAAGGGCGCCCTGCTCACCCACCAGCAGCTCCACTGGAACGCGCTCAATACCATCCTGGCCTGCGACCTGGGCCCCACCGACTCCACCCTCACCTTTACGCCGCTGTTTCACACCGGCGGCCTCAACTGCCTCTCCTCCCCCTTGCTGCATCGCGGCGGGCGCGTTGTGCTGTGCAGCAAATTTGAGCCCGGCGAGGCCCTGGCACTGATCGCCGCCGAAAAGATCACCCACCTGATGGGGGTCCCCACCATCTACCAGATGTTGGCCGACCACCCGGACTTTGGCCGCACGGACCTGTCGTCTGTACGCGACGCCCTCTGTGGCGGCGCCCCCCTCTCCCTGCCGCTGCTGCAGCGCTACCAGGCCCGGGGCATCCCTCTCCGCCAAGGCTTCGGTCTCACCGAAGTCGGCCCCAACTGCTTCTCCACTCCGCCCGACCGCGTCCTCCAAAAGCTCGGCTCGGTGGGCATGCCCATCCACCACATCGACGCCCGCCTGCTCCGCCCCGACGGCACCGAGTGTGGCCCGGACGAGGACGGCGAGCTGGTGCTGGGTGGCCCCGCAGTCTGCGGCGGCTACTGGGGCAACCCCGATGCCACGGCGGCCTCCATCCGCGACGGCCTCTTTTACACCGGGGACATCCTCCGTCGCGACGCAGATGGCTTTTTCTATGTGCGCGGTCGCCTGAAAGAAATGTACAAGAGCGGCGGCGAAAACGTCTACCCGGCCGAGGTGGAAGCGGTGATCCTGACCTGCCCCGGCGTCGCGCAGGTGGCGGTGATTGGGGTGCCCGATGTACGCTGGGGAGAGGTGGGCATCGCCTTTGTGGAGCCCCAGCCCGGATTGAACCTGGAGGCCGCCGGGGTCTCCGCTTTCCTCGACGGGAAACTCGCCCGTTTTAAGCTCCCGAAAAAAGTGATCGTGCTGGACAGTCTCCCCCGGATCGGCTCTGGCAAGATCGACAAACAAGCGCTGAAGACCCTGGAGACACGATGATTCTTGCCCTTTTTATGGCCTGTATCCCCGATGATGTGGCCGACGATTCTGGCACCAAAGAGTCCACCACCGACTCCCAGAGCACCGACGACTCCTCGGCCACGGACGACAGCGAGCCTGCGGGCGACCAGGACATCACCGGTGCCTGGCTTTCGGAGGGAGACGATATTTCGGATCTGTTGGCAGCGGGGGGATTCGTAAAAATCACCGCCAACTTCAAGGGCGACGGTACCTACACCACCGATGCCACGGACTCCCGAGGCACCACCTACAACCTCGCCGGCACCTACACCGTGGACACCTCCACGCTGCCCGGCACCCTGGTCGCCAAACAAACCACCCCCACGTCCGTCACCGCCGAGGGGATCTGGCAGGTGAACGGCGATACATTGCTCTACGAAGTGGCGCAGACCTCCCCCGACAAGGGCTTCACCCCGCCCACACCCGAAGGCGGTTTTGGCTCCACTACCGGCCCCAACGTCGAGCCCGGTATCAACGTCCAGACCTACAAGCGCCAATAGATGATCTGCCTCCTTCCTCTGCTCTGGGCGGGTCCGCCCGACGAAGCCGCCTCCCGCCCGGTGCAGCCGGTGCTGCCCCAGCCCGAGAGCGGCCTGAAGTTTCTGGGCCTTGTACAATCCCGCTTTTCGGTCACCAACGAGATTACCACCAACCCCTTCTTGGATGGTCAAGTGGTGGGGGTGCTCGGGGGGACCAACCTGACCGAGAGCAGCGCGGAGGAGCGCGCCGTGGTCACCGAGCTGCGTACCAACGGCTTCTTCACCTACACCCCGAAGATGTTGGATGGGCAGGCGTCGCTGACCGCCGCCTTCGAAGTGGATTTTGCCTATGGCGATCAGGCCTACCAGGTGGGCGGGAACACCGGTGGCGGCTTTGGGGCCGACCAGGTGAACCTGCAAACCCGCCGCCTGCACGCCACCTTCCGGCCCCGCCTACCCGGTGGGAATGGCCTTACAGTAGTGGCGGGCCTGCAATTTGTGTCCGACGGTGTCTACGATCCCACCACCTCGCGGCTGGATGACCTGACGCGCACCGGGGGCGGGATGCGCTTTTTCGGCTCCGAGGCGGCCGGGCTCACCGCCTATGGAAAGCTGCGCACCGACTGGGGCGACCGGCTGCGCTATAAGCTGGGGGCGTACACCCTTTTGGAGAAGGGCAGCTCCCTGTCGGACGATGCCACCCTGTACATGCTCGATGCCCAGGTGCACCCGATCTACGCCACGCGGATCGGCATTCACGGCTGGTATCTGCGCGATCGTACGGCCGGTACCGGCGGCCTGCTGGGCTCGGGTCCCACCTCGGCACTCTCGGAGCTGCAAGGGGGGCCGCGCCTGGACCTGCGTGAAGCGGGGGTGGTCGAAGCCCCAGAGGTGAACGCCGATCTTTTCTGGCTGGGCCTGGATGCGGGCTACAACCACCGGCTGGACCGGGGGCCTCTGGCCGTCGGCGCTTCGGTGGTGGGCAACCTGGGCTCGCTGTTGGTGGTGGGTGGCAAGGATGTGGGGGTGCGCGGCATGTCCGCGAACGTCAATGCAAGGTACAAGTACACCCAGGGCGATGGAAGCCTGTTTTCTTTCGAGGGTCTGTACAGCAGTGCCGACGGAACGGGTCGGGATGCCTACACCGGTGTGCTCACCGGCAACAGCTACGGCATCGTGGGTGCGCTGTGGACCACCCATGGTTCCTACCTGCTTTTCCCCGATGGTAAAGCCATCAACCGGCAGGTGGCGCTGGCCTACGATCTCTCCAACCAGGGCGACGGGTTGATTGCACTTTCTGGTAGTGCAGGCTACGACATCATCCCATCGCGCTTGAACCTGACCGTCGGAGCCGCCCACGCGCGGGATGCCCGCGCCAATGCCATCGGTACCGAGCTGAATGCCAAAGTCTACGGTCGCCCGTGGACCTTTTTGGAGCTGGGCGCGGTGGGCGCCATGGTGACCGGCAGCAGCTTCGAGCAGCAACCCTGGACCTCTTACGCCTATCTTGAATGGCTGGTGCTCTGATGATTCCTGCAGTTCTGATGGGCTACGCACTGGCGGCTGCCCGCTACAACGACCTTCCTCCCTTGGAGCCTTCCGAGCTGTGGGCGCCGTTGCCCGTGCAACATACCGAGGTGGAAGGTGTCGATATCGCCTACATCGACTCCGGTCTGCCACCGGGGGCCGATCCGGACGCGCCGCCCCTGGTTTTTGTACATGGGCTCTCCTCTTACATGAGCTTCTGGGAGTACCAGATCCCGGAATTCGCCAAAACCCACCGCGTTCTTGCCTTGGATCTTCCGGGCTTTGGGGCCAGCGGGCGTCCGGATGCACCCTACACGCCGCCCTGGTATGCGGATGTGGTGGACAACTGGCTGGGCTCCATGGGGGTCGTCTCTGCCGTGGTGGTTGGGCACTCTATGGGGGGCCAGATCGCCATGACCTTGGCGCTGAATCACCCGAATCGGGTCCATGCGCTGGTCCTCTCTGCACCCGCCGGGCTGGAGCGCTTCAAGCCCGGCGCCGCAAGCTGGATGAAGGACTACTGGACCGAAAGTCGGGCGATGGAGGCCCGAGAAGAGGAGATCCGCGCCAACTTCCAGGCGATGGTGTTCAATCGTATGGACCGTGGGGTCGAGCGGCTGATCGAGGAGCGCGTGCGTATGATGAAGACCGAGTCCTTCGCCGGCACCTCGGTGGCCGTCTCCCGTTGTATTGCAGGAATGGTAGACTATCCAGTATGGGACCGACTGGGTGACATTCGCGTCCCGACGCTGATTGTGTACGGGAACGACGACCACATGATCCCCAACCCCGTCTTCACCGGGGGCAGCACCCGCTCCATCGCCGAGGCCGGGATGCGGGCGATTCCGAATGCCGAGCTGGAGCTGATTCCCGGCGGTGGCCACACGGTCCACCACGATCAACCTAAAAAATTCAACGCTGCGGTCAGCGATTTCCTGGGAAGGCACTGATGCTCTTTCTCCTCTCTCTGGCAGCGGCCACCTCCGGCTTCGACCCCACCACCGCTGCGGCGTCCTACACCGGCATCGAGACCTACACCCAGGACGAGGCCCTCCGGCTGTGGTCCGAGATCGAGCGGATCGAAGACCCAGACCGGACCTTCCTTCGCCAGGAGAACTTCAACGACATCACCGCATGGCCGCGTGAGAGCAGTTTTGCGCCGTGGATCGATGATTGTTTCGGCAGCCAGACCCCACCTTCCTGGAAGGCACTGCTGCATGTGGGCCCCTCGGACCCCGTTGCGCACGGTACTCCAATTCTGTTCGTACCCGGTGCGGGCGACAACGGAAGCCGCGGTTTCATCACGCTCGCCACCCACATGGACCTGCTCTATCGGCCGGTATTTGTGTTGACCTTTGCACATCCGCACGGTGACGTGTTCATGCAGGCCGAGATGGTCGCCAACGCCATCGCCCGCATCAAGGCGCGCACCGGCGCCTCCAAGGTGGACCTGGTCTCGCACTCCAAGGGCGGCATCGCCTCCGCCGTCTACCTCTCCAACCTGAGCGGCACCTCCTGGCCCGATAGCGCCTACAACAGCGTCGGTACGCGCTATCGTGGCGACGTGCGGAAAGCAGTCTTTATTGCTACGCCCTTGGGCGGTATCGACACATCCTTCCGCTGGCCCAACCAGAACCTCGCCTCCACCGATGCCGACACGGCGATGGCCCCCACGTCCTGGGACAGCTATGGCTTCACCGATCTGAAGGACCAAGACTTTTTGAAGGATGGCAAGGATCTTTTTCCCGGTCATCGGCAACTCCTGGCCCGGCAGCCCTATCCGCTGCCCGGCGAGCAGTTCAGCAGTCTGGGCGCTTACGCGCTGCAGCTCGACTACTACACCACCTATGAAGGTGGCTACGGCTTCTACTCCCACTCCGACGGCATCGACGCCGCCATTCGGGAGGGTGGAAGCCTGATCGAGAGCCTCCCCGGCATCGGGGTGGATCCCGCCATCCAGCTCTACCTGATGGCGGGCAAAAACCCACTGATGCCAAATGGTAGTGAGCAATACTATACTCAAAGCTTCGGGCAGGTATGGACGGATCTGGCCACCTCGGGCACGGATGCCTGGGGACAGGTACTCGCCATCATCACGGAAGATGTGCTCACCAGCCTGAGCTTCAGCGCCACGGATCTTCAGGGTCTCGCGGCGGGCAAGCTGGTGTTGGGCGAGATCACCGGCGAGAGCGACGGACTGGTGTTCACGTCGTCGGCCCTGGATGCCTCGGCGCTGACTGCGCGTGGCGCCGAGGTGATCGCCACGCGAGAGGCGGACCTCAGCCACCTGGATCTGCTGTATGCCAGCCCCATCACCGGTGGCCTGTTGCAGGATGCAGCGGCCCAGGATCCGCTTGAAAACGGCTGGATGACGGGCGTGGGGGCCCGCTACACCGCTGAGGATACCATCGGCCAGGTCGATATATGGCTCGCTGACCCCGAAAATCCCGATGATTCCGGCGAGCCCACGGACGACAGCGGCACCCAGCCCACCGACGATACCGGGCCCGAACCGCAGGACGACTCCGAAGCGAAGGAGAGCGACGGCGTGGGCAACGACAGCGAGGGAGACGACGGCCGCGATCCGGGGAGCTGCGGCTGCAACAGCGCCGCCCCTGCCGGCTGGATGGGTCTGGTGGCGCTCGGGCTCCTGCTCCGCCGCCGTCAGTCCTGAGATCTGAGGATCATCCGCCTACAATCGCCCTCTCAGCCGCAATTGCCGTTCGGTCATCTGATCGAAGAGGCGCAGCAGCGGGGCGGCAACTTCGGGCCCTTCCAACAGGGCCAGGGCCGCAGCCGCAGCTTCCAAGGTGGACATTCCGTTGACCACCGTACTCTCGCGCATCCGCATTCGGGACGGATCCGGTGCCGGAAGGGGCAGACAGGGAAGCTGCGGCAGTCCCTCGATGCGCCGATACATGCGGCTCGCCTGCGACCATGTGGCATCCAGCAGGATTAAGGTAGGATTTTCAGGGAGCGCCGTGGCCTGCCCCGGCCACACCAACACCGGGTTCCCCTGACCCAAAAAACCAAGGTCCGGGCTGTCGCCGTTGCCCACATCTACGACCATCGCATCTGGAAGCAGCTTGGAGAGGAGAATTCCGGTGTTGGACGACCGGTAACGCTCACGCACATGCCGGATTACGCGCACGGGTGTGCGCGCCGCCACCGGCTGAAGCAGATCGCAGACACAGTGGAAGCTGCGGAGCCCGCAGCCCGGGCAAAGGTGGTCTCGGCTCACTGGCAGCGGGTGGTGCTGCCACGCAGTTCACACTTGTAGTCCCGGCCGGCGCGAACGGAGGCGGCTGTAGTCGCCGCGCCTTTCGGGAAGATCAAGCAGTCGATCCCCATCGGCATCCCCTCAAAGCGGGCCACACCTCCCACCACAGGGCTGCGAGAACGATAGCCGCCTCGGCAGGTGGCTTCCACCGCATTGGGCAATAGCTCGCCCCAGAACTCGATCTTCAGGTTGCCGGTGGCGGTGGCTTCGGCGGGAGCCTCTGGCGGCGGTGGGGTCGAAGCCGAAGCCGGTGCAGGTCCGGTGGCCGGCGCAGACGCCCCGGCCGAAGAATTGGTTCCATCGGTGGAACTGCCCGTCTTTTTCTTGGGTCGGGGCTCCGGCGGCAGCTCGGGGGGAAGCAGGGGTGGCGGATCGTCTGGGTCTGGGGGCAGCGGGGGGGGCGGAATCGGCGCGTCCGTCGGCACGGCCGCGAGCTTCCGCTCAGAGCGGAGCTCGTTGTACCAGAGGGCGCCCACGATACCGGTGCAGGTGACCAACCCGATCACCAACACGGCCGCAATCCCTAGAATGGGAACCCAGCGGATGCCACTTCGTTCGTCCTCTTCCTCTACGCGAACCCGGTAGTGGGGAGACGGGGGATTGAAGGTGGCCGGAGGCATCGGCGACGGGGCCACAGGGGTTGGCGGGCTAACCTGGCCGGGCGGCGGAAGAACCGGTGGTTCTCCTCCCGAAGTTGGACGCACCGGGGCCGCGGGGGTGCGGTTGCGGGCCACCGGTGCGACGACCGGCGGGACCAGAAGGTCTGCTTCTTCCTGCACCATGACCGGAACAGCGCGCGGCGACTTCACCTCCTCCAGTGCCCGAATCAGGTTCTGCACATAGGGATAGCGCGCCGCTGGATCCGCACGAAGACACCGATCCAACAGGTTAATCCAGGAGGGCGGCAGCGACGACAGGTCCGGTGACACCCGGCGTGCCTCAGCGATCGCCGAGGGACTGCCACGAAAGAGCGGCACACCCGTGTGCAGCTCGTAGGCGATACACCCCAACGCGTAGATGTCGGAGCGCACATCCACCTGACCCTGAGCCAGCTCCGGAGCCGTGTAGGCTGGATTCCCGCCCCGAGGTGGAGAGCCGCTGTCCGCTTCTCGGCGGGCAAAGCGGCAGTCGGCGATCTTCGGATTGCCGTCGCACCAGAAGATGCGGGCAGGATTCAGGTCCAGGTGCAGGTAGGTCTGGCTGTGGAGCGCCTCGACGCCAGCCAAAAGAGCCCGGAAAACGGGAAGAATTTCGTGAGCGGCTAGGGGCCCGGACTGGAGCCGCTCGGCCAGGGTGCCCACGGGAACCTTGTCGTACACCGCCGCAAAACGTCCGCCCGCGTCCACTGTGTCGGTGGTCCGCAGCAGGTTGGGGTGAAGGATCTTCGCCTGGATTTTTGCAGAATGGGCCAGCTCTGCCCGCGCGTCAGGACGGTCGGCCGGGCACACCCGAAGCAGGTGCTGACTCCCCAGGGTGGTGTGGTGCCCCAGCCACCAGTCTCCCCCCGGCTCTGCCCTCAGCAGACGATCCAGCGTATAGCGGTCGAGGTTCTCCATTGTCGGCTTCTATCTTCCTCTGCCGCGCCGCGCTGCCTCTGGTTGTCATCGCGGCGCGCAGAAAATATTGCTGGGATGTCCCCCAACCTGCCCGGCGTTAGGGTCTCTACATCGATGAACGCCCTGTCCATGTCGCCGGAGCTGCCCAACAGCGCCTTTGAAGATGCGCTGCGCATCCATGCGCCGGGGCTGCGCTTGTTGGCCGGGCGCATGATGGGCAGCACATCTGAGGCCGACGATGTGCTGCAGGAGGCCTGGTTGCGCGCGTGGCGCTCCCAGGAAAAAGTCCGTGATCCCAAGGCAATGGGCGGATGGCTGCGGCAGATCGTGGTGCGGGAGTGTTTGCGTGGCTTGCGATGGCGCCAGTTGCGGCGCTGGCTGCCTTGGGACGAGGTGGAGCGAGCAGATGTCGCCCCGCTCGCTGATCAATCCCTTGCAGACGCCCAGCGGCAGCGGTCGCTGCAGCGTGCGATCGACCAGCTCTCCCCCAAACAGCGCCTCGTGGTTGGCCTGCGCTTTGAGGAGGGCTGGACCATCCCCGAGATCGCGGCTGCGGCCGAAATGAGTCCTGAAACCGTCAAAACCCACCTGAGCCGCGCCATCCTGGCGCTGCAAGCGGCCCTGGAGCATCCATGAGCCTGTGCGAGGAAACACTGCGGACCCTGGTGTCCGGTGACCCGCTGAGCGAAAGCCAGCGCGCCCATCGCGATGGTTGTGTTCGCTGCCAAGGCAGCAGCCGCCTCATCGCCGAGCTGTCGAGCCCCGGTGTTGCCGCCAAAACCCGACCGGTCCCCGGGGTGGCAGAACTTCAGCGGCGTTCGCGGCGGAGAACAGCAGTGCGGGCCGGGCTGGCCGGTGCGGCGCTGTTGCTGGTCGGCGCTCTGCGGCTCTATCCGCAAGAGGAAGTGCGCCCCGAAGCAGACCTTCTCGCTGCACTCGCCGAGACCGAGCAGATCCTGGAGGCCCCCCGCTCCGCCGAGGTCCCGCCCGGAACCGAGCTGCTGGACCTGTGGGAGCCCCCGGTGGCCGAAGCTGACCCCCTACTTGATGAATGGAGCCTTTGATGAGCACCGTACTGTTGTCCCTGGTCCTGCTGTTTGCACCCGCCCAAGCCGGCCCCCGCTTTCACGACATCGCCAGCCAGATTGGGCTGAGCGCTGAGCAGGAAAAGAAGGCGGATGACCTGGTCTACCAGGCCAACGTGGCGCGGGTCGATCTGCGCGCGCGACGGGAACGGGCCGAGCTGGAGATGCGGCGGCTGTTGGGCCTCGCTACCGTTGACGAAAAAGCCGTACGGGCAGCGCTCGACGAATTGAATGCGGCCGAGGCGGAACTTCGTCGCAATCGTGTCGAGCTCTACCTCAGTCTCCGGAAGCTGATGAGCCAGGAGCAGTGGGCGGCGTTGGAAGATCAGTGGCTGAACCGTCGGGGCGGGGGAGCGGAGGGTCCACCGCCGCCCCCTCCCGCTGACTGAGCGCCAGGCGCTCAAAAATGTCGGCCCGGCGCTCCAGCTCGTCGGCCTGAGAGCGTAGCACCGGCAGCCAGCCCAACCGCCCCTGGATCCGAACCTTCTCGCAGGTAAGCTCCAGGTCTTTCGCCGCATTTTTAAACTTCACCGCCGCACCTTCAGCGGTGGAGCTCCACCGCAGCGGATCCGGCGCAGCAGAGATGCAGGGAAGAAGGCAGGCCGCCAACAGCAGACGCTTCACCGGAGGCTCCTCAAAAACCGGCATAGCCGGGGTATTTGTTGATCCATGCCACCGTATTCGCCAGGCTCTGATCAAAGCCGGGCACCGGACTGTCCCGGTTCAGAAGGGTGGCTTTCTGGATCAGAAGGCGGACCTGCAACTTCTCGCGGCTGGGTTGGTCCCAGCCATGATTCAGGACATAGGCATCATATTGAGCCACACACAGCGCCACGACCAGGTGCAGCGCCGGATCATAGGGGAACTGGAGGAGCTGCCCCATCAGCCCACGGATCATCAAGTCGGCTTCGCCCGCCCGCCCCCCAAAAGAGCTTGAGTAGAAGCGCACAAATGCGAGATCAAAGTCGCGATAGGGGTTGTCGGAGTAGCGGGTGAAGCGCCGGATCCGCTCCACCATCAGGCCATTGGGGCGGTCGCCGTTGTAGCGCATCAGGAGTGCCGCATGCTCCAGGACATTGCGGCTGCGCTCCAAAGTCGGCTCCAGCGGGCCGTCGCCGCAGGTTTTTCCGCGCAGGGTGGGCGTACACACCAGCTCGATCCCCTGCAAAAAGGAGTCCGCCAAGGCCAGGGTGCAGAGGAGCAGCCACATGGTGCAGGCTTAACGCGCCCGCAGGCCATTGATTCCTTGCGCCAAAAGCAAAGGCGTGACTCTGTTCAGAGTCACGCCTTCAGGCATTTCCGTTCGTCCCGTTCAGGAAGCGGACTTGATCCCCAGAACTTCCACCATCTTGGCGCCCATGTCGGCCGGAGAGCGGACAATATGGATGCCGGCGGCTTCCATCGCCTTGTACTTCTCTTCCGCGGTGCCCTTGCCACCGGAGATGATCGCACCGGCGTGGCCCATGCGGCGTCCCGGAGGCGCGGTGGCACCTGCGATAAAGCCGATGATGGGCTTGCTCATGTTCTGAGCAGCCCAGGCCGCCGCCTCTTCCTCGGCGGAGCCACCAATTTCGCCGATCATCACCACCGCATCGGTGTCCGGGTCGGCCGCAAAGAGCTTCAGCGCGTCGATGTGGCGGGTGCCGATGATGGGATCACCACCGATACCGATGGCTGTGGACTGCCCCAGACCCACGCGGGAGAGCTGCCCCACCGCTTCGTAGGTCAACGTGCCGGAGCGGGAGAGGATCCCGATACGACCCGGTGTGTGGATGTGTCCAGGCATAATGCCGATCTTGCACTGGCCTGGCGTGATGATGCCGGGGCAGTTGGGACCGATCAGGCGGCTGCCCTTGGCCTGCACATAGGCGTAGGCAGCGATCATGTCGCGGGCGGGGATGCCCTCGGTGATGCAGACGATGAGGGGAATGCCCGCATCGGCCGCTTCCATGATCGCATCGGCCGCAAAGGGAGGAGGAACGAAGATCACCGAAGCATTGGCCCCGGTGGCGTTCACAGCACCCTGCACGGTGTTGAAGACCGGCACTTTCTCTTCAAAGAAGGTACCTTCTTTTCCCGGAGTCACCCCCGCAACCAGGTTGGTGCCGTAGGCGCGCATCTGGCTGCAGTGGAAAGAGCCGGCCGAGCCGGTGATGCCCTGGCAGAGCAGACGGGTTTGCGAATTGACGAGGATAGCCATGCTTTACCCCCTCACGGCGGCGACGATTTTGCGGGCCGCATCATCCATGGTGTCGGCGGGAATGACGGCCAGGCCGCTCTCCGCAAGAATCTTCTTTCCAAGGGCCACGTTGGTGCCTTCCAAGCGCACCACCAAAGGAACACTCAGGCCGGTCTCACGCACCGCTGCCAGCACCCCTTCCGCGATCACATCGCACTTCATGATGCCGCCGAAGATGTTGACCAGAATGGCCTTCACCGCCGGATCGCGCATGATGATCTTGAAGGCGGCCGTGACCTTTTCCTTGTTGGCGCCGCCGCCCACATCCAGGAAGTTCGCGGGCTCTTCGCCGTGGAACTTGATGATGTCCATGGTGGCCATCGCCAGACCGGCGCCGTTCACCATACAGCCGATGGTACCATCCAGCTTGATGAAGGAAAGGTCGTATTTGGACGCCTCGATCTCTGCCGCATCTTCCTCGGCCAGATCGCGCATCGCCACCACATCCGCGTGGCGGTACAGGGCGTTGTCGTCAAAGCTGACCTTGGCATCCAGCGGAAGCACAGTGCCCTCAGCCGTTACAATCAGAGGGTTCACCTCCAACATCGCGCAGTCGTGGCCCATGTAGGCATTGTAGAGACCGGTGACCACCTGCACAAAGGAGTTCACGGTCTTGCCGGTCATCCCCAGGCCAAAGGCGAGCTGCCGGGCCTGCCAGGCGCCCAGGCCGGTCAGAGGATCGGCCCACACCTTCAGGATCTTCTCCGGGTGGTGTGCGGCCACTTCCTCGATCTCGGTGCCGCCTTCCGCAGAGGCCATCACCAACACCTTGGAGTTGCCACGATCCAGCAGGATGGCCAGGTAGTACTCTTTGGCGATCCGGCAGCCTTCTTCCACAAACAGGGTGTTCACCTTCGCGCCGGTGGCGCCGGTCTGCTTGGTGACGAGGGTTCCACCCAGCATGGCTTCCGCGGCGGCGCGCACGGCCTCCACCGAGGTCACCACACGGACGCCCCCTTTTCCAGGAAGTCCGGGGGTTCCCGCCGCAGCGGCGGCGATGGTTGCCGCATCCACTTCGTGGACGAAGCGGCCCAGACCACGTCCGCCCGCATGTACCTGGGACTTCACAACCCAGACACTTCCGCCCATCGCTTCAGCCGCTTGTACGGCTTCTTCGGGCGTTTTTGCGGCCCCGCCTTTCAGCGTCGGAACACCATACTTCCTGAGGATTTCTTTCCCCTGGTATTCGTGAATCTTCATAAGGCTCCCGGAGCGCCGGCAGGCCGGCATCGGAAAGATTCGACCGTCGGTCAGTTTTTTGACCGACGGTCAGAGATTTTGGAGAGCCGAAGCTCTCCTCAAAAAAAGCCGCTCAGGACGCTGCGTTGTTGAGACGCTGGCGGGGCTGGTTCACGGCGATGTACTTGCAGCGGTAGATGGGCACGCCCTTGCCGTTGCGGGACACGGTGCGCTCGTCCACGATCTGCGCGGCGATGCCGGCGATACGGGAGAAGCCGAAGAGCACGGTGTAGTACTCGGGATCGGTGAGGCCGCAGGCGTTGACCAACGCGCCAGAAACGGCATCCACGTTGGGGTAGGGGTTGGAGACCTTGGGGTTCTCCTTCAGCACCTTCACCGCCCGCTCGCGCAGCACCACGGAGGTGCGGAAGAGCGCGTCGTTCGGGCAAAGCTCCTCACCCAGGGCATACTGCACCTTGGCGCGGGGGTCTTCCTTGCGAAGCACCGCGTGGCCAAAGCCGAAGATCTTGCCACCGGAGGCCAGCTCGTTGCGCACGAAGCTCTCCACCGCGTCGCCATCGGCGGTGCCCACCTTGCGGATGAACTCCAGGCACTCCTGGTTCGCACGGCCGTGCAGAGGGCCGTACAGAGATGCCATCGAGGCGGACAAAGCGCTGTACTGATCCGCCAGACCAGAGGCCACAGCCTTGCCGGTGAAGGTGGAGAGGTTGCCACCGCCGTGGTCCATATGCAGGACGTAGTAGATGCGGAGCAGCTTGGTCAGCTTCTCGGCGTCGCCGCCGGGAACGCCCATCATATGCACCATATTCTCCACCAGCCCCAGAGAGGGGTTGGAGGGGATGGGCTCGCCCCAGCCGGAGCGGATGCGGAAGATGTTCGCCACCAGCTCGGCCGAGCGGGCGATCATATTGAGGGCGTCTTCCTTCCAGTCGCCGGTCTTGCCAGTCATGCCCAGGTAGGAGAGGCCGCACATGAGCCATTCCATGGGGTGACCGTCCTTGGGCAGACCCTTCAGCAGGTCGATGACCCGGGGGTCCACCGTAGCGCGGGAGGCCAGATCGGCCTTGAAGGCGACCAGCTCTTCATCGTTCGGAAGGCGCTTGTTGAAGATCAGGTAGACCACGGCCTCGGGGTCGAGGTAGGCCAGATCCGCGACGGGATAGCCGACGTAGTGCACGCCGTCATCGGGGTCTACAAAAGAGCTGCGCACGGTGCCGACGGGAAAGCCACGCAGACCCGTATCGAGGTGTTCTTCGGTGATCTCAAACAGGACCTTCTTGCCGTCTGCCATGGGTGCCTCCAGAAAGGGGGCGCTCATGTAGCCCGGTAGCGTGTGCGAGGCCATAGATCCGAAGGCGCGCCGTGTGGAAGAAATTTCGCAGCCCGACGTGTTCAGGCTTACCAACGGAAAAAAGGCGATTTGTCGGCGTAGGAGGCGGCATCAGCGCGGAGCCGTGTCAATCGTTCGTTGGCTCCTCTTTGCCGAGGTCCCCGGCGCGCGCTAAGAGGGCTCTCCGGCTCTTTGCCGGCTCTATGCTGGGAGCGTGGATGGGCTGGTTGCTCCGCTTCTTTAATTCGACCATCGGGATGAAGGTGGTCATGGCAGTCACGGGCCTGCTGATGTACGGCTTCGTGATCGTTCACATGGCTGGAAACATTCAGGTTTTCCTGGGTGAAGAGGCCATCAATCACTATGCGCAATTGCTGCATACCTCGGAAGAGGTGTTGTGGGGCGCCCGGCTGGGCTTGTTGGGGGCGGTGGGGGCGCACATCGTGTCGTCGATGCGCCTCATCATGCTCTCTGGCAAGGCGCGGCCTACGGCATACGCAAAGAAGACGCACACGGCGGCAAATTTTGCCTCCTTGAGTATGCGCTTTTCGGCGATATTGCTGTTTGTGTTCATCGTGTACCACTTGGGGCACCTCACCACGGGGACCTTCTTCGGAGAAGGCTTCAAGGTGCAGGATGGTCTGAAGGTGAACGATGTCTGGCACAATGTCAGCACCGCCTTCAAGAATCCGCTGGTGGTAGGATTTTATGTGGTTGCCCAGCTTTCGTTGGGAGCACACCTCTACCACGGTGCCGTCAGCTTGTTTCGTACCCTCGGTCTCGCCGGGGAGCGGCAGCAGGCCCTGGTCAAAAACCTCGCCCGGGCCATCGTTGGCGCCGTGGTGGTCGGCAATATCTCTATTCCGCTGGCCGTATTGCTCGGCCTGGCGGGCAAGTGAGCTGAGATGACCCTCGACTCCAAAGCACCTTCAGGTCCGATCGAGACCGCCTGGGATCGCCATCGCTTCGATATGAAGCTGGTGAATCCCGCCAACAAGCGCAAGTACAGCGTGATCGTGGTGGGATCCGGCTTGGCCGGTGCCTCGGCGGCCGCTACGCTTGGTGAGCTGGGCTACAATGTGGCCTGCTTCTGCTTCCAGGACAGTCCCCGGCGTGCGCACTCCATCGCGGCTCAGGGAGGCATCAATGCGGCGAAGAACTACCAAAACGACGGCGACTCCGTCTACCGGCTGTTCTACGACACGGTGAAGGGTGGCGACTTCCGGGCGCGGGAGCGGAACGTCTACCGGCTGGCGCAGATTTCGGTGAACATCATCGATCAGGCGGTGGCGCAGGGTGTACCTTTTGCGCGCGAATATGGCGGGCTTCTCGCAAATCGCTCCTTTGGCGGTGCGCAGGTTTCGCGTACATTCTATGCGCGTGGGCAGACCGGGCAGCAACTGCTGCTGGGTGCCTACTCAGCGTTGGAGCGGCAGATCGCGGCTGGAAAGGTCAAGATGTACGCCCGGCACGAGATGCTGGAGCTGGTGGTGGTGGATGGCCGGGCCCGCGGCATCGTGGTTCGCAACCTGGAGACGGGGAAGCTCGAATCCTTCGCGGCCGACGCAGTCTGCCTGGCGACCGGTGGCTACGCCAACGTCTTCTTCCTCTCCACCAACGCGAAGGGCTGCAACACCACGGCCATCTGGCGCGCCCATAAAAAAGGCGCCTTGCTGGCTAACCCTTGCTACACTCAGATCCACCCCACCTGCATCCCGCAGGCAGGCGACTACCAGTCCAAGCTCACCCTGATGAGTGAGTCGCTGCGGAACGACGGGCGGGTGTGGGCCCCCAAGGATGCGGCGGATTGCGGTAAGCATCCCTCCGAAATTCCCGAGGAAAAACGCGACTACTACCTGGAGAGGATGTATCCCTCCTTCGGCAACCTGTCCCCGCGCGACATCGCGTCGCGCGCCGCGAAGCGGGTCTGCGACGAAGGTCGTGGGGTGGGTCCGGCGGTGGGTGGCGTTCGTCGCGGTGTCTACCTGGACTTCTCCGACGCGATCAAGCGCCTGGGGCAGGCGACCATCTCCGAGCGCTACGGCAACCTCTTTGAGATGTATGAACGGATCACCGGGGAAAATCCGTACCAGGTCCCCATGCGTATGTACCCCGCGCCGCACTATACCATGGGCGGACTGTGGGTGGACTACAACCTGATGAGCAACGTGCCCGGGCTGTTTGTGCTGGGGGAAGCGAACTTCTCCGATCACGGTGCCAACCGGCTGGGCGCCTCTGCGCTGATGCAGGGCCTCTCCGACGGCTACTTCGTCATTCCCTACACCCTGGGCAATTACCTGGCCGGGGTCAAGCCCGCGGGTACGGTGGCCGATCACCCCGCCTTCCGCACCGCCGAGCAGGAAGTAAAGTCCAAGCTGGATAAGATGCTGTCCATAAAGGGCAAGCGCACCGTGGACTCCTTCCACCGGCAGCTTGGTGATGTGGTGTGGGATCGCTGCGGCATGGGTCGCACCCCCGAAGGTCTGCAGGAGGCGCTGCAGAAAATCCCCGCGATTCGCGAGGAATTCTGGCAGAACCTCAACCTCGCCGGCTCTGCCAATGACCTCAACCAGTCTCTTGAAAAAGCGGGCCGGGTGGCGGACTTCCTGGAGTTTGCCGAGCTGATGTGTACCGATGCACTCACCCGCAACGAGTCCTGCGGTGGACACTTCCGCGAAGACCACCAGGACGACGGCGAGGCCAAGCGCAACGATGCCGAGTATTCGCATGTTGCTGCCTGGGAGTTCGCAGGTGTCGGCACCGCGCCTGTGCTCCACAAGGAGCCGTTGACCTTCGACTACGTGAAACCGGTACAGCGGAGCTACAAATGAAGCTCACCCTCCACATCTGGCGCCAGAAAGACCGGAAAGACACCGGAAAATTTGTACGCTACGAAGTGCCCAACGTGTCGGAGCATATGTCCTTCCTGGAAATGCTCGACGTGTTGAACGAAGAGTTGCAGGGCAAAGGCGAAGAAGCCATCGCCTTCGAGCACGACTGCCGCGAAGGGATCTGCGGATCCTGCGGCTTCGTCATCAACGGCGAGCCCCACGGCCCTCAGGATCGCTCCACCGTCTGCCAGCTCCACATGCGCACCTTCAAGGAGGGCGACGAGCTGTACCTGGAGCCCTGGCGGGCCACCGCATTCCCGGTGGTCAAAGATCTGGTGGTCGACCGTTCCGCCTTCGACCGAATCATCCAGGCGGGCGGATATGTATCCGTCAATACCGGTTCTGCCCGCGATGCGAACTCGCTCCCGGTCCGGAAAGAGGACGCAGATCGCGCCTTTGATGCTGCCGCCTGTATCGGCTGTGGGGCCTGCGTCGCCGCCTGCCCGAACGCCGCTGCGATGCTCTTCACCTCTGCAAAGGTCTCCCATCTCAGCCTGCTCCCGCAGGGCCAACCCGAGCGCTACGAGCGGGTGGTCAAGATGGTGCACCAGATGGACAGCGAAGACTTCGGCCACTGCAGCAACCACGGTGAGTGCGAGGTGCACTGTCCAAAGGGCATCAACCTCAGCAATATCTCCCGGATGAACGCGGACTACATCAAAGCCTCCCTGTTCATGTCGCCCCGCGAAGGCAAAGACGAAGGCGGCGCATAGGAGAGGAGGGCCCAGCACGATAGGCTGGCGCCAGAGGTCCTCCGATGCTTCTTCTTCTGCTCTCCTGCGTGCGCAGCTACGACGGACTACCGATCGTCACCAGTCTGGCTATCCAGCCCTTGCTGGTGGACTTCGTTGGCTTTATCGGCGACGATCGCCTGGAACTGCTCGCAGTAGACCATGTGGAACCGGTGCAGAACGCACAGGGAATGTCCATCACGGTGCTCGAAGATCCAAGCTGCACCGAGTGTTTCCGGGTGGTGCGACAGGGCGAGGACTACACCGTCTATGGCGGCCTGCCGCTTGGGGTGCAGTACGGGCTCGCCTCGCTGCTCGAGGATCTGGGCTACCGCTTCTGGCATCCCAACGCCACCTACCTCCCCACCACCTTGGCACCGGTCGAGGTGGACAGCGCTGTGCAGGCCCCCAAGATGAAGCGGCGCGGCATCCACCTGCACACGCTGCACCCCATCGAGGGACTGGAGGCGATGTGGCAGCAGGAGGATCCCGCCCGCGGCCGACACATCATGGACTGGGTGATCAAGAACGGTGGCAACCACCTCCAATGGGTGGCCTTGGACGACATCATCAACGACAGCGGGCGTCGAGCGACCTGGCAGACCGTCACGCGGGATCACCTCAGCTACGCGCACGCGCGCGGCCTCACCGCGGGCCTGGGCATTCAGCTTTTTGGCAGTGGCAACCTCCAGCTTGCGTTTGACCTCGTAGACTCCCCCGGAATCGACGAAGCCGCCCAGATCCGCAGCCGCCTGCAGATGATCACCGAAGACCTGCCCTGGGATGTGTTGAACCTGTCCTTTGGCGAATTTTCAGGGGCCGAGCCTGAAAAGTTCATTGCCTCCACCAACCTCGCCTACGCAGAAATGCAGGCCCAGCTTCCCGGCGTCGATGTTCCTGCCACCATCCACGTCGGAAATTTCGAGGATCTCCGCGTCAGCTACCAGGGCCAGGAGCTGCTCTACTACTTCCTGGTTCAATTCGCCGATCCCGGCATCCGTCCCTGGATCCACTCGGTGATGTACTACAACCTCTTCGACGACGCTGGTGGCGCCTATCTGCACGAAGAATTCGATGAACATCGCGCCTTCTTGCTGGACCATCTCAAAGCCGACAAGCCGGTGGGCTACTTTCCTGAGTCCGCCTATTGGGTGGCCTTCGACAACCCGATTCCGCTCTACCTGCCCGTCTACCTCAAGTCCCGCCATGTGGACTTCGCCAAGATCGAAGCCGCCGCTCCTGGCAAGCTACAGGATCATGTCCTGTTTTCGTCAGGATGGGAGTGGGGCTACTGGCAGCAGGACGTGGCCACACTGCGCTATGCCTGGGGTAAGGACGCGTCGTGGGACGATAGCTTGCACTTCTATTTCTCCCCGCTGGGTGAGGCGGGTGCCCAGACCGCCGTCGCGGCCGCGGCACTGGGCGAGCTGCAGTACGAAGCGCTCATCGGAAAGCGACTCGCGCCCTGGCTGGCGGGGCGCGACGCGGTGATGGACATCGGCGATTCCGCCGGCATCCTCTCGCAGCCGCGTCGCCCTACCATCGACGAGATGCTGGCCTTCACGCCCGAGCAACGTGCCTCCTTCGAGGCGGAAGTCCTGATTCCCCTGGCCCAGCACGCCGCCGATGTCCGAGCCCTCGCGCTCCCGGAGCTCTCCGACGATCTGGGTCCCACCGCGCGGCGCGGACTGGCCGAAGTAGCGGATGGAATTGCTATTGACGCGTCAAGGGCGTCTTTTGCGGTTTCTCTCTGGTCTTCAGTGATGCTGGCTGCAGCAGGAGAAGATCCCACCAACGCCATCACCGCCGCCGAGGCCGAGCTGGAAGTGGCCCGGGGCATCGTCGCCCGTCGGCACGCAGACTTCCACGATCCCGATCCACTGTGGACCGCAGAGAGCTGGGACAATGCCACGATCTACGACTACGGCTACCTCGCGCAGTCGCACCAGCTCTGCTTCTGGGAGCGCGAGCGCGTGCAGGTGCGGAACAAGCTGCTGGGTGAGAGCGGAAGCATTCCTACCTGTGTACTCTGAGGTGAGGAAAGCGCCCGGCCGGGATAGAATAGAGAGATGCTGCTACTCCTCTTGTCGATGGCCTGCTTTGGCGGAAAAGAAGAACTCGAGTCAGACGCGAGCAATTGTGAAGAGCCGGCCGGCGGCGGCCAGTACAATGGTCCCAACCTGTTGGGAGGATGGACGACCACTTTTGCTCAGAACTACTACGACGATACCTGCAGCGAGCAGGGGTTCAACGAGAATTCGCAGGGGTGGATCGGCGCCATGCATGTGGACGGCACCGTCCCCAACGCCTTCTATATGTATTTTGGTATGGAGCAGGGGGACGAGTTGTTCTGGGGCGGCGCGGATAAAAACGGCGGAGTCACCTTCTCCGGCACCCATGTTGATCAGGCCGGCACCATCTACGCGCAGTTTGGCGGGCTGGTCTACCACGACCAATACCTGGATCGGGACACCATCACTGGTTCCGCATTCCTGGGCTTGGATGTAGACGAAGACGGAACGATCGACTGCTACGGGAGAGGGAGCTGGACCGCCCTGAAGAGTGGTCAATAGTGAGCACCGCACGGAGGATCATCGAGAGCTACGACCCCGAGATTCGCGCCACCCTGAAGATCACCGCAGAAGAGGCGGATGATCCCAGCGCGTTGATTCGGCAGATTCGAACGCTGGGCAGCGACGCCGAGGGACTGCTGGGCAGCCTCTGGCTCGCCGTGCCTCCCGGAGAAAAACTCCCTGAGCGCCTCCGGGGAGCCATCGAAAAATGGGGAGCACCGCTTTGGATGAGCGGGCTGCTGCTGCCGCGCACAAGTGGAAGCAAGGTACATCCTGCCCACTACTCCGGCTCCTGTCAGTTGAACCCGGCCCTGTCCGTCTGGCGGGCGAGCTGGCTGGAGCTGCCCGAGCTGCATCCCGTGGCCGCCTTCCCTCCCTCCGACGCGCGATGGGACTCCGTTTTGATCGCCGCCAGGCTGGAGAGGGAGCCGATCCCCCTCACTCAAGGCGGCCTGCTACGAAAGGACACCGGCAAAAAGCTGGCCGAGGAGGAGTCCCAGCGGTGGAACCTCGCGCTGGCTGTCGCGCGGGTCAACGGACTTGTACGTCCGGTGAACCAGCGGCTGGTTGGCTTCCCCGAAGCGCCCATCAAGCCCCTTCACGATCCCAGTCTGCTGTTCACGGGCACAGATCTCGGGGTCGTAAGTGGCATTTTGCGCCTAACCGGCGAGGGCTGGTTGGGGGTCGATGCGCTGTTGCAGCAGCTTCGGCGCTACGCCCGGCAGGCCTTTCACTCCCCGAATCGTGAGGGTTTTTACCAGGAATATCCCACCATTCTCTTCGACAATGGAGGTTGGGAAAAGGTGGAGGAGCCTCTGGTCCAGCGCGTGTTGGATGTGCTGCACCGCTGTGGCTTCCTGGACGCCGCGCGGGATCACGGCGGCGTCACCGCCGTACGACTTCCCGGACGGATCAGTCCAGGCGAACAGGGTTTTATCGTCACACCCGATCTGGAGCTGCACCTGCCGGTCGGGGGCCTCTCGGCCGAAGCGCACGGTCGGATTGCCCGGCTTGCCCCCTACGTGGGCGGGGAGCGGGTCCATCGGCATCGCATCACACGGGAGGGCGTCCAGGCCGACATCGACGCCGGGCACGGAGATATCGGTGCGTTCCTCCAGGCGCATGCGCGAAATCCCCTGCCCCCCAACGTGAACGATGCGTTGGAGGACTGGAAGCGTCAAGCCACCCGGTTTCTGCTGCTGACCGGCGTGGACATCATCGAAGATAGCGGAAAATTTCGGATTGGGTCTTCCACCGCTTCACCGAGCATTGACTACGCCCGCAGCGCAGCCGGGGGATGGAGGGTGGAGGGGGATGAGCTGGTGGTGGACGATGGCAACCTGCTGGTGCGTGCCGCATTGAACAGCGTACTGGTTGGCGGACCGACGGAAGGCAATGTCCAGCGCTTTCGACTCGGTGGCAAAAAAGTGGCGGACGTTCCCGGCGCACTGGAAAGACTGGCGGCCTATGGCAGCTTGCCCGCCATGTTGGATCTGGGAATACGGCTTGGTAGTGGTACAGAACTACGAAAGAAAAAGGCTTGGCTCCTGCAGATCCCCGAAGAAGTCGCAGTCGCGCTGGACCGGGATCCCAGCTTGGGGGCGGTGTTGCAGCGGGTGGGCAGGTCTGGAGAGAGGCTGGTGGAGGAGGCGGAAGTCCCGCGTGCCAAAGAGCGCCTCGCTCAACTGGGGCTGCGGTGGCCGGAATAGCGTCGCAGTGAGAGGCGCGCTGGACGAGGGCCGAAAAGGGGCTTAGCAATGGCCCGTGCTGAAACAGATTATCATCCGTGGCCGTACCTATACCCTTCGCGCTGACGAGGGGGACGACATTGAGCAGGTTGCTGCGGATGTAGACCGCAGAATGCGGGAGATGTCAGGGAGAGCGCCCGCCTTCGACGAGTACACCGTCGCGTTACTGACGGCGATGAACCTCGCCTCCGAGATTCATGCCCTGCGGAAACGCCTGCAGGACCGCGTGGGAGAGCTGGATCGGCGCGCCGCCGCCATCGAGGCGGTGTTGGAGGCCTCCGTCGGACGTGGCGTCGATAGCTGATGGAGGAGCGGTTGCGCGAGCTGGCCGCACGCATGGAAGGGCGGGTGATCCACTGGGCCACACGCTGGAGCGAGTGGGAGCGTAGCTCGCGGGTCCGCGTGCTTGGTCTCCTGGTCTCCGCCCCCGCCTGGGTTGTACTGGGCATTGCCGCATGGCTGAGTCCTTCACCCGACGGTTTTGGCACCCACCGCCAGCTCGGCCTGGCGGGGTGTGCGGTGATGACCCTTTCGGGATGGCCCTGCCCGATGTGTGGAATGACCACCACCTTTGCCCTGATGGCCGAAGGGCGGGTTCCGGAGGCGTTGCACAACCAGCCCTTCGGCGTCCTGCTGTACGTATTGACCTTTGTATCGGCAATAATTGGTATGGTCGACGTGCTGACCGGCCGCGGATTGCTCCAGACAGTGGCGCAGGCGCTGTATCCATGGGAGCGCCCTGTGGCGGCTGGACTGGTGATTGGCTTGTTTGGCGGATGGCTGTGGAAGAGTGTCGTGTTGCACCCTGATGTATTCGGATGGCCATCCGGCTGATGTGGCGACCGGGAGGCCGGTCCCCGGCAAGAGCAGAAGAATCTTCTTGACGGGTTGGGGGGTACCAGATAATAGCGCGGGGCCTTGAAGAAGGGCCTCCGCTCACCGCGGGGAGCTTTCTTCAACTCTCTTTGAACCAGCACAATTTCGACATGCCGTCAAAGGTGAGCCTCTCCAGCATGGAATGGCGAACCGGTCCTTCGAAGAAAAAGTTCGAAGAAAAAATGGACGGCGAGAAGGTGCTGGGATAATGATGAGGGCCCGCGGAAATCGAGTGTTCGTCGAGAGACGGAGCCTGACGCCGCAGCAATCTTTGAATCACAACACTGATGTCCTGAATGCTTCCTGTCCAATACACTACAAGTGTATTTGAATAGGGTGTCGAGAAAAATCTCGAAAATAAAGTTGACGGCGACATGGTGCTGCGATAGAAGATGAAGACCAAAACGGACGGCGAAAGTCGAAAGTAGCGGTGACGGTCTTTGAAAAATTGGTAGCAGTAGACGTTCAATGCCTAAGATAGGATAGACGTTCACAGATTGCTTCGGCGGTCTATGGACAAATCCGATAGGGAACGCAGTAGGCTGTGTAGCTTCGGCTACAACCTGCCTCCCATCGGATAGCAGGATACAAACTAAACTGGAGAGTTTGATCCTGGCTCAGAGCGAACGCTAGCGGCGGGCCTAACACATGCAAGTCGAGCGGGGGAGCAATCCCCAGCGGCGGACGGGTGAGTAACACGTAGGTTATGTGCCCTTTGGTGGGGAATAACCGTGGGAAACCATGGCTAATTCCGCATATCGAGCGAAATCTTGAAAGCCTTCGGGCGCCAAAGGAGCAACCTGCGGCCCATTAGCTTGTTGGTAGGGTAACGGCCTACCAAGGCGATGATGGGTAGCTGG
>JBEIQS010000053.1:0-30046 GCA_040376425.1 Alphaproteobacteria bacterium | reverse complement strand
ATGGTACTGCACCTTTACGGGTGTGGGAGAGTAGGTAGTTGCCAGCCATCCTATTGAATCCCCTGCGGACTGCGGTCCGCGGGGGATTCTCGTTTTTGCCCGCCAATACGGAGAGCCCAAAACCTGATGGGTTGCTCACAGGAGTGATACTGTGCGAAGCGGACGGTGCTCTAGCACAGGATCAGCCGGGTCGCAGGTTGTTGCAAGTAACGGTCTTCCATCGGCAGCGGTTGTGTGTTCCACCTATCTCACCGGCTACGGCGAATTGGAGTACGTGGCCAACGTCCGCCAACATGCTTTGCAGGGGCTACAGTCGCGCGAGGCGCGATTAGGGTGCGCTGGTGGGGGAACCGCGTTGGACCGGGCTTCCTATCAGACAAATCCGATTTCCTTCCTGGACGTGGGGAAGGAGCCAGATCGGGATGTCCGAGAAGGAATCAGGGGCCCACTCCACCACCGCCATCGGTCCCTCGATACGGTCCACTACGCCTACTCGGGCAAGACCAAACAGGCTCATCAGGATGCACATGGCTGGTCCTCCACATCGCTCCGCAAGTCGATCGCCAACCGGATGTGACCCACGCCCACCCGCTCCGCACCTTCCAGATCCGCGAGGGTGCGCGCCACCTTCAACAGGCGCCTACCGACCCGTGCGCTATATGCGCCATCCTCCAGATGCTTCTGCAACAACTGGAGTGCAAGGGGGTGACTATCGCAAGCGCTCAGGACTTGCTCGGCCGGAAGCTCTGCGTTGGAAGATATGAATCCACCATAGCGTAGCTGTTGTCGTTCGCGGGCCTCGATGACGCGTCCACGTACGGTGTGGCTGCTTTCCCCGCCGAACTCCTTCAGGAGGTCATGTGGGCTGGTCGGAAGTAGTTGTACTCGGAGATCGATACGGTCGATCAACGGGCCTGAAAGGCGGCTTCGGTAGCGCTCCCTCAGCGTAGGGGTGCAGGTACACGGCCGACTGGGATGTCCCAGATACCCGCAAGGACAGGGGTTGGATGCAGCGACCAGCATGAATCGGGCGGGGAAGCAGACCTGACCCTCTGCGCGGGAGATCACCAGCTGCCGGTCCTCCAGCGGTGCCCGTAGTGCCTCTCGGATGTTTCTCGGAAATTCAGGAAATTCGTCCAGGAACAATACTCCGTGGTGGGCCAGGCTCACCTCTCCAGGGCGCAGTGTGGCGCCACCCACCAGGCCGGCCAATGAGATCGAATGGTGGGGGGCCCGGAACGGGCGATTGCTGGCCAGACCTCCTTCGGGGGAGCGCAAACCAGCTACGGATTGTATCCGGGTGCACTCCAGGGCTTCGTCCACCGTCAGTGGAGGAAGAATTGACGGAAGGCGAGATGCCAGCATACTTTTTCCGCAGCCCGGCGGCCCCTCCATCAGCAGGTTGTGGCCCCCGGCCGCGGCGACCTCCAACGCCAGTCTTGCGGTTGGCTGTCCCACCACGTCCTTGAGGTCCATACTGCTGAGTGGACCGGGTGCAATTGTTTCGCTTCGGGGCGGTAGGTCCCGCCTTCCACAAAGGAACTCGACCACCGCGCTCAGGTGGGGCGCAGCCCGTACTTCGATGCCCTCCATCAGCGCAGCCTCCAGCGCACAACGCTCGGGCACAACAATGCCCCGCATCCCCATTCTCTTCGCCAGGTCCGCAAAGGCGAGGGCCCCGCGGACAGGTCGCAGCTCGCCCCCCAGCGACAGCTCTCCCACCATCAGATATTCCCTTGCACGATCCTCGGGCACTCGCCCTGCGGCTGCGAGGATCCCAACGGCGATGGGCAGATCGAAGCCTGTTCCATCTTTGCGCAGATCGGCTGGCGACAGGCTGATCACCACCCTCTGCTTCGGAAACTCGTAGCCCGCTCCCAAAATCGCAGACCGCACCCGGTCTGCACTCTCTCGCACGGACGGGGCCGGCAGGCCCACCACCACTACTGCCGGCAGCCTCCGCAGCAGATCTACCTCCACCCCAACGGGGATGGCTTCTACGCCAACGAGTGTGGCACCTTGAACCGTACACGGCATGAACAGACTCCTTTCTGTCCCGCCTCATTCAAGAACGATGCCAACCCAAAACCAAGGTTCTCCCGTCTGGGGAGACCGTGATACCGTCCATTTTTCGACAGCCCCTGTCGGCCTTTCGTCAGTCGCGCATCGTCAAGGGGCCGAGAGGAATTCTTCTTCCGCTGCCCGGCTCGGCCACAATCCTTCCCTCCCGCGCAACGGTGTGTCCGCGCACAAGCACCTCTCGCGGAGCGGCCGCCATCTTCCAGCCTGTAAAGGGGCTCCACCCAACACGGGTATGAAGGTCTACTGCCTCCAGCGCCCGCATCTTTTCGGGCTCCACCAGCACCAAGTCCGCATCCATCCCCACGTCTACCCGCCCCTTCCCGTTGAGCCCGAAGAGCTCGGCTGGACGTTGGGCGCCGAGGGCCACCAGCCGCTCCAGGCTCAGTCTTCCTTCCCACACTCCGCGGAGCATCAATGGAAGCGTTGTTTCCACGCCAGGAATGCCGGATGGCGCTTCCCAATAGCCCCGTTCTTTCTCTTCCCGGGTGTGCGGCGCGTGGTCTGAAGCCAGACTATCCACGTCGTTTTCCAGGGCCTCCCACATCGCAAGTCGATCATCCTCGGACCGGATCGGAGGATTGCACTTCATCCAGTTACCAAGGTTATTTTGTTCGGACAGCCAGAGATGGTGGGTGCAGACCTCCACAGTGATCGGCAGTCTGCGTCGTCTCACCCGCAGTAGCTCCAGCTCTGCCGCCGTGGACAAGTGGCAGATGTGGACCTGCCTGGGCCAGGTTTCGCAGAGGTCGATCAGGCGTCGTACCGCCTCCACTGCCGCCGCGGGCGGACGAAGCCGGCTATGACTGGGTGAGGCTTGCCCTTGTCCAAGCTCGCGAAACTGATTCAGAAGGGTCTCGTCCTCAGCGTGTACGCCCATCACCCCGGGAGTGATTCGAAAATGTTCCTCCAGGGTTTTATTGTCAACGAGTAGGGGGCCCGTTGTGGCTCCCATGAACACTTTTACGCCGCAGGCCAGACGCTCCCGGATCAGCTCACTGATCTCCTCGGCGTTCCCTGCGGCCGCTCCCGCCCAGATCCCGTAGTCTACGATACTTTGTTGTGCCGCCAGAGCGTCTTTCTGGAGCCAGTCCTTCCGAGATACCGTTGGCGGTGAGGTATTGGGCATGTCGCACACGCTGGTGACCCCGCCGGCGGCTGCTGCCCGGGAGCCGCTGTGCCAGTCCTCTTTCGCTGGATGCCCCGGACACCGAAAGTGCACATGGGTGTCCACAAAACCGGGGAGCAGCAGCAGTCCTTCGGCCGCCGTTTCCGCACGAGAAGACGCGCCATCCAAGTCGCCGATGGCGGAAATTTTCCCATCTTCTATGCCCACATCAGCCTTGAATTGTCCCTCAGGCCTTACGATGGTGGCTTGCCGGATGATACGATCGTACATGCCTGTTCCTCCCGCACCTTCTATCCGAGTATGGTCGCCGCGCTCGCCTACCCGGCCTCACCCGAGATAGGCTCTCCTTCACCATCTGGAGTCTCCTTGCCGCTTTGGTTTTTGACGGGTCCTCCCTTGAGTGAGGCGATTTTCCGGGCTGTGATCGCTCGGATTGGCAAAGGAGAAGCCGTACCGCTCTTGGACTCTGCCGCTGCCGATGACGGATGGCAGCAGCGCGGTGAAAAACTTTCTGCCCGCGCTACGCATGCGGGTGGGGTGATTCTCTTTGCCCACGGGCTTTCCATCCCGGCCGCTGTCGCTGCTGCGAAGTTGGGGGGCGTTCGGCTCCTCATCCTTTCCAATGGCCCGATCACCCGCCTCGACCCGGTCAGCCAGGCACTCTCAGGCCTCGCTGCAAGTCCCGGGGCGCGTGCGCTTCTCAGCCGGGCGCTCCTCCACCCCAGCCTTTGGATCCCCGCTCTGGCCTCCTCCCTGGCCCTCCGTCGGACCGTTGTGAACCCCTACGTGATGGACCGCGACAACGTTGCCTCACTTGCCGAGGCGGGTGTCGCGACACATGCCGCCCGCTTGGCTGTAGTGGCCTATCTCCGAAGCCTCCGTAGCCTGCCGGATTTGAACGGTTTGACCTGTCCGGTGTGGGCCATTTGGGGCGATGCGGATCCTCTTTATCCTTCCTCTGAAGCTGATTATCTGGATGCAACCTTCGGTGGTGCCCACCACATCGCGATCCCCGGTGGTCAGCACTACCACCCTGAGGAGCGGCCGTGGGAGCTTGCGGGAGCCGTGCTCGAGCTGATGGAACGGGAGGGGGTTTCGGTCGGATCCTGATCGGAATGTCGTGGTTCGCGGCGGCTGGAGTATGTGGCGCTGTGTGCTGGTCCAGAAAATATAGAAACAAGTTGACTTTTTGAGTTGGTCTCGAAATCTGGCACGGTCCTTGCATGAGAGGTTGCCGGAGACGCGACAGCCGGGAGGTGGCGAGTTTTCCCCCGCCAACCCACCGCCGAAGGCGCTCAGGTACTGCCTGAGCGCCTCGCTTTCTTTTGGGGTCCGGAGTCGCGAATCCTGGTCCCGCGTTAGGGAGACCTGTGGACCTTACTTCCCTTTCCTCCCTCATCGGCCTCTCCACCGCCCTCACGGATCGCCTCGCCGTAGCCCGCGATCTCTGGCCGCGGGGGACGCTTCACGTTGCCGGTGGCCGGCTACCCGCCCTCCCGGCCGCGGTGGCTTCTCCTGAGAACGAAGCGCAGCTCGCGGTTTTGATGGCCTGGGCCGAAAGACATGGGGTGCCGCTCATCCCCTACGGGGCTGGTTCAGGGGTCTGCGGCGCGGCGGCCGGTCGGCCGGATGCGATCACGGTCGACCTCAAGCGGCTTCGTCATATTGGACCGATTGATGTGGAAAACCAGACAGTGCGGGTGCAGGCCGGTGTGATTGGCCAGCACCTGGAAGATTGGCTGGAGCAGCGTGGCTGGGCGACCCGCCACAGCCCCTCGTCGATCTGGTGTTCCACTGTGGGAGGGTGGGCGGCTTCACGGTCGGCAGGCCAATTCTCCTCCAAGTATGGGAAGTTTGAGGACATGGTCGCGGCCATGCGCGTGGTCAGTCCCTCGGGCAGCTTTGGCACGGGAACCTGGTCGGAGGGCGAGGATCTCGGCCCTTGGCTCCTGGGAACAGAAGGTGCGCTTGGAATTATCACTGAACTAAGCGTTCGAATCGTGCCGATGCCAGAGTGCCGCCGCCTGCGCGGCTATCGTTTTGCGGATGTCCCCTCGGCCTGGGAGGCGATGCGCACGCTGCTGCAATCAGAGCTGCATCCGTCCGTTGTGCGGCTCTACGATCCCGTAGACACTCGCCTTGCAGGCAAGGACACGGTCCACCACAAAGAAAGTAGCCGCTTCTGGAAGGACCTTCGCCAGCGCGCCTCGGAGCTATTGCCCCAACAGGCTCTGGCGCTCCCGCTGTCCCTTCCCCGCCTCCTCAATCGCCTGGCGGATTCTGTGGCGTCGGGCTGTGTGCTCATTGCCGGCTGGGAAGGAGCCCCGGAAAGCACCTCCATCCTGGCCACACATGGGCACCGGATCATCCAGGAAAAAGGCGGTATAGACCTGGGACCTGAGCCCGGCGAGCACTGGTATCGCGCCCGACACGAGGTCAGCTATAAGCTGGCGCCCATCTTCATCGGCGGCGGCTTTGCGGACACGATGGAGGTTGCCTGTCTTTGGAAGGACCTTCCTCTTCTTTACTCGCGGGTTCGTCAAGCGATTGGTCGCCATGCAGTTGTGATGGCTCATTTTTCCCACGCCTATCGGGAGGGCTGCAGCATCTACTTCACCTTCGCCGGGGTTGGCGACGTCGCTATCTATGATGCACTTTGGAAAGACGCGTTAGATGCGGCAGACTCTGTAGGTGCTACGGTTGCGCATCACCATGGTGTAGGACAGCTCAAGCAGCAGGCTGCGGGCCGCGAATTGGCGGGCCTTGCGCCGATGTACCAGGAGATAAAAAAACGCCTGGATCCCTCGGGAATCATGAATCCTGGTCGGATTTTCCCTGCCATCCCGCTTCCCCCGGTAGATGTTCACGGCCCGTCGGTGGACCCGATCTCGCTGGTGGCCTACCTTTCGCCGGATCAACCTGCCCAAGAGCGCGACCGCTGGCTGGCAGACCAGGGCTTTGCCCTCCGTTTCCCCGCCGCGGGGCCGCTCCGCGCACATATCGCCGGTCCTCAGGCCCCCTGGGAAACGCGAATTATGGGCTGCGTCGCGCGTATGCCCCACGGCCGCTTTCGCATCAAGGCCGTTCCTCGCTCCGCAGCAGGCCCGGATCTACGTTCTCTTTTGCCGCCTGCCGCCTATGAGCAGCTCGTGGTACCCCTGGTGCGGCTTGCCGAAGCTCACTGGAAGGGTCAGGTTTCGGAAACGGTACTGCGAAAGTTGGATATTCGCGCATCTCGCACCCATGAGGACGGCCAGGTGGAGATTCTCGGGCCGGCGGCCGCGGAGCTGGGTGAGCTCATTGGGAGGCAGATTGAACGCTGACTACGCCATTTGTGCGCTTTGTCCCCGACTCTGCCGCCATGTATGCCCGGTTGCCGTCGCCACCGGTCGGGAGGCTGCCACCCCCACGGCGATGATGTCGATTCCGCTCATCGCTGCCCAACTGCCGGAGCTTTCTCTGGCGGGAACCTCCCTTTGTATGGGTTGCGGTGCGTGCACGCGCCACTGCAAGAACCACCAGCCGGTGGCCGAGCGACTCTCTGCATGGCGCTCCGAGCAGGGGGCTCGTCCCATCGCCGAGCCCCTCCGTCCGATTGAGGGGTCGGAAGAGGTGGTGGCAATTCTGACCGATGATCGGGACTGGCGCCCGGAAGTCCCCAGAGGCCCCTTGGCTGCGCTCCGTACGGGCGACTTCCTGGGGCACGAAGCGTGGCGTGCCGGAAATATAGAGCTACTACGCTCCCTTTCTCGACATCTCTCTGGCCGCCGGGTGCTTTGCCTTCATGGCGATGTGGCCGAGCTGTTGCACGCGGCCGGGGTGCAAGTGGAGTGGCTTGCGCTTCCAGAAAAGGCAAGTTTTATCACCTGCTTTGAAGGTGCAAGCCCCGGGCCGGGGCAGCTTGCCTGCTGTGGCAGGCGGGAAGGCTTTGCGAAGCGGGAACCCGAAGCAGCGCGCGCGGTGGCGGGTCGGAATGTGGAGCTTTGGGAGGGCGCCCAGATGAGCTGCCGTGATCAAGGTTGTGCAGATTGGCTTCGGTCGGCCGGTGCGCATATTGCGGGACCCTTGGATCGGAGGGGAGGGGCACGGTGAGCGTCTTGGCGAAGGACAACCACGGGGCAAAAAACTGCGGGGAGCGACTGGTGGTGATCGCCAATCCGCGAGCGGCGGGCGGCCGAACCGGCGCGGATCGCGATCGTGTGGAGCGAGCGGTATTCCGGGCTTTTGAGCGGGCAGAGCTGTGTTGGACGGAGGGGCCGGGCCATGCCGCTGAGCTCGCGCGTCATGCGGCGGCGCGCGCGGATATCGTTGCAGCTCTCGGAGGTGATGGCACCTGCCACGAGGTGGTGAACGGGCTTTTCTCGGCAGGAAAGGCTATCAATTCAAAGGCGATATTCACGGTGCTGCCATCGGGAACAGGAGGCGACCTCAAGCGCAGCCTCCAAATCCCGGCCCGCTTGGAGGACGCTCTTTGGAATGCGGCCACCGGCATGACCCTGCCCTTGGACCTTGGCCAGGTGGTTTGGGAAGATGCACCCCAAAAAGTGTTTATCAATGTGGCTGGTTTTGGTGCAAATGCGGAGGTCTGCCGACGAGCCAACCTGTCCTCGAAGCGTTGGGGAGGCCAGGCCACCTTCCTGGGGGCAATTGCCCAGACCCTTCGCGACTACCGACCCCAGCGTTTGCGTTGGAGCTGGGAGGGGGCAGCCGGTGTGGAGGAGCGGGAGGTGGAGACCCTGGCCGCATTCTGTGGAAATGGCCACTATTGCGGTGCCGGTCTATGGGTGGGAAAGGATGGGTCTATGGCCGATGGCCTGTTTGACCTCACCATCCTCCCGCCCGTCTCCCTCTTTCAGCTTCCCCGCATGCTTCCGCGCGCCTACAACGGCACCCTTGGTCGCAGCGGAGGCGCGGTCGAGCGCCGCGCGAGCTGGGTGCGGGTCCATACGCCGGTGTTTTTGGAGCTGGACGGAGAGCCGCAACGGGAGGCTCCGGTCGAGCTGAGGGTGTTGCCGCGCGCATTGCAGGTTCGCGGAGGCTGGTTGCGCCCTCCCACGAATGCTCCGAGATGAAGTAGGCATCCGACCGGCTTTCTTTATTTTTTCTCGGGAAACGCCGATTTTTCGAGTTTGGCTTTTTGCCAAGCTTTTTGGATTTTTTGGTTTTGACTCGATGCGCGAAAAATCGTGGTTTCCTCGTTGGCACTTTTTCGAGTATCTGCTATAGGGGGAGTGCCGAAAGGGAGGGCTTACCAACCTTTCCTAACCCCCTTCTCCGCAGTTGTTCTTTCTGCTGGGTCGGAACCTCACCCCACTTGATTATTTTGAGTGTTTAGAGTATTAGGGTTTCGGTACTCTCTCACCCCCGGAGCACAAGATGAACAAGGCAGACCTCACCGAACATCTCGCTAGCAAGGCCGGCATCCCCAAGATCCGCGCCGCTCAGTACGTCAACATCATCATGGACACCGTCCAGGATGCCCTCACCAAGAACGAGAAGGTGACCATCAGCGATTTCGGTACCTTCACCGTGTCGCAGCGCCGCCAGTTCAAGGGTCACAACCCCAAGAACGGCACCGTGATCCAGGTCCCCTCCCGTCGGATCCCCGTGTTCCGCGCTGGTAAGGGTCTGAAGGAAGCCCTCAACCCCGGTGGCGAAGGCTGATTCCCCCGACGGTTTTGAAGCCCTCCCATTCTTGGGGGGGCTTCGTTTTTTTCATCCTGTTGACAGCCAACGGTGTTACCGGGTACCTTTCCGTCAATGCCCTCGGATGGTCATGCGCCCAACCACGATGCTGTTTCTTCTCCCCGCTCTGCCCCTTTCTGGTCTCCTGGCCTGTGCTCAGGAAGCTCCTGAGATTGAGGAGATTGCCTACCCGAAGCTGGTCTTGTCTGATGCCAACCTGGAGTTTGGCGATGTCAATCCCGGCGACAGTACTCAGCGGTCCTTCACCATCTCCAATACCGGCGAGATGCCGATGGGGATCGGCTCCATAGAGCTCGTCAATGGTCAGCCTGAGAATTTCTCGGTGACCTGGGATGTTGCGCAGCAAGAGTGTGCTGAGCCGGTAGACTCTGGGGCGGGCCCTGGCGAAGGGAAGACCGTTGACTCCAGCACCGGCGGCGACGATAGCAACATCACCCCCACCAACGATACCGCCGTTACCGACGATAGTGGTGGGGGAACCGCCGCGGATGCGGCGCTGTTTGTGATCCCGGCCGGGTGTAAGCAGCCGGTCACCGTCACCTTCACGCCGGTGGACGTGGGCGATGTGTACGGTGGCTTGGTGATCGAGGCGATCCAGAAGCCGCTGACCAAACAGCAGGAAGATGATAACGAGCTGCCGGACTATCTTCGGGATCCCTATCGGTGGCGCCAGCAGTTGTACCTTCACGGCGAGAGCGCGAAAGAGCTCGGCATCGTCGTGGTGCGGCCCCGCACCGTGGACTTCGGCAACCTGAACGTGGGCGACACCTCCGGGAATACTCGCCAGATCGGAATTGCGAACGTGGGCGGCGGGGATATCGTCCTCAATGGTTCCGAGCTGATGTCCACCTGCGATGTGGCCTACGAGATCACCTTCAGCCCGCCGGTGGGTCGGGTACTTCACGCGGGAGAGACGGCCCTTATCGAGGTCAAATACACCCCGGAAGATACCGATCCGGCCTACTGCGACCTGCACGTCTACTCCGATGACGTCAACAACCCGGATATCGACGTACGTATCAAGGGAAATTCGGGTACCGATCCGGAGAATCGTCCGCCCACGGTGGCCGTACGCAGCCCGGAGCCGGGCAGCCGCTTCAACGGCATTGGCACGCTCCGGGTGGAGCTGAATGTTTTTGACGTAAACCAGCCTGCTGACTCGCTGATCTGCAAGATCAAGAGTGCGGTGGTTCAACAGGTCTCCGTCGCTTCCTGCACCCCCTCGGATGCCTCGGGCCATGTCTTTGTGGACATTGATGCTGAGCTTCTCAAGCCTGGCATTGATACCCTCCTGGTCACGGTCACCGATGCCGAGGAGACCACTGCCTATGCATCGACCAGCATCGTCATCTCCTCGGAGTTCCCGGAAGGCGATGACGACGGGGATGGCTTCGACGAGAACACCGATCCTCCCGACTGCGACGACTCGAACCGCGCGACCTATCCCTATGCGGCTGAGGTCGCCGATGGCCTGGACAACAACTGCAACATCCTCGTAGACGAAGATACCTCCGGCTATGACGATGATGGCGATGCCTTCTCGGAAGACGACGGGGATTGCAACGACTACAATCGTCAGGCTTACCCCCGTGCCCCTGAGCGTGGCGACGGTGTGGACAACGACTGTGACGGTCTGGTCGATGAGAGCACCTCTCTCTACGACGACGATGGTGATGGCTATGCGGAAGTCAACAACGACTGCGACGACGATAACTCCAACATCTCCCCCGCGGCCGTGGAGCTGTGCGACGGCTTCGACAACGACTGCGATGGGCTGAAGGATGCCGCCGATGGTTGCGCATCGACCAACTCCGTTCCCCTGGTCGTTGGCCAGGTAAAACCTTCTCAGAACGCATGTCTTTCCGGGGAGCGCATCACGCTGGATGTAAAGGTTGAGGATGCCGATGAGCAGACCCTCAGCTACACCTGGAGCGACGACGCCGGAAACGGGACGGCAAACTTTGATAATCCGGCAGCCCAGACCGTGAATTGGACCTGCCCCGAAGTGGGGGATGGGGGCCGCAAGTTCAACGTCTACGTCGTGGCCTACGACCCGGACAATAACCAGGTCTGGACCTTTGAAGAAATCTCGGTCTACCCGGATGACTTCACGGATCTCTACCTTCCCTACGAAAAAATCACCTACACCCGCAGCACCGGTTGTTCGACCGCAGCGGGCTCGGTGTCTGGCCTGCTCCTCCTCGGAGGGATGGCAGGCATGATGATGCGGCGCCGTCGGAGCTGAGCCTCCTTGCTCAGCGGCGCCTGGAAGTCTCCACTTCCAGGCGTCGCTCTTTAAGCTCTGCCACGCGCGGGCTCTCCCAGCCTAGCCTGGTCGCAAGGGTGATCCCCTCGTCATAGGCATGCCAGGCTTTGGTATCGGCGTTCTCCGCGTAGCGCTCGATCTCCTGGCGCCAGGCAAGCTGGTCCACGATGCCGAATTTTCGGGGTGGGGTTGCCGCACGCAGCTCGCTGGCCCAGTCGCGATAGGCGTCGCCCATCGCCACCATACTCGCCAGGATCCACTCGGTCTCCTTGTAGCCGATCAGCGCCAGGACCTGGTCCTCCGCTTCCCGCATGAGCGCTGCGCGTTTTTTCAGGTTGCGGGCGGCCTTCCGATCCGAGCCGGTCATATGGATGTCCATGGCCTCGCGATACAACATCTGGGCGATGGTGTACCTTGCCTTTGCCCGCATCCAACGACTGTTTTCCGTGCCTTCAAGCTGGCCCAAGGCCTCCTGCGTATGTCGCAGTCCCGGGCCCCGCTTGCCCAGGTTCAGCTCGGCGATGCCACGCTGTAGTTGCACGGTGAGCAGGTCGGCTTCCGATAAGTGATTGATTCCATTGACAATCAGCACATGGTCGAGCGCCTCACGGTACTGCCCCAGTCCCTCCAGCACCATCGCAAGACGCAGGTGTGCGTCGGGTACACGCTGGTCCTGCAGGCCGATCACCCGCTCATACAGGCGCTGGGCCTCCACCGGCTGCAGGGCCAGCTCCGCACAGATGGCCCGTTGGTACAGGTATTCGGCATAGTTTTCGGCGGGAACCCGTGGTTCCAGTTCGACCAACAGCCGTGTGGCCGCCTCCAGGTTGCCTTCTTGCCGGCTTTGCACGGCAGCTTCGATGAGCTCCATGACGGTCTGGCTTACCAGCGGGGGGGACTCGGAAGGGAGGGGGGGCGGTGGAACCTGGGCCCATAGGCTTGCGAGCAGAAGCAGCATTCTGCCAATGTAGCCTTTTCTCAATCCCGCAGGCTCGGAAAGCGCGCTACAATGGCCTTGGAGGATTCTCAATGTGGAAGCTGTGGCTGCTTGCCGGACTGGCTGCATGCACCGGTGGTGCAGGAACCGGGGAAAACAAGAACGATGACTCGTCCGCCCAGGATGATACTGGGGGCGGGGGGGGCTCCGGCGACAACTGGGGGCCTTCGGGAACAGGCTACGGCTGGTTCGTGGACGGCGCCGAGGACAACTCGGTGTTCCACCTGGAGATGGCGGCCACGCGCGCGCCCCGGGATGGCGAAGCCTACTATGGGTGGGTGACCAAAGCCGGGGAGGAGCCCAAGCCCGTCGGCGAAATTGTCGTTACCGGCGAAGACCTGATTTTCGAGGCCGAGCTTGGCTTTAATGCGGTTTTGGAAGGCTACGACAGCTTTGAAGCCTGGGCAACCGACAACGGTGGTACCGCCGCCGAAGGGACCCGCCTTTGGAGTGGTCAGGTCGATCCTGAAATCTACAGCTCCATCCAGAACTTGCTCGTTGCGTCTACCACCACTCCGGACGGGCAGGGCTCCCTTCGCTCGCTGGAAGGCTATATCGAGCGGATGCAGAACAGCATCAACGACACGGTCGCCGCCACCGATGATCTGAGCGCCCTGCACAACGAGGCCGAACGGGTGGTGAATGCCATCGAGGGTACGGAGCACGACGTGGTGGGTGATGGAAGCGTGGAGATGTATGATTGGCAGTTCTCCGTTTTGGGGAATACGGGCTATATCAGCTTGATCCTTGCAGATATCAGCACCGTGAGCGCCCAGGTTCCACCGACGGACGAGATCAAAGAGTTCGGTAACCATGCCTATGACTGCACGGAGCTGATCGAAACCAAGGTGGAGGCTGCCTCCCGCAATGCAGGAACCGCTACGGCGGCGGGCGCGCCCACCACGGCAGAAACCCAGCTTGCGAAAGCGGTGGAAAGCCTGGGTTTTGCACTCAACGGGGAAGACGGTGAGGACGAGGGCGAGGACATCGACCCGATCACGGAAGGCACGCTGGAGTGTGCGATCTTCTACGTGTCGGAGATGATGCGGATGCCGGTCGGAACCCGGTAGGGCTTTGCCCCGCCAAGCCGGTTAGGGGGCCGTTGGATGGCTTCCCTTCTGCCGCTGGTCTACCTTGCTCTGGTGTTGGCCCTGTGTTTACATGGCCTTCATCGGGCTGTTCTTGTGTGGACAGCATGGCGCTTCCGCGCTCCGAAGCCTTTGCTGGGAGCACTGCCGGACCCGGTCCCCTTGGTCACCGTTCAGGTACCTCTCTACAACGAACGGGATGTAGCGCCTCGCCTCTTGGATGCCGTGGTCGCGTTGAATTGGCCGCCTTCACGGCTCCAAATCCAAGTCCTGGACGACTCCACGGACGATACCCTGAGCGGCTGTGAGGGTGCCCTGCGCACTGCGCGCCAGCGGGGTGTGGAGGTGGAAGTGCTGCGCCGCAGTCGTCGCGATGGCTACAAAGCGGGGGCACTTCAAGCGGGTCTCGCCTCCGTACGCGGAGAGCTGATCGCTATCTTTGACGCCGATTTTGTCCCAGCACCCGACTTTCTGCAGCGTATGGTGCCCTCCTTTGCCAATGCCGAGGTGGGCATGGTGCAGGCACGCTGGGGGCACCTGAACGAAGCGGCCTCCTCCCTGACCCGTGCCCAGGCATTGATGCTCGATGGCCACTTTGTGGTGGAGCATACTGCCCGGTTCGGCGCCGGCTTCTGGTTTCACTTCAACGGAACCGCCGGCCTCTGGCGACGCCGCTGTATTGAGGAGGCCGGTGGCTGGAGTGCGGATACCCTGACGGAGGACCTGGACCTTTCCTACCGCGCGCAGCTTGCAGGTTGGACCTTCATGTATCGGGTGGAAGAGGTCGTACCCGCGGAATTGCCGGAGAGTCTCTCGGCGTTCTGCACGCAGCAGTCTCGCTGGGCCCGGGGTTCGATGCAGACCCTTCGCAAGCTCCTGTGGCCTTTGCTTCGCAGCTCCGCCCCTCTGAAAAAGCGCTTGGAAGCTATTCTTCACCTATGCGCAAACCTCGCCTGGCCGCTGGGCCTGGGTGTGGCGCTCCTCCTGCCTGCTGTGGTCGGCATGCCGGCTCAGCATCACCTGATCCGCGTCCTTGTGGATGGTCCGGCCTTTGTGGTTTCCACGGGTGCAAACATCTTCTTCTATGTGGTCGCACGGGGTGGAAAGCTGGACCTGCCCGCTATCTTGCGGGTGCTTTTGTTGGGAGTGGGGCTATCGGTGAATCAAAGCCGGGCGGTTCTCGTAGGACTTCTGGGTGGTAGTGGCGCCTTTGTGCGCACGCCGAAGCGTGGTGATCGGGTCCAAAGCTACCTACCGGACTCCGCTCGCCTACCCCTGATCGAGCTCGGCTTGGGTCTGTGGAACCTCTGGGGGCTCGGGGTGGCCGTGTTGGCCGGGCGCTGGGGTGCAGTGCCCTTCCTTCTTTTGTTTTCAGCAGGTTTCAGTTGGGTGTTTTGGCTGGGGATACAGGAGTCCCGGGCGGCCGTTTCGCGGGCGCTCCGATCCGCCCCTGCGTTGGGGAGGTGAAATGGGCTGGTTACTGAGCTATATTCCCGAGCTTCCTCCCATTGAAGTTGGATACTCGCGTGACGTATCCGAAGCCTACAAGGTGGTTTTGCTGCTGGCGGGTCTGGGGCTGGTGGCTCTTTGGCGGATGTTGCCGCGATGGACTGCGGTAGGGCTTCTGGTGGTCCTGACGCTGGCATCGGCAGTAAACTACACGCGTCTGTCCGAAAAACTATTGTTTGAACGGATGGATACCTATGATCTCATTCACTACTACCTGAATACAAAGTACTTCGACGAGCTGGGCTACTTCGACCTCTATCCGGCGATCGTTCGTGTGGATGTGGACAATGGAGGACCACATTTTCCCGGTGCAAACATGTACCGGGATCAGGACGAAACCGGGCACCATGAGGCTCCCCTCTCGCTGGCCATGCAAAAGGGGGAGCTGGTGCGTGCCCGCTTCACTCCCGAGCGATGGTCCGCCTTCTCCCATGATTTTCTGCATCTTCAACGAAAGATGAAGGGCTTGGACCGGGAGACCTGGGCACAGATGTTGGCCGATCACGGCTTCAATGGTACGGTCGCGTGGATGTTTGTTGCGCGACCATTCTCCGAGCTTGTACCTGTAGAGTCTGTAAAGTGGCTGGGCTACATTGACGTGGTTCTGTTAGGAGTCGCTGTCGGTTTTGTAGCCTGGGCCTACGGCGGCAGCGCCGCGCTCTGGACCACCTTCTTTCTATTCACCAGCTACTCAACCAGATGGCCGACAATTTCCTGGGCTTTCTTCCGGTATGACTATGTAAGTGCTCTGGTGGTGGCGATGTGCCTGCTGAAGAAGGGGCGCCCCTTTTGGGCAGGCTTTTTGACGGGTTATGCAACAACTCTTCGATTGTTTCCAGCAATGTGGCTCTATGGGCCTGGAATGAAAGGCTTTATTGGCTTGGCGAGCAAAAAGGTGCACCGAGCGGGTCTGGTTCTCCTGGCGGGCTTCTTTGCGGGTATCGTCGTGCTTCAAGCGGCCGGAACCTTGGAGTTTGGTACAAAAAACGTTGCGACCCACTTCGAGAACATGGAGGACCACAACAAGTCTGAGAACATATCCTCCCGCAGAGCTGGTCTGGCCCTGGCGCTGGTCTATGACTTCAAGTTGCTCCCCAAAATCATCGATCAACCTCGGAAGATGGTCATGGAGTCGCAGCGGAACCTGCGCTACGCCGTTGCCGCCATCTGTATGCTGGTGCTGGGCTGGGGGCTCCGAAAGCGGCCGGATCACGAGGCTTTTGCCTTTGGCTTTCTTCCCTTTTTCCTGCTCACGACCGCCAGCTACTACTACTACGTGACCCGAATGCCCTTGATCGCCATGCACGCCGGTGGACTGGCGATGTGTGTGCCGCTGGCGACGCACGGACCATGGAAAGAACGTGTGAAGCAATGGTTTTATGGGCCGGGTCGCCACCAGGTAGGGCTGGCGATGCTGGTGGGCGTCGAGCTCTTTTCCACCTGGGCCGAGACCGTGTTTCCCAAGTATCGCTGGTTTCTTATCGGGTGGTTGGCGTGGGGAATTTTCGCCTACACGATGGTGATGGCGCTATGGTATGCGCTGGGCTCCCGCCAGGACGGGGAGCCGGTGGAAGGGATCCCGCAGGCGGTAGGCGCCGGGGGGAGCGAGGGCCGCGGCGGGCAGGGTGGTGGCGCTCAGCCCACAGCGTCGTAGGGGCTCGGGATCGCGAAGGCCGCAGACGACGAGGGGGTAGTCACGAAGGACCAGGGCCAGCATCACCGCCCGCTGCGTGCCGGCCCCGACTGGCGCCTCTCCCGCCAACAGCTCGGGCCAAGGGGACCGACCGGAGCGTAAAACCTCCGCAAAAGCCCGCTCCCCCGATCCCGACCCCATACCTTCGGGGCACTCTGCCTCCAGGAACAGGGTGGCTCCCGGCAGAAGCGGGGGCGCCGGACTGCGTCCCACATAGGTTGCGGCCCGGCTGGCCTGGTAGAAGTTGACCGCCTTGCGCGTCGGAACATCGAGGATCATCGCGGGATAGCGTTCGCTGTGTTCCTCCCAGCAATCCAGCGCGGCCGCCGCCTGGCGCAGGACCCTTCTGGGCTCTCCGGCCAACCAGCCGCGCTCCGTTTGCACCAGGGCCCATCGGCAGCCTGCGGCCTCCCCCAGCAGGTCCACAGCCTCCCGAAAGGGATTCCCGTCGAGCCTCCCGATGTCTACGCCCGGCGCCATCACCCGATCGCGGTGGTGCAGTGCGTCCAGGGTGGCCCTGGCCCCGCAGCCCACGGAAACGCCCTTATGACCACCAGAAAAGCCCGCATACTGGTGCAGCTCTACCACCCCCACACTCAGCAGCACATCGCATGCTGCAAGGGGACGATAGATCCCGCCGGGAACACCGGAAAAATGCCCGGTGGGCACGGTATCGTCCGGGTCGTGTTGCAGGAGCGGAAAGGGCGATTCGGGTAGCTCTACATCGGACATTTTCCGATGTAGACCCAGCCCAACGACCACCGTTGGATCCCCCTCCAGTCGGGCCCGCAGCGCCCGCAGGGCCGCCGTGGTGTCCACCGGGCGGGTACCGTCGGGAATGGCGATCCCCACGCGGCCGGACGGCGGCGGGCAGGCGTCAATCGCATCTTCAGGACGTGCAAACATTAAAACACCGGTGCAGGGGAGGGGAGGACGAGGCGCCGCAGTCCGGTCCAAAGCAGGCAAAGGTAGACTGGCGTATAGATCAACGGCGCCACCCACGCGGGCTCAGACCAGCCCTGTGGTCCCCAGACCAGGTAGGCGAGGGGGACAAGCACCGCGAGTAGCGTCCAGGCCTCTACCGCGCACCACAGGCCCGCAGCCAGTGCCCAGAGCACATACCAAGGGTGTACCGTCGGTGACAAAAGCACAAAGGCCCCGCAGCCCCAAAGTGCGATTCGCCCGGGATCCCGAGAGTGCCACACAATTCCGGCCACCACTGCACCGCCTGCAGCTTGCAGGCTCAAGCGCAACAGCGCCTCGTCCTCTACCACCACACCCAGGAGCGGATACAGAGACCCGTTGAAGGACCAGTGCTGCCGGTAGGTCTCAAAACCGCGGACAAGTTCAGGATTCAGGCCCATCCCCCACAAGGCGCACAGCGTGGCGACCACCCACCAGGGCCAGGTCCGTCGGGGCGCGATCCGGGGCAGCAGCAGCGCCGGCAGTAACTTCACCATGGCGGCCCCCCAAATCAAGCCTGCCCCCCAAAATCCTCGACCAAGGCTCAGTCCGGCCACCATCAGCATCACACCCAGCCCCTCCAGGTGGCCGCTGCCCGCGGCCTCCAGCACCGGCAACGGCAGCAGCGCCCACAGGCTCCCCGCTTCCGGTCGGCGTCTGAACAACAACCAGGCGGTCGCGACGTCCGCAAGCCCCATCCCGACCTTCCAGCCAAAGACACCAGTCGGCGCCCCGAAGAAAAAAACCAGCTGCGCCAGCGGAGGGTAGATGGAGGAGATCTCCCGATGGTTCACCTTCTCCCAAATGGCATCCCGAAGAAACAGCAGCTCGGGCGCATCGGGGGCATATACGAAGGGACTGAAACCCGCCCGCCACACCTCCCCCTCCCAGAGGTAGCGGTACAGATCGTCGGAGAGGCTGGGGGGGGCCCAGAGCAGGGGCAGCCGCACAAGAATCGCGGCGGCCAACAGCCAACCGGCTTTGGGAAAGCAGGGCTTCAGCAGGAAAATGCCCAGCCCCCAGAGCAGCAGCACCGCCACCGCAAAACCGATGGGAACCCGCAGGTCTTCCCGGCTTCCCAGGAGAAGAGCGGCGCAAAGGGCGACGATCAGCGACAAGATGCTACGAGTGCTGGGCATTTTCCCATTGACAAGTCAAGTGAAACCCGTAAGAGAGAGAGCTTGAGAAAGGATATCCCATGAAGCGTAGCCTGCTGCTGTTGAGCCCGCTGCTGCTCACCCTCGCGACCGGAGCCAAGGGCTGCAAGCCCAAGGACCAGCAGGATGTGGTGGTGGACGACGTGATCGAGATCGCCCCGCCCTCCGTCACCCTGCAGGTGGCGGGGATCGAGCCCGCCTATGGTACCGCTAACCAGAGCTTTTCCGCTGAGATTCTCGGTTCGGGCTTTGCCCGTGGTGCCCAGGTGCAGATCGGGTCCTCCCTCCTCAACGGGGTGAGCTTTGTGGGAGAGTCGGTGTTGGACCTCGCAATACCGCCCCTGCCGGTCGGCCGCTATGATGTGACCGTCATCAACCCCGATGGCAAGCGCGCGACCCTGCGCAATGGTCTTACCCTGCAGGATGCAGCTCCTCCGGCCGGCCCGCCCTGCCCGTCGGTCACCGTCTACTTTGACTTCGACTCCTACACCGTCAAGCCAGAAGGTAGGGCTCAGTTGGATAGTTTCGCGGCGTGCGTACGAAACGCAGATGCGCAAGTACGGGTCGAGGGTCACTGCGATGAGCGGGGCACAACCGAGTACAACCTGGCCTTGGGCCAGCGGCGCGCCGATGCGGTGAACCGCTACATGACCGGCCTGGGTGTGCCCAAGACCAGGGTGCAAGCGGTTTCCTACGGCGAAGAGCGTCCTGCCTCCATGGGCTCCGGAGACGACGCCTGGGCGAAGAACCGGCGTGCGGAAATTTCGGCGTCGCGATAAATCTTGAAAAAGCCTGCGTAGGAGTCCAAAATGCTCATGCTCCTGTTGGGCTGTGTGCTCGACCGCACCGGCCAGTCCGCCACCGAGCGGATGCACCAGCAGCTCCGGGATCACGATCAGCGCATGGCGCAGATGGAGACCACCGCTACAGATCTGTTGCGGCGGGTCAGCCAGATGGAGGAGGTGACCCGCTCCTTGGGGCAGGATCAGCTCACCCGTTTGGAGACGATGGAGTCGCTACGTACGGAAGTGGCCAGCCTCCGGGGGCAGCTCGACGTGTTGCAGCACGACTTTGGCGTCACCCGGGATGCAGGCGCGGGCTTCCAGACCGACGCGGATGGTCGCCTGGGTACAGTGGAAGAGCGTATCCAAAACCTGGAGAATAAGCTGGGGATCAAGGCGCCCGAAGCAGGTGGCAAACCGACGCCTGGACCCGAGGTTCCGGTGGCCGCTCCTGCGCCGGCTCCTGCCCCTGCAACGCCGGAAGAGGTGTTTGCCCTTATCGAAAAGAACATCGAGAGTGGCGACGCGGCAGCCGCGCGGGTGGTGGCCCAGGCCTTCATCCAGGACAACCCGAAGAGTGACCGGGTGCCAGAGGCCTACTACCGGATCGGCGCGGCCTGGCAGAAAGAGGGCGCCTACAAGGACGCCGCCGCCGCCTACCAGCTCGTGGTGGACAAATACAAAGACACCTCCTGGGCGCCGTGGGCGATGCTGCGGCAGGGGGAATGTTTCGACGCCCTGGGACGTCGGGACGCCGCCGAGATCTTCTGGAACGACGTGGTACGCAGCTATCCAAAGAGCAAGGCGGCCAAGGAGGCCAAGAATCGTCTCGCGGAGCGCTGAAGCTATCTCTTCTCTCGTTGCAGCGGAAGCAGGAACCGGATAGCAGGCCGGAACCCGAATCCTCCGACAACTGGAGCGTCCCTCAGGGCGCTTTTTTCGTTTTCAGGTGTACCCCCATGAGCACTCCCAACCACGAACTCCGCGTACGGCTCCGGTCAGTGACCGAGCCCGTGGTGGAGCGGCTCGGATACGAGCTGGCGGCGGTTGAAGTTTATGGTGGTACAAGCCGCAAAATTCTGGTGCGCCTTACGATCGATCGTATGGGTGGCGTCGGGATTGCGGACTGCGCTCGCGTATCCAGGGCGGTCTCGCCCGTACTGGATGTCGAGGATGTGGTGGTCTCCGCTTATGAGCTGGAGGTGTCTTCACCCGGAACCGAGCCGCCGCTGCAGCGGGAGAAGGAGTGGAAACGCTTCTTCGGCTGCCTGGCACGCGCCCGGCTGTTCGGGATGGAGAGCCGCCGGTGGATCCGTGGTCGAATCGGCCCCTGCGCCGACGGGATGGCCGTGATCGAGACGAGCGAAGGTCCCCGCAGCTTTGCCATTGCGGATGTGGATCGGGCGAACGTAGAACTCAATGCTGAACAATTCGCGCGGATGGGGCAGGGATTGCCTCCCGTCTCCGAAGGGGAAACACCATGATCAGCCAGCTTGCCCGTGAACTTGAAGCGGTTGCCCGGGAGAAGAACATCCCGCGGGATTCCCTGATTGATGTGCTTCAACAGGCCATGGAGGCTGCCGCACGCAAAAAGTACGGCATGCAGAAGGATCTGGAAGCCCAGTGGAACGACGAGCTGGGGGAGGTCGAGCTCTTTGAGTTCAAGACCGTCACCGAGGATGTCGAGGACGACGATCTGGAGATCGACCTGTCCAACGCCCGCAAGCTCGATCCCGAGTGTGAGATCGGGGACTCTCTGGGCATCAAGCTTGATGTTGAGGGGCTGGGCCGTATCGCTGCGCAGACCGCCAAGCAGGTGATCATCCAGAAGATCCGCGACGCCGAGCGGGAGATGACCTTCTCCGAGTTCAAGGACCGGAAGGGCGAGATCATCACCGGTATGGTGCGCCGCTTCGAGAAGGGCAACATCATCGTGGAGCTGGGCCGCGCCGAAGCCATCCTCCCCAAGCGCGAGCAGGTTCCGACGGAAACCTACCGCCAGGGCGATCGGATCCAGGCCTACGTTGTGGACATCACCCGCTCCACCAAAACTCCCCAGGTGATCCTGTCCCGTACGCACCCGGGCCTGATCATGAAGCTGTTCGAGTTGGAAGTCCCGGAAGTCGCCGAGGGTATCGTGCGTATCGAGGCCTGTGCTCGCGAGCCGGGTTTCCGCGCCAAGATCGCCGTCAGCTCCAACGACAGTGATGTCGATCCGGTGGGCGCATGTGTCGGCATGAAGGGGAGTCGTGTCCAGGCCGTCGTGCAGGAATTGCGCGGCGAAGCCATCGACATCATCCCCTTCCACGCCGATCCTGCCCGCTTTGTGGTCCACGCCATCGCGCCCGCGCATGTCTCGCGGGTGTACATCGACGAGCATGCGCACTCGATGGAGCTCATCGTCCCCGACGATCAGCTCTCCAAGGCCATCGGCCGTCGTGGGCAGAATGTCCGCCTCGCCGCCCAGCTTACCGGGTGGCGTATCGACATCTACTCCGAGAGCCGCCACGCCGACATGGCCGATCAGGCCCGTCGTGAGCTGGGCCTGGTCGAAAACCTCGACGAGGACATGATCGAACACCTCATCCGCCACGGCTTCCGGTCGGTGCGCGAGGTGGCCGACGCCGAAGCCTACGATCTTGCCGGAATTCTCGGCATCGACGAGACTTTTGCTCAGGCGGTAGTGGACGCAGGCGAGCGTGCACTGGAAGGTCTGATCCTGGAAGAAGCCGAGCGCCGCAAAGGTGCCGCGGATCTTCCGCCCAGCGCCGACGAGATCTGAGCTCCGATGACCCGCGCCCGAACGCAACGCAAAGCACGTCGGGCGGCGGCCGCAGGGAAACCGCCCACAGGCGAGCCAGAGCGGAGCTGTGTGGTCACCCGGACAGCGGGTGACCCGGACGATTTGGTGCGCCTGGTGATTGGCTTAGAGGGCGAGGTGGTGGTGGATCCCTCGGGGCGCTGCCCTGGAAGAGGGGCGTGGATCCTTCCCACAGCCGAAGTCATTGCCCAGGCCGAAGCCCGGCCGGGCCTGATTGCGAAGGCGCTGAAGGAGGAGTCCGTGGTGGTCCGTGGACTGCGCGCCCAAGTGCAGGCGGCCGCGCAGACCAAGGTGCTGCAGCTGCTCCCTCTGGCTTCCCGAGCGGGGTTGGTGGCTGGGGGAGCTGAGCAGCTCGAGGCCGCTGTCCGCAGCGGCGAAGTTGTCGCGCTCCTGGTGGCCAGCGACGCTGCCGACGCAAGTGTGGAAAAGATTGCCTCCCTGATCCCCCATTTGAAACCTGTAGTTCTTCCCCTGACGTGCAACGAATTGGGTCAGAGGATCGGCAAGGGTGCCCGCGCGCTGATCGGACTTCGAAGTGGGAGTGTGACCCGAGCCATCATGAAGCAGTTGCCGCGCATGGTGGAGTTGCGTTAGGGGGGGGCCGACCAGAGATCGGGTGCATCTTTCGTGCCCGGCGAATGGTAGTGTACTGGAGCAGGCCTCATCCCCATGGTAGGGCCTCAAGGGGGGCACGATTCCCGGAGCATCCGAAAATCGTCGCCCTGATTGTTGGACCCGCCGTATGAGCCTCCCGAAAAGGTAGTGAATGTCGACTAAAGATCTCCTGGATCGCCTGGAAAACTCGAAACCGGTACGCAGCACCAAGCCTGCGCCGCCGCCGGACCCGAAGCCGCCCGAAGTCAAAGGAGGCGACACGCGTGTCGGCTCTGGCGTCGTGCGCCGTCGTGCCCCGACCCAGGAGCAGCCCCCTCCCCCTCCTCCGCCGGTGACAAAAACCATCCGCCGTCCGGGCAGTTCTGCTCGCGCAGAGGATGTTCCGGCACCGGCGCCGCCGCCAGCCGCGGCTCCTACCGCACCCCGGCGTGTGATGGGCCCCGGGGGAGCACCCATGGCCCCGCCGCCGGTCAATCGTGTTCCTACGCCCTTCCCGGCTCGGAACACCGGCGTGGTGCCCCAGATCTCTCGTCCTCCCGCGCCGCGGCCGGTTGAGGCAGCCCCTGTCGTTGCGCCGCCGGTCGAGGCCGTGCCGGTTGAAGAGGTGGCGGCAGAGCCTGTACTCGAGCCGGTGTCTTTGCCCCCCGTGCAGGAGAGCCCTGCAGAGGTGGTTGAGGACCGCCAGGAGCTTGCTTCCGAGCCAGAGGTGGCGCCTGCACCGGTGCCCGAGGTCGCAGCAGCATCGGACGCCGGCGTTCCGGCTGAGCCTGTCCAGGCAGAGGCCGAAGCGGTTGGAGAGCCCCCGCCTCCCCCCCGTCCCCGCGAAGAGCCCACGATGGAGCGCGCGGTGATTGTGGAACGTCCCGGCGGCGCCAGTCGTCCGCCGCTGCCGCCTGCGCGCCCCGGTATGGGTCGTCCGTCGACTCCCACGCCGGGTGGCCCGGTGCTGCCCGGTTTGGGGCGTGCCGTGGTTTCCCTTCCTGCCGGCTACGATCCGAGCGACCCTACGGGTGCACGTCGCCGCGCTCGCGAGGGGGGCCCAACCCCTCCCGCTCAGCGTTGGCAGCCCGGCGGTCCCCCCCAGGGACGTCGCGATATGCGCCAGCCCGAGCCGATGCCTCAGGCACCGGCTCCTGCGCCCAGCAATGATCCAGGCGCAAACCGCCGGAAGCCGCGCTCCAAGGAGCGCTCGGAGGTCGTGCTGGATGAGCGGATGCGGCGCGCCAAGGCCCGGCCGGCGCAGTCCATCCGTCCTGCGGTCCCCAAGGGCATCAAGCGGAAGCTGCGGATTGACGGTGAGATCACGGTAGCCAACCTCGCCCACGAGCTGGGTGTGAAGGCCGCTGAGCTTGTGAAGCTGCTGATGACGATGGGACAGCCCGCGACCATCAACCAGTTCATCGACTTCGACACCGCCTCCATTCTGGCGGCGGACTACAACGCCGAAATTGTCAACGTCGCCTTCGATGAAGCTGAGATCATCGATCACAAGAAGAACAAGAAGGACGACGATCAGAGCAAGAAGGTTCTTCGCCCCCCGGTTGTGACCGTCATGGGTCACGTCGACCACGGCAAGACCACCCTGCTCGACGCCGTGCGCAAGAGCCGTGTGGCCCAAGGCGAAGCGGGGGGGATCACCCAGCACATCGGCGCCTACCAGGTCAAGCGCGGCGACAAGCTCATCACCTTTATCGATACTCCGGGTCATGCTGCATTTTCGGCCATGCGTGCGCGTGGTGCGAAGGCAACGGACATCGTGGTGTTGGTGGTGGCGGCGGACGATGGCGTGATGCCACAAACGGTAGAAGCCATCAGCCATGCCAAGGCGGCGGGCGTGCCCATCGTGGTGGCCGTTAACAAGATGGACAAGCCGGGCGTTCAGCCTGAGCGCATCCGTCAGGCCCTGATGGAGTACGGGCTGGTCTCCGAAGAGTTTGGTGGTGATGTCCTTTTCTCCAATGTGTCCGCACTCAAGGGCACGGGCGTGGACGACCTGCTGGACAACATTCTGCTCGTGGCAGAAGTGGGCGATCTTCGCGCCAATCCCGAGCGGAACGGCGAAGGTATCGTGCTGGAAGCCCGCTTGGAAACCGGCAAGGGTGCGGTGGCCAGCCTGCTTGTGCAGAGTGGTACCCTGCGCCAAGGCGACGAGATCGTAATCGGCACCACCTGGGGCCGTGTTCGCGCCATGGCGGATGATCGCGGCGGCAAGCTCAAGGAAGCCGGCCCCTCCACCCCGGTGGAGATCTTCGGTCTCCAGGACATCCCGAACGCAGGCGACACCTTCGTGGTTGTCGAATCCGAGAAGGACGCCCGCTCTCTGGTGGAACATCGCCAGGAGCGCGAGCGCACCAGCGCCTTGGCTCACCGCCAGAAGCTCACCGTGGACGATCTCTTCAAGCAGGGTCAGAACCTCGAAGTGCTGCATCTGGTGATCAAGAGCGACGTGGGTGGTTCTCTGGAAGCCCTGAAGGGCTCTCTGGAAGCCCTCTCCATCGCTGGGACCCAGGTGAAAGTGCTTCTGGCCGGTGTGGGGCCCGTCAACGAGTCCGACATCAACCTCGCGGCAGCCGAAAAGGCCATGGTCGTGGCCTTCAATGTCAAGGCCGACGCCAAGGCCCGCCAGGCAGCGGACTCCCAGAACGTCGAGATCCGTCGCTACGACGTGATCTACACCGTCATCGACGAGATCCGGGCGCGCCTCCTGGGCATGCTCGCTCCCGTCTACGAAGAGCGGAAGGTCGGCGAAGCGGAAGTGCGTGCGCTGTTCTCCATCACCAAAGTCGGCAATGTGGCCGGTTGTATGGTGTTGGAAGGCAAGGCGGTCCGTGCCGCGACGGCGCGTATTCTGCGCGCCGGCAAGCAGGTTCACGAGGGCAAGGTCTCCGGCCTCAAGCGGTTCAAAGAGGATGTGAAGGAGGTCGAAAAGGGCTTCGAATGTGGTGTCTCGTTGGACGGCACCCCCGAAGTACTGGTCGGCGACCGCATCATCTTCATCACCCAGGTTGAAGTTCCGCGGGTTGCCTGATGCGGGTGCTACCGGCGCCGGATGAGGCGATCTGGGTTGGGGTCCTGCGCTGTTTGGTGCGGGTCCCGGGTGCCCGATCCCTCAAGGATCGGCGCCACGTCCTGCACTCCCTCCGGGACCGCGTTCAGAGCCGCCACCACGCCTCCTTTGCCGAGGTGGGGCATTTGGATGCCGTCGACCGCGTGGTCGTGGCGGTGGCTTTGGTTGGCAACGACGCCCGGTTGTTGCAGGCCCGGTTGGACAGCATCTTCGCGGAGCTGGAGCGGCACGCGGAGGCGGTGGTGGAGGACCGGGTGTTGGAGTTGGTCCCCATGGGCGAATTGGCAGGGAGAATGGGATGATGCACGAACCTCCCCGCCCGCGGGAGCGCCAGGTGGCGCTCACCCGAGGGCATCTCGTAGCGCTGGCGGGCATGGCGATCGCCCTGTCCGCAGTGACCTTTTTTCTCGGGGTTCAGATCGGTCGTCAGCAGGCTCCCCCTCCGGAAAAAGGGGTGGAGGCGCTGCTTGGCCCCGAAGCCCAAACAGGCGAGCTGCAGGCCCTGCTCACGCGCGTCGAGCAGGCGCAGCCCGGCTCCCAGTCCCTGGACTTTCCGCGCACCCTTCCCCTCTCCAGCTCCCCGGCCGGCCAGGGGGTGATGGTGCCGCCCACCGCAGGCACAGCCTCCCAGAGTGACGAAGTTCCTCCCGGCGGCTGGACCCTGGAAGTGGGCACCTACGATCAGATTTCGACCGCACAGGCCGAGATACTGAAGCTGCGCTCGGCGGGCCTCCCCGCCTGGTGGACCAACACCTTGGTGGATGGCAAGTCCCAGGTGCGCGTTCGTATTGGTAGCTACTCCTCGGCTGAAGCCGCAAACCTGGACCTGCCGCGCCTGACCGAAGCGGGCGTTACCACGGCCACCGCAATCAAGACCCACTGAATTCTGTAGGGGTCGTGTGGTCTATTTGTTTATACGTATAGACAAATAGACGGCCTGCATCTGCTCACTGCGCGTTGGGAACGGTCGTCACCTGGGCGCCCACGGCAACCGGGGTTGCCGCATCGATCACCACCGCGGTCGCCCAATTATCCTCTGCGCGCACCACCACGACCCGGCCCACCACCCGCTCGGGCAGCGCTGGGTCCTCTACGCCTACCCCGGCCAGTCCCTCTTTGCGCTCCACCAGGAACATGGACTGCCCGGCTTCCACCCCATCATTCAGGCCGCGGTCCAGAAAGACCGTCTCACCGGTGTTGGCCAGGATCTGCTCGGTGTTCAGACGTGCCACCACCGCAGCCTCCAGCTCCTGCTTGGGATCGGGGGGCTGTACCTCCATGGAGAAGCTGACGGCGATGGGTTGACCTACCAGATCACCGCGTTCAAACTCATAAAAGCTCTGTTCGATCTGCGCCGTGGCAATGTTGTCGTCCACCCGGAGGATCCGCACCACCGCCAGCTCCCGGTAGAGCCGGCCCAGGTTGCCCTTCTTTCCACGCTTCACGTTGCGCTGCAATTCCCGGTAGATCGCCAGGACCTGACCACACTCCACTTCGTCGGCTTTGCGCAACTTCAGGTAGACGTAGTCGCGCTCGCCCAGCATCCGGTGGCCGGTGTCCGCGCCATAGACCGTGCCGTTGAGCTCCAGATCCGCGGGATTTGCGATGGTTCCCGGCGCAAAAAACGTGGCGCGCGGGTACACATACTCGAAGCGCGGCGGGAAGTCGCAGCGCTCGCCCACCTGCTGCGGTGGCGGCTGGCCGTTGTCGACGGGGGCGCCGGCTCCCGGTGGGTTCAGGTTGTCGCCCAACCGGAAGTAAATCCGATTCCCCGGATAGATCCAGTGCGGATTGGTGATGTATTCATTCACCGACCAAAGCTCAGGCCACGCATAGGGATCCGCGAGAAAACGGGTCGAGATGTCCCAAAGGGTGTCTCCCGTTTGGATCTCGTAGTAGTCCGGTGTACCGTCCACCGTCCCCAGATTCACCTGACCTTCCTGCGCCGACGCCAGGGACAGTACCAGTCCGAGCAGCATCCTGGTTCTCCGAGCGGTAGCTTCTCCTTGATCCCTCGGGTTGTCAAGAGCCCGGCAGTCCCGGTACGTCCGCTTCCGAGAATTATCTGCTCTTGTCGGGGGTCGAGATGTGTATAGCCATGCGCGACGGCCTACTTGGTCGGGGAGGGCGGATGGAGCGGATGGAGCGTCCCTGGGCGGGACTGATGGAGCTGGCGCCACGGCGGGATGTCTGGAAGCTGCTGGAGGCGATCGGCGGTGTAGAACGGGCCGAGGGGGCGGATGTGGACACCTGGGTGGGAGCCGGTCTGACCCGGCTTCGGGCGCAGGAGCTGCTCCGCCTGGCTTGGGAGGGGGAGGCGCTTACCCCGCGTGACGCCGACTGGCCGGAGCGGCTGGACCGCCTGCCGGGAGGGCCGATCGCGCTGATGCTGGAGGGCAACCGTTCGCTGCTTGGGCGTCGGGGGGTGGCGGTGGTCGGCGCACGCGCATGTACCGCCTACGGGCGGCAGCAGGCGCAGGAGATCGCGGCGGCCGTAGCCGCCGCCGGGGGGGTGGTCATTTCGGGGATGGCCGCAGGGATCGATGCTGAGGCGCACCTTGCGGCCGGAGGGGCAACCATCGCTGTTCTTGGGCAGGGGCTGGGGGCGGGAATGGCGCACTGGCAGCGTCGCCTGCGGGCACAGATTCTGGCGCGGGGAGGGCTGGTGGTGTCTGAGTTTCCACCCGGGCAGATCGCGGACCGGTGGACCTTTCCCGTCCGGAACCGGGTCATCGCGGCGCTGGCAGAGGTGGTGGTGGTGGTGGAGGCGGCTGTCCAAAGTGGAACCCGCGGTACCGTGCAGCACGCCTTGAACTATGGGCGCGATGTGCTGGCTGTGCCCGGGCCCATCGGTGCGGTGGCCTCGGTCGGCTGTCTGCAGATGATTTCAGAGGGCGCCGGTTTGGTGATGGGACCACAGACGGTGCTGGAGGCCGCCGGACTTGCGCCCTGGCGCCCGTCCCGGTATGAAGCGCCGGACCGGAGCACCCATGCCCCCCTTTTTGCCCCAGCACCTCGAACTTGACCCGCGTGGCAGTGACTTTCTGAACCTGCTTCGCGATCTGGGTCACCTGGATGAAGCCGCGTTGGAGCAGCTCACGGGTATGATCGTGGCCAAGGCACGCCCCGGCAAGAGCGTGAGCTTTGCCGAAGTGCGCCAGCTCACGTCCGCCTTTTTGTTTGAGCGAGAAGCCGCCCTACGGCCTGAAGCGCGGGAGCTGCTTCAGGCGGAGTGGGCGCGTATCTTCTCCTGAGTCTCGTTCAGGCAAGCACATCCGCGATGCGCTCGATGGAGCGCACGTCGTAGCCGGGGTGGCGGCGTGCAAGGCCCGCCAGCGTCGTGCCCGCGGCTGCCGCAATGTCTGTACCCACCACTACATAACGTAGGGTGGTCCCCTCCGACTCCAGGATCACCTGGAAGGCGACCAGCGCGTGGTCAGCCACCGGCGCAGGCGTCACCACCGGCACCAGGGGAGCGGGGACCTGCACCGGCTCGCTCGCGGGTGCCGCCTCTACCACGGGTGCTGCGGCGACCGGGGCGCTCGCCACTGGCTCGCTCACGATCACGACTTCGGGGGCCTTCGGCGCCTCGGCCGGAGCCGGGGCCGGCACCACTTCCGCTTGGGTTGCCGGGGTTGGCGCCACGGCCACGGCGGCGCTCTTGGCCGGCTTCGGTGCCTTGACCACCGGGGCCGGAGCGGGCGGAGCCGCATCAGCCTGGCGCCAAGTGGAGGGGATGCCCCTTCGGGTCCGATAGGTACGCACATTTTCGGGAGTGACATTCGCCAACGCGGCGACCTCGGCATCCGGGCGGGTGCCAAGCAGGTGGATAAACTTGTCAAGCGCCGACTTCCGGCCGCGGAAGCTACCGTCTGCGGAGGGCTTCTCCTCCACCTTCGCCACCGGTTGGGCCTTCGGCTCTGCTTTTGGCGCTTTGACCCGTTCAACCTTCGGCGCCGCCTTCGGCTCTTCCGCTGGAGCCGGAGCCGGTGCAGCGGCCTCTTTGCCGCGGTGACGATGGCCGTCGTAAGCAGGAATTCCGAGCTTCTTACGGTACGCAACAGTCACTGCCCGTGATACGCCCGCTTTATCTGCGATATCCTGGTCAGGAACCTTTCCAAGTTGCTGAGCATAAGGTGTTAATAGCGACTCTACGGACTTACGGGCCATGTGT
>JBEIQS010000126.1:0-17225 GCA_040376425.1 Alphaproteobacteria bacterium | reverse complement strand
TGGGAAAAAGGGTGGAGTTTGGGAGGAGATCGGGGGGCGGCGGAGGGGCCCCGGGCGTTGACGGGGATGGGAGGGGCGGGCTACGATGCGTGGAGGAGGCGTTCGAATTCCTTATCCCCTGGGTGTGGATGTTGGGGACGGAGTTTGGTGGGGAGCGGGGCGCCCTTCTCGATGAGATCCAGCGTGCAGGATCGCTGGTGGCTCACCAATTTTCTCCCAAACGTTGGGGCTTGATTGTCAACGAAGCCAAGGTGCCCTGGAAGCGCGAAGAATGGACCAGGAAGTCCTCTGATCTGGCGATGACGGCACTTGGAGAAGGCAGAACCGCCGATGCAGCACGCTGTGCCAAACGTGCATGGTTGATGACGCCGACGATCACGCCTGCGATCGTCGCCTTGCTGGTACACACACATCGGGAAATCGGGCAGGAAAAAAGGGCGGAAGGCTATCGTGGGGTGGAACGTCGTGCCCATGGGGCCTTCTTTGATGCGGCGGTGGAGGTGGAGCTACAGCGTTTGACGTCTCCTCCTCGGCGTCAAACACCAGTTGGTCGTGCCGCATGGACGAGCGCGTCACGGGACGCGAACCGCTTGGCGTTGGCCGCATGAAACGCATCCTGAAGCTGCATGTACGCCAGCTTGAATATCTGTTTTCTCCGCCCGGGATGCCGGTGGTTGCCAAGGTGCCAGAGGCGGCGGAGTCCACCTCGATCCTGGTGCGTGGCAAGGCGGGCACCGGCAAGACCACGCTGGCGACCACGCTGGCCCTGGCCATTGCGGAGTTCGGGGAGGGGCGAGCCGCCTATCTGGGCACGGAGATCGCCCCGGCCGACGTGTTCTGGAAGCTGGAGAAGCTGGGCTTGAAGAAGGAGGAGGTGGCCGCCTGGGATCGCGCCCAACCTCAGCATCGCGTGCTGGTGCAGCACCTTTCGGCGGCCACCGAGCGGGATGTGACCCAGCCCGAGCGGCGGATGCAGGTGGCCCTCGAAATCCTCTGGGAGATGGTAACCAATCCGCCGGCGGGTCTGCCGTTGCGGGCGGTGGTGGTGGACGCTTTTTCGCTGGTGGGCGCGAAGCCGGATCAGTCGATGCGTGGGGATCTGCTGGCCTTGATCCAGGCTTCTGAGGCGCGTGGCGTGTCGGTGATTCTGGTGGAGGAGGCCAGCTCCACCGGCTCGGAGTGGGGCGCCTACCTGGTGGATGTGGTTTTTGAGCTGGTCTGGGGGGAGGATCCGGATACGGGCGGGATGTTGCGGAAATTAGCCTGTTCGAAGGTTCGGTATTCGCGGAGTCGGGCAGGGCCACATGATTATGGGATGGAGGGGGAGAGTGTGGCGGTTTGGCCTGCTTTAACCTCGTTGCAGCACGAGCTGTGGGGGGAAGAGAATCGGCCGGTTGTGGAGCCACTACTGGTGCCATGGTCGGGAGGGATTGCTATCGCAAGAGGAGGGTTGTTTGCATCTGTGTATGATAGTAAAAATGGAAATTTCCTTCGCGTACTTCGAAATAGTCCCTGGTTTGATACTCCACGAATCAGCTGTGGTACGGTTTCGAGAGGGCAGGGTGACACATTTGTGGATGCGATAGAAGGCCCCGAAGCGTTGATATGGATGGCAGTCCCTACCGTGGAGGAGAATACCAGCGTTGTTTTTCAGGATGTAGAGGCTCTTTTGGGGAGAAAGCGTTTTCGCCACCCGCTGATGGATGGGCTGGCAGCTCTTGCTCAGGCTGGATTCCGTATTATTGTCCACGGCCCGGATCATGCTGTTCGTGAAATGCCTGCCGCATTTCGAATAATTTTTGGTAGGGAGAGTGTAGGACAGTACTTCTCGTTCAATTTGCCGCGCTATGCCATGTGTACGGCCTTGGCGACCATTACCAATAGCGTTGAAATAGCCGGTCCTTGGTTTACCTCATCGCTTAGCAGGAAGAGCGCCATCACAAGTCTTTTTGCAGCGTTATCCGGGGAAAACAACTCCGTCAGGAAAGAAACGCTCATGTGGGCATCTGCTCACGCCACCTATCTGAGTTCTGATTCCGCCCTCGAGTGGCTTGAAGCACAAAGGGCCCAGACGGCGCTACTTCGTCTCCCTGCCCTGGCAATACGCGGAAGGCTTGAGGAAGCAGATGCCTTGGCCACAAATCTGTCGTCGCCTGTCATTGAGGACGTAATGCGAAAGCGCCTTAGAGGTGCTTCACGGCTGGATCATCCCGACAAAAGTGTCTTTTTGGAAGGGGCTGCGATCCTCTCCCCTCTGGTTGAATCATCGGGAGTTTTGGATAACGATCGTGCCAATATTGCACTCGACTTGGCTTGCGCCGCCAAACGCTGGAAAGACCTCGATCAGGCCCGCTTCTACCGCGACCGTGCCAAGACTCTCCTCCTCAGCTTGGAGCCCGAGCCCGAGTTGGCCGACCTGGTTTAGCGCCCGCCCCTCACCCTACCCGCAACCGATCCACCTCCCACCCACTCCCCTGCTCTCCCATCCCCGGTCGCTTCTCGCGGCCGATCCATACATAAACCCGGCCATCCGCACCTCGGGCACGCTGCCAGCTCCGGGTCACCAGCATCCCCCCCGTCGGCACCGCTTCCTCCTTCATCACCAGCTTTTCTGTGGGGTTCAGGACCAGCGCCCTCGGAAAATCCTCCTCCTTCCAACCTGATAGGCGCGCCCGCCGCAGCTCGATCTCGGGACCACTGCCGATGATCTGGGGGAGCAGGGGGATCCAGCCTGCGGGAACGTCACCAGCAACAGTATAGGTCCATCCTCCCGGATTGGGCAATTCGCGGAGTGCAGGTACCGGCCGGGGCCGCCCGATGCCGTCTTTTCCCTCCAGCCGTCGCTCCACCGCCCAGCCCAGGTTGGCAGCTTCATCGCGTAGAAAGAGCACTTCTTCGATGGGGATTCCTTCCTGCCGCTCAGAGAGCGTGGCGGGGAGAAACAGCCAGGGACAGCGGCCCGCCGCCACCGATGAATCGCCATTCATTTCGAAATAACGCCAGTTGCGGGTGGGATTGATCGCGACATCCCGCAGCGCCATCGCCTTGGGTTCCAGGCTACCTCCGAAGTTGTCCAGCACCTTCACCTTGGTCACCCGGTTCAGCGCCCCCACCCCCAGTCGCACCGGCATCACCAGCCAATCATCCCCAAAGGTCGTTGCAAATTCTGCCATCACCAACCGGATCAGATCCTCCGGTTGTGCCTCCAGCCCGCCAAAGTGGACCCGCCCATTTTCGAACTCCCACCACCGCGACGCAGGCATGCCAGAGTACCGCACCGACGCGGGGAGCACCGCCCCTCGGCTTTTGACCACTTTGGGAGCAGTTTTTCCGCCACGAAGCTCCTTGGGAGCGGTCCCCATGTCAAAGGCCTCCCAGTCCAGGCGCCCGCCTCGATATTCTCCGGCTTCCAAGCCCACCTCTCCCTCTGCCGCCTGGGTAGCCATCCGGAAGTTGTACTCCTGCCGGTCCGCCCGCCAGGCGCCCAGCTCGCTACTCTCCACCAGTGCCTGCACACTCTCCACCCAGCTCCTTACAAAGCCTCTTGTTTTCGCTGCACTTTTTTCTATCAATGATCGCAGCGTCACGACGGTGGGATCTGCCAACCTCAGCCCGTCCTGCGTGGTCAGTGCTTCAAAAAGGGCGTAGCCATCAAAAGAACGCCGGGCCAGCAGCTTCAACCTCGGCAATGCGGCGGCCTCCACCCCGGCCAGCGAAGGTCGCAGGGCCGGGTGGCTCACCAGGCTCTCCTTCAGGCTGCTCGCTCCCTTCTCCTCCAAAAGTCGCAGCAGCAGCGCAGCGATTTCCAGGGAGATACGGAGCTTTCCCGGACTCTTCCACACGTTTTCCTGCTCCACCACCACCTCGGTCGGAGCAGCCGGCAGCCCACGCCCCACCTTTCCAACGCCTACCGTGTCCATCGGTACGGCCTCGGTCTCCCACTCCACCCATGCGGCCGAAGCTGCATCTTCCCCGCAGAATTCTCCCACCTGCCATTGACGCGTCAAGAGCCAGAGGGGGTCGGCCAGCTTGGCTGCGAGGCCGGGGCTCAGGTCCCTGGAGCGGAAGTCGGGAAGCAACTGTATGTAGGTGCTCATCTCAGACCCGGTAGTAGGTGGTAGGAAGTAGGATATTGGTGGGCAGGGAGGCGTCGGTCAGCTTTGCCAGGTTGATCAGCTCGGGGCGTACTGCCCGCAGCTGGGTCTGGGCCCACAGCTCGTTGATCAGGGCCTCGACCCCGGTGCCACTCCAGCCTTCGCTGGGCGCTACCCCCAGTGCGATGACCTGTGGCCCCCTTGCCCCGGGGCTGTTCCAATGCAGCGTCAGCCCGCCCTGCTCCTGCGTGCTCCCGCCCACCCCTGTCGGTACCTGCTCGGTCCAGGCATCCAGCAGCAGCAGGTCGCAGCTCTGTGTCCCAGACTCCGGCAGCAACCCCACCGGCACCCAGGCCAGAATGGACAAACGGCTCTCGGGCGGCGCACTTATGCCCGCCCAGGACTCGGTGGACGGGCCGGGAAGCTGGGCCACCTTCAGCTCGGCCACACTCCGGTCGGCCAGGGCTTCGGCCAGACTCAGGCTCTCCCACAGTGCAGCTCCACTTTTCCGCACTTTGCCCACCCCCCACAGCCAGGAGCGCAGTGCCAACGTCGGGCTGCTGGAAAAGCGCTTGTTGCTGCCATTGAGGTTGGCCAGGAATTCTGCGGACAAGTTGACAGAAAGAGAGGGCAGGATGGGCCTTTCCCTGTCTTCTTGCGTTACGTCGGATTCCCACCATTTTTTCCAGGCCGCAGCGGCGTCGGGGTTGGTGGTCCCTTCGTTCGGGCCGGGGGTCTGCAGATCGGCAACACTGCCGGGCCGGGCGTTGCGCAACAGCCCTTTCAGAGCCCCCAATAACAAAAACAACTCCTCCAGCCCCTCCTCGTCCACCGTCGCACCGGCGGGCGCCAGCTTTGCCTCCAGCCGGCTGCCCGCCAGCCGCTCCGGCGTCAGGCGTAGCAGCTCGGTCAGGCTGAGTCCGGCATCCTTCAGGCTGCGGGTTTTTGTTCTTCCTGCTGCATTCCGGATGGTATAGTTGATCGAGGAGGGCGCGCCGATCAGCCCCTCCAGCCAGCTTTCCAGTCCCCGGGGCATCAGCAGGACCAGCCGGTGGTGTACACGCGGTCCACTCCGAGGACTCTGCGGAAAGAGCAGCTCGGGAGGGGGATTTTCTCCCCGGTCCAGCGAGGCGGCGGTGGTGCTGGCCCGCTCCAGGTTGCCCGCTGCCAGCGCGTGCATACTCTCGGCCACCCCCACATCCGCCGCGGCATCCAGGCACTCCACCAGTCCCAACGCCACTTTTTTCCAGGCAGTCCAGTCCTTCAGGCAGGCGGGCCGGCTCGACGGTACGGCTCCCCAGCCGTCGGAAGAGTTTGTGTCGAATGTCAAAAATTTCTGATCCAGAAGTGCTTTCCGTACCGCTTGCGCTTCTACATCCAGGTCCACGGAGCCGGGGTCCAGCGCCCGGGCCAGCACCAGCCCATCGACAATCCTCGACTCGGGCGGCGCCTCGGGATCCACAGGACGGGCGCTAATAACGGCCTCTTTGACCAGCTTCCGCAGCGGCTGCACCAACACATCCTGCCCACTTTCGTGCAGGGACCGCTCCAGACGCTCGCCCAGCAGGCTCCCCAGCTCCTGGCCCTGCCGGATTCCCTCAAAAAGCCACTGGGCAAGCCGAATCCGGTGGCTGCTCAGGTTCACCGACAGGGGGCTCTGCCGGCTGGCCTCCCCATGTACGGCGTAGCCCGAGCGCAGCAGCGCCGCCGTGGTCGCTTGCGAAGGCGACGGCGATAGCAGGTAACCCTGCGACGTTTTTGCACTTTTGGCCGGTCGTAGACCATCAACCCAGCCGTAGCCACCCACCAGCAGACCGGTCATCTGCGCGGAGGCACGGCCCGTCATCAGCCGGGCGGTGGCCAGGCTGGTCAGCCAGGCATCGAGTCGGTGGGTTCCCAGTCCCAAGGTGCCATAGGCGCGGCGGCCCACTTCGGTGCGGTCCAGGGTAGCAATGTCTTTGAGCGCCTGGATCATCGCGGATTTTTCGGTGGTACTGCCGGCCTTTGCCGCGCTGACCGATAGGAGCACAAGCTGGTAGAGCAGGGGCTTGTCGTCAGGCTCTGCAGGGAGTGTTGCTTTACCTTCCAGAAAGCTGGCAAAATCGTTGAGGTAGCTGACATGGCTGGCGCCGATCATCACGCGGCTGCTGGCAAGCAGTGGGTAGGGATGGTCCCCTTGGAGGGGGGCCGGAGTGCTGTTAGGAAGCCGTAATAAGCCGGTGAGGCTGGGGAGCCGGGCCTGCCAACCCACCGCCTTCTGGTAGGCATCACAAAGCTCGATCAGGCGCCGCACCGAGTCGTAGACGTGGGGCACATAGGACCCGTTGATGATCTTTCCCCGGTACAGGCCGGTGTCGGGAAGATAGCCACCGTCCTTGGACTTCATCCGCAGGTTGATGGTTGTTATTTCCTGCTTGATGCCGTCGAGCACCACCTTGGAAGCATTGCGCATCGTCGCCTGGCCCAGCTCGTTGGTCTTCTCCGTCAGCGTCTTGGCGAGACCCCGGACATAGCTGTCCAGCAGGGCCTTTGCCTTTCGGTAGCCTTCCACCTGGGCTGCAACCGTTTTTTGTTGTGCTGCGTCGCTCAGCACCTGCCACAGTGGCTCTGAGCGGGGGGTACCGCTGGTGCCCAGGGTATCTTTGATCCACAACACACTATCATCAAATGACTTGATGTGTTTTTCGGCGATACTATTTGCACTCTGGCCCACCGACGAGGGCACAAAGGAGACCACATCCGGCCCCAGCCGCAGGATGCTACTGAGGCGCTCGCTGCCCTCCGGGGCATCCACATCGCTGTCCTGCGCCGTGGGATCCAGGCGTGTAACCTCTGGAATCAGCTCCTCCCACACGTGATCCCGTAGCTCCTGCAGCAGCTTCTCCAGCCCCTGCTCCTCGGTGGTGGGGCCGGCCACGGTGCGCGGCACACTCACGGGTAGAATCCCGTAAGGTTGGCGTCCAAGGCGCAGGATCGGCAACGGGCCGTCGGCACGGACCCAGTTGATAAACCAGCTCCGCAGCCAGGTGATGTTGTCGGCACTCACATAGCCGGAGGGCAGCACCTCCTTCAGAAAAAGGCCCAGACAACCTTCCCAGAGTACCCGGTTCATGGCCGCAGCCATCTTCGGGGCGTGTGCATCGGGCGGCTGGAGGCCACTGCCGGGAACCAGCGCCAGGATGGAGCCGGTTCCCAGGCCAAGAACTCTTGTCAAAGCGGCCGAGTTCGGGAGAACAGACTCTGCTGACGTTGCGACGTTCATCACCGGAAGGGGGGCCGCTTCGCGCGGACCCTGGCACTCGGAAGGATCCCAGCCGGCGCTGCCTTCCACGGTGTTGTTGGTGGCGGTGCCCGGCGGCACCATCTGGAGACCCCGGCTGTAGTGCTGGTGGCGGAGCAGGGTCTCCAGCTCGGCGGAGGATTCGGCGCGGCGAAGGCCGAAGACCCGCAAGCCCATCCCACCGTCGGGGATCGAGGTGGCGGCGCTGCCAAGCGGGATCTTTATCGCCATGCCCACACGCACGGCCTCGTCCATATCCACCATCCACTCGGCTTTTGCTGCCTTCAGGAGTGCATGAGGAGTAGCGCCGCTGCCCAGGCTCTGGGCCAGATACATGGCCGCCCCACAAGGCAGGTCGGTGGGAATCGGCTCCCCCACTGCCTGAAGGCCCAGGAACCACGGGCTTCCCACCACCACCCAACGCTCCGGCAGCAGGCGCGCCACCGGCACACTGTCCTGGCCTTCCTCCCTCTTGGGTGGCACCGGGTTGGGCGTTGTTGGTTGGCCTGCAAGGCTGGATCCACCGGTATAGCTGAGATTTCCCGGCCGAAGCTGCGTCAGGACGGTCAGCGCCCGTCCCCGGTTCCCCACCGCCGTGACCAACTGCTCAAAAGCGGGAAGCTCCTCCCCCAGCACTCCGGCCACGGTGGCCCAGGCATAGCCTTTCCCCACCCCGACTTTCTTCACCAGAGCGGTCCAGATTGTAGTCCAGTATACACTTCCGGCATCGTTTTCCTTCGGACTCAGGGCGGGCTGCCAGGTGTCGATATGCAGGGGCTCGGGGTAGATACGCAGCCACAGCTCCCGTGGACTGCTACTATCGAACGGATAGAAGCGGGTTTCCAGGCGCACCGGAAACAGCGCCAGCGGTAGCTTCTGGCCCTGTGCGGGAAAATTGTTCTTGTACTCATCCCAAAGCATGGGTCAAATCCCCCAGGCGGATGCGGGCAGCACCACGCGGATTGGCTTCTGAAAGGTGATCCGGGCAAGGGATGCAGCATCGGTGCCGACGCCCAGACCAGCAAAAAGGTCGTGGGTGGCGGGAAGAAAGCCGCCGGGTGGCACGTTGAGGTCTTCCCAGCACAGGCTGTCCAACGTGGGGGAGGAGGAGGAGGCGCCGGGCCGCTGATCCAGGCCAAAACGCGGGCTCTCCACGGGTTGCTCCACCACAAAAAGCCACTTCGACCAGGCTTCCGTGCCCTTTTCAAAGGCGACATACTGGATCCCCGGCGCCAGCTCCCCGCTGTAGAGCGGGGCCCGCCGAGGGTTGCTGCTGCCCTTGACCCAACCATAGATCAGAGTGCCGGGAAAACGGCGCAGAAGTGCGGCTTTGATAAGAAGAACCCGCGTATCGGCACTGTTTGCGGCGAGGGGCGGCCAGCTCTGCCACTGCCGGATCCCCTTCGCCAGCTCGCCCTCCTTTCCAGGGCTAGTACGGTCCCAAAAATGCCGGAAAAAGGTCCAGCTTCGGTCAAAGGGGTACTCCCTCCACAGCAGCTCCCGCGCCAGCGCGTCGTTGGCACCGGCCAGGAGTGCGGCCACAAAGCCGGTATCGGCCTCCAGGAGGAGGACCTTGTCATCCGGTAGCTCACTTACACCAGGTAACAAAAATTCAGGAGAGAGCCGCCCCAGGTGGCTGGCCAGCGGCTCGCGGAAGACCGGCCGGGCCAGCAGGGGGCGGCCGGGGCGACTGCTTGGGGCTGCAGTGGCGGGGACGCGGCTCTCCAGGCGCAGGCGCAGGGCCACATCCCGTGCTTGCAGGCTCTCTTTCAGGCTACTGCCCACCTTGGCCACACCGGGGTTGGCCGCCGACACCGGCCCCTCTTTCTGGGCGGCCGTGCTGCTGAACAGGTTGCGCACCAGGCCGCTGGTAGGCAGGCTGCGGCTGCGGATACGTCGGCCTACCGGTCCGGCCGGGCGCAGGGCACGGCGCAGCTCGCCGCTGATGGTGGAGCCGGGCAGGTCGCTGCAGCGGATCAGGCTGGCCACACTGCTTCCCGCCGCCATACCCGCCGCAGCGGTCGCAGTGCTGTTTGCCACGAGGTTTTTGTGGGCGGGCCGGGTGATCTGGATCAGCTCCGCCTCCTCCAACCGCTGGATTCGGCGATTCAAAAAACGACCCACCTCCACCGCAAGAAGGTTCTGGCGGATCTGCTGGTTCGCCTCGCGAAGCTGGGCCGCCTGCGCCCGGGCCGAGGCCACCAGAGCCTCCTGGTTCTCCTGTACGATGGCCGCGCCCAGACCCGCGACCGCACGCAGAGATGGATCCAGGTTCAAGCTGCGAATCCAGCTACGGGAGGTATCGGTCAGGCTCAGCACCGGATCGCTATCGGGCGCTCCCTGAAAACTGCCGATTACCGGCGGTGTAAGCACCGGATCAGCGGCAGTGGACTTCCAGGTGGCCAGCAGGGCGGCCGCCGTGGGGGAGTCCTCTCTGGGGGCGGGTCGGTCCACCTTGGGGCCCAGGGCACCACGATAGACAAAAGTCCCGGATGGACGAAGTTTCTCCGGGAAGACCCGGCTGCCGCCGTCTATCACCTGCACCGGTCGCTGCCCCAGCCCCGCTGGAGCGACCATCGGCAGGATCTTTGCGGCGAGATCCTCAAAATCACCGCCGCCTTCGGCCACGGTCTCAAAGCTCCAGCTGTGGTAGACGGGCAGGTCGATCCCCGCCGCCTCCACCTGCCCGGGCTCCCAGGACCAGGCCAGCAACTTCTCGGTCACCGGTTGACCCAGTCCTGCCTGAAGACCCGCTTTAAAGGTGGGAACCAGCGCGGCGATGTAGCGGGTAGCCGGCTCCAGGCGGCGTGGGCAGAGCAGCCGGGCCAGCGCGGCGGTGGGACGATTGTTGAGGACAGTGGCCGGATCTTCGTTGTCCTCCAGGATCACCTGAGCGTGAGCCCAGGCCCGGGCCTGATCCACGGGGGGCAGCTCGGCAGAATGGCCAGGATCCAGGTGCAGGATCGGGCAGGGAGAGGCGGAGGAGAGCCGGGCGACGGCAGCCCGGACCACCACCAGACGCAGCCAGGGGGGCAAGCCCTTGCTGTCCGGAGCAGCAGGTGTGGCCACCCAGGGCAGGCCGGGCACCCGCAGCTCGACCTGGACCATATGACCGGTAGGTGCAGACTTTTCTCCATCGGCGGGCACCGTTTTTAGCACCACACCCGCCGGCAGACCCAGGACATGGCCAGGCCCCCGCAGACGGAGGGTGCGGGGGATCGTTTGGCTGTCGCCTTCCAGGCTCAGATCCAGCTGAAGGGTTGGATCGGCAGGCAGCTTGACGGAAAAGGGCTCCTTCAGGCCAGAGGCCAGCCCCAGCCGCAGGTGGGGGAGAAATTGGACCCGACTCATGACGCCTTCCGCAGGAGGTGGGAGGGAATGATCCGATTTTCGCCTGCTGATTTTCGTGCGCTGGCGTAGGACTGGAGGGTGGTGTCGGCGGGGCTCAGGCCGTCGCCTGTGGCCAGGGCATAGGTGGGAGCCGTGAGCAGCTCCAGCGCCGGCCCGGCGAAGTTGCCCAGCTCCCGACGTTGGGCGCCGCGCAGGCGGCTCACATACGAGCTTGCGGTGCCGACGACGGCCTCCTTCAGCGCCGCTGGAACGGATAGGCTGGCAGGGATGGCTATCACTTCGAATTGATCCTCGGGCCGGACCGAGGCTTTATTGTTGGTGGCAGGAACGGACAGCAGCGGGCCGGTCTCCACACCGGCCATCAGCGTGTCGAAGGAGGGAGCGGAGAGCTGCTCGGCGAGGCTCAGGTCCAGAAACTGGCCCAGGGCAAAGTTGCCCTCCAGCGGGGAAAGGGGCAGCACCGTGGCCCCGGTGGCCACCCGGAGGCGGAAGGGGCCGGGCTCCAGTGGCAGGCCGGTGCCGAAGCGCTCCAACGGCAGCTCCAAGGGTGCGACCCGCTGGCGGAGCTGGAGCGAGCTGTCCAGGGCTGCCCACTCCTCCTCCTCTTCCTCCGCCGTCAAGGCCCGCAATTGTAAGGTACCGGCGGAGCAACTGAGGGCATCGGGCAGGCGGATGGCCGCCCGGATCAGGCTCCGCACGTCCACCTGCTCCCGTTCCTCCTCCTCGATAAGCTTTCCGAATTCCAGTGAAAAATCCTTGTGATCTTCCACCCCGGCCACCGACCAGTAAGCGGTGCCCGCCACCTTCCAACGGGGGGCCGGTCCCGACAGCTCCACCTCCAGGCTGCCCGCGATCAGATCCAGTCCCAGGGCGCTGACACTGACAGAAATGCCCAGGCCCACGGTCATATGGAAGGGACGGAAGCAGATCAGCGCGTCAAAGTGGGTGGATCCGTCGATTTCAAAGCCGCCAACGCCGATATGAAGGTCGGCCCGGGCGCCGAATTGCAGGGTGTTGGAGGTGATGGCGAAGTAGCTGCTGCAGCAGAGCTCCACCTCCTCGCCAAAATCCATCGCAAGGCTCAGACGCTCCAGCTTGGGAAAACCGGAGGGCGGGGAGAAGGCAGGATGGAAGCCACCCAGGGACAGCAAAAATTCAGGACGATCGCCGTAGTTCAGGCGCATGGCCATCTGCCCGGAGAGCGCAAAACCAGCGATGCTGGAGTCGTACAGTCCTGCATCCAGGGAGAAGCGTTTGCCGGAGATGTCGAGGATACCCACCACGTCCAGGTGCAGCACCACGATGCCCTTTTCCGCGGGAAGCAGGGCGTGGAGCTGGCCCAAGAGCGCGATGCGGAGCGGCGAAGGGAAGGAGACGATCACCCCCAGGTTCGCCACGATAAAGCTCTGGTAGCCGATGGAGACCATCGCACCGAATACATAGGAATTCTCTAACTCTGGAAAGAATGTATCCAGATTCTGGAGGATTTGCGGCGCCTCTTCGGCGGCGTTTTGGGGGAAGAGGACGGCATCCAGCTGGCCGTTGCGCGCCCCCTCCCCCAGCGCGATGGGGTCCATCGTGCGGTTGATGCCGATCAGCCCCCCCACTCCGTTGAGGGTGAAGCCAAAACCCAGCTGGATCGGCTGGAAGCTGGCGGTGATACTGACCAGCATGGAGAAACGTTTGGGCCCGGCGATCACAATACCAAAGGCACTGAGCGCCAGGGCACCGTCCAGGATCTCGAAGCCCGCCGCCCCTTCGTATTTGTTGGATCCGTCTGCCAGCCGAGTAATGTTCAGAAAGCCGCCACCAGAAATCACCGGTGTTACCAGCGAAAAGCCGATGCCGGTAGGGGGGAGCAGCTCCACCTGCCCGCCAAGCGGCTGCCAGACCAACGCGGCCTGCACCCCCAGCCCTTCGACGGTCAGCGAGAGTGGCCCAAGCTTGCCCAACACCAGGGTCCGGGCACTGGCACGCAGCCCCAGCTCGTCGGCCTCCACAGCGAGGTCCACATAGGGAAGCTCTATCAACGGCAGCTTGAGGTTGAGCGGAATATGTGCGTGAAGACCGCTATCAAAGCCGAAGATCAGCCCACCCTGGATACTCCAGGCCAGATCCGCGTCCAGACGGAACTCCGCCGATGGCACCACGCTGCCCACAAAGCTGTCCGCCTCCGCTCCCCCCAGGCTGAGGCTGAGCCCGTGGAGGCAGAGCCCAAAACCGGCGTCTGGTTTGCGCTCACCGATTTTTGCAAAAAGCTGCATCCCAACACTTTCCAGCCCCAGGCGCGGGCCACGGTCCGCACCCGCCACCCAGGGGCCGCTCAACAGCAGGTCCAGGCCGGCCGAAAGGGAGGGAGTCCCTACAGAAGCCCGCACCTCGTCGCGGGAGATACCCAGGGCGCCGCCCTCTGCTGATAGGCTCAACGACCCACTCCACGGCGCCCGGTCCACCGGAAATTCAACGCCGCCCATCAGGGAAAGTTCCAGGGCGGGGCCGATGATCCCGCTGGCACCGGGGACTGCGGTGGGCAGGGCTTTGGCCCGCAGCCCAAAGCTGACCGGAGGCTCGGGCAGGGTCCACAGCAGGGTGGCGCTGCGGAAATAGCGGCGATGTGCCTCCTCTTCTTCGGGACTCAGCTCCCGTCCCAACAGCACGGAGAGTGGCGGAAGCAGGGCAGCGGGGAGGTCGCTGCCGTGGCTTTGAAGGCGGGCTCCACCCAGCGCGGCCAGCGGCTGAAGCTGGCGTACAAGGCGGTGGATAAAGCGACGGGCGGCTTCGTCGTCGAAGTCCCCTTGGGCGGGAATGTAGAGGCGCTCCAGGTAGTCGCCGGGATCGGCCAGCAGTTGAGAAACACGCTCCAGCCGCAAGCGGGGACGATAACTTCCACGACGAACCAGGATTTTTTTGCTGGAATAGAGCGGGGGAAGGGTGCCCAGCTCGATCAGGCCCAAGGCACAGAGCACCGCCACCAGGGGCGCCGAGCGGCGCTGCAGGTCATTGAGCAGCAGAAGATCGCGGATATCCCGCAAAAATTCCTGTTGCAGCGCTGGTTCGCCACTCAGAGGCAGGCCACTCAGCACCAGCTGCTCGGCACTCTGGATCGCCTCCAGCACCGCTGCGATGGCCTTGGAGATTTCTGTAAGGGGCGGCGGATTTTCAGAATCGGCACCCAGGCTGCGGGCCAGGGCGGCCGTGGTGTCGGCGGCCTCTACCAGCCCGGAGACGGCCCGGAAGCTGTCTGCGGCACTCTCGACAAAAATCCAGCCCGTTTCCCGCGAAAAGCGGTCGAGGGCGCGCGGATCCCCGGAGGCCAGGGCACGCAGGGGGTTGAGCACCGTCGCCAGACGCTCCAGGCCGACCAGGAGGAGGTTTGTGGGCATGGAGCGACTCAAAGGGTGGTGGTGTGGAGGGTGACTGCCCAGGCCGGGGAGGAGGAGGCGGGGGGCAACTTCTCCCGGTACAGCGGCATATCGGCCTTTTCGGCGGGGAGGGTCCACAACAGGGCGTGGGCGACGTTGACGCCCCCAAAGCCCTGTTTAAGGTGGACAATGCCGATGTTTGGATCCCCGACGGAGAGGAAATTCAGGTACTTCAGGAGCAGGCTGTCGTCGGTGGCGACATCCCGAACGGCGTCCCGCAGGACGGAGGTGTCGCCAGTCACCAGTCCCGCGGCTGTTCCACCGATCACGGTCCCCCACGAAGGAGTAACATTCGACGCATCAAACCAGTCTTTTGTCCCCTTGGGAACCTGGCTCTCCTTCGCAAGGAGGTCCCAGGAAGTCTGCTGGTACCGCAGCTCCTGGCGTTTGTCGGTCAGGGAGATCCCCGAGATAGGACTTTCCGCAGAATAAAGCTCTGCTCCGGCCATCGCCGACAGAAAATCCTGCCCATAGAGCACCTGCACCGCGATCTGGGCCAGTAGCAGGGGTAGAAGCGCAATATTTGCGTTGTCTACAAAAAAATCGGATGCCTTGTCACCGACTTTTTTCCGCAGCTCAAAAGAGGGGTCTGCCAGGATCTCCCCAATACGATCCCCGGTCTCCTGCACCTTCACCCACGCAAAATCCCCAGCCGAGGAGGCGATGGCAGGGTGGTTTGTCGTTATTGCCAGGACGATTTTGTCAAAGTCTTCCTTTGAAAGATCCTCCTCCTCAGCGGAGTAGAGATCCGTGAGACTCAGCGCCCGCGTCAGGGCTTCCGCGTTTTTGGAAGAGGAGGAGCAGAGCTGGAGGAGGTCCGGCGGTCTGTTCGGAAGTGTGGGCGTTTCGCGCCACCCTTCCTTCAGGGTGACCCACTGGCTGTAGGCGTAGTGGACGTCCCCGGAGAGCACCACCGGCCGCACTTTTCCGAGGCGGGAGATCAAAAAACCCAGGGCTTTGGGGTTGATGGCCCAGCCTTCATAGTCCAGCTTGGTCGCTGTATCCTCTGAAAGAAGGGGCGAGGAGAGATGCTCCCAGGTCATCTTCCCCTTCTGGGCCGCCTCGACAATATCAAAACCCCCCATCGGGGCGGGGGCCAGCAGGATCAGGGTCCGCTGGGTGCTGGGCGTCGGAAGCTGGTTGATGATCGCTTGACGTGTCAAGAGTGACTCGCCCAGGTTCTTGTTGGAAGAATCCAGAAAGTTGCCACGCCAGGTCCGGGTATCCAGGACCACCAAGTCAAAGTCCGGCCCCACATAGCGGTAGTTCCAGAGACGGCGTACACCGGGGGCCAGTCCCGCCACATTCAGATCGTTGTTCCCGAGGATCCCCAGGCTTTTCAGAAGGCTATCCTCATCTTTCGGGGCCGGGCTGATCGCCAGAAGCTCAGGTACGTTGGCACCGGTAGAAGAGAGCCGGGCGATCACCTTGCCCCAGTCCGTACCCGTGAGGTAGTCCGTCGGCTGGTTCCCCCAGTCCTGAAAAAGCATATAGGCCAGCATCCCATTGCGGATAATTCGTCGGGATACCTTGGCATTTGTGCCGGTGCCTTTCTCCAGAAGTGCGCGGTGGGACTGCTGAAACCAGTCGTCGGTGACATCGTGATCGTCGAAGATCATGTAGGAGGGGATGTTGGCCAGGGCTCTGCGTACATTTTTGAGAGTGCCCAGAAAGCTCTTCAACTTTTTGTCCGTCACCTCTTTGGCTTCGATGGCATTCCACAGCCACTCGGACCAGCAGAGCAGGTACATCGTACACCACTCCTGGAAGCCCAGGAGGTGGTATTGATAGTAGTCGTACTCGGAGGATGTGTAGCTCAGGGATTTAAAGCCGATCTTCTGAAGGAAATTGTAGCGAAAGTTCTTGGCTTCCACATTCGAAGGGGTCAACAGGGGCTCACTCCCCTCCCCCAAAGTCTCCGTCCACTTGAAGAGGATCGGCGCCAATTTCCGAATCGCGGAGAGCACTTCCACATGGACATCGTCGGCATAGATCTGGTCGCCGGTCAGGACCAGTAGCTGCGGGCGGTTGTCGAGATCGGTCGCGGTGTCATCCAGGACGGCGGCCAACAATGCCAAGGCGTCCTGGCCACCCCCGTGGGGTTTGCGGCAGGATCCCTGCACCAGGCGGAGACCCGAAGTGGATCCAACTGCCGACGGAAGTACAAAAGTCGGGCTACTCAGCGCTTTGGTGTCTGTGGGCCCTTTGAGGCACATGGCGCTCAGGTCCACATAGGTGCTGCCGTCAAAGAGCTTGTAGCCATAGAGGGTACCCGGAGTGAGGTCTACACTGCACTCCAGGCGGAAAAGACCCACCCAGAGTGCATCCCCAAGGCGCACTTTTTCCAACGATGCCGTACCCGCTACCTGTGCCCCGCCATAGCGAAAAACCTGGAGCTGCAGCACTCCCGGGTCCCCGTTGGTGGCGATCCAAACGGCAACACTCCGGGCTTCCACCCGGCGGAGCATGGGACCAGCGAGGAGGGTGGGAGCAGGCATCGGGGAACCTCAAGGGGAAGCTACCCCAAACATTGGGGTCTTACATCCCCTCCCTCCTAAAAAAACTCACCGCCGCCGCCGCTTCCACACCATACCCAACACCGCCGCCAGACCCAGGAGTGAAGTCTCCGACCTGCCGACCGCGCAGGAAGTCCGGCGCTGGCCCTCCACACAGATGCCCGGCTGGGGTGCCCAACCTTCACCGCAGATGGGGAAAAACTGTTCCATCTCGTAAAGATAGTCGATGTAGCGGAGCTGGACCGGCTGTTCAAAAGGACTGGTGTAGAGCGACAGATCGTGGGTGGCCTGCGCCGCGTTGTAGCGCATCCGGAGGGCGGTGAAGTGGCCCAGACTGTAGCTCTCCCCGCTATCAAGTTGCGTGCGAAAACCTAACGTCTTTACCTCTTTCTTTGTAAAAGGCTCAGTGAGCGTGCAGGGATCACAGTAGGGTGCATCCTCCAGATTGGACATATCCCAGGAATGCTCCAACACCCAGCCCGCCTCTCCCGCTGACGATGACCTGACGGAAGTGATGGACGATGTTCGTCAGACCGTCGCTCGGGCCGAAGTCCAACGCCCG